>JAGCVQ010000023.1 GCA_017962275.1 Bacteroidales bacterium
AATTATACGATTATGGCATTCACATTTTTCAACAACCGGGAACCCCGTCAGTTCAATTACAAACCCCGCTACTACGACCCGAAAAAGGAGGAATCCACCGGCGACGCTCGCAAAGACTTCGCCCGCAACCTCCACGACGAGTGGCAAAGCAAGCGTAACCACACTGGCGAGAAAAAGAACAACTCCTCGATAACCATCCTTTTCATGATTTTCTTCGTGATCGTGCTCGCCCTCGTACTCTGGAAATTCTTTTAACCCCTAATCTTCTAACCTACTAACCTATAACCTAATGGAAGACATTATCCGACTGCTGCCCGATGCGGTGGCGAACCAGATCGCGGCGGGTGAAGTGGTACAACGTCCCGCCTCCGTGGTGAAGGAATTGCTGGAGAACGCCATCGACGCGGGTGCGACCAACATCCAACTGGTGGTGAAGGATGCCGGCAAGACCCTCATCCAGGTGATAGACAACGGCAAGGGCATGTCGTTCAACGACGCACGGCTCTGCTTCGAGCGGCACGCCACCTCCAAACTGCGCAAGGCCGACGACCTGTTCCACATCTGCACCAAAGGTTTCCGCGGCGAGGCACTTGCCTCCATCGCGGCCATCGCACACGTGGAACTCAAAACCAAGCCCGCAGCGGATGAAATGGGCACCCTCGTCCTCATCGAAGGGGCGGAAATCAAGGAACATGCGCCCATCACGGCCAGCGACGGAACCTCCATCGCCGTGAAAAACCTCTTCTTCAACGTGCCCGCCCGCCGCAACTTCCTCAAGTCCGACAAGGTGGAACTCACCCACATCGAGGAGGAACTCTACCGCGTCGCCCTCATCCACCACGACATCGCCTTCCAATACTATAACAACGGCCGGATGGTGCTGATGCTGCCCGCCTCCAACATGCGGCAGCGCATCGTCAACATTTTCGGGCAGCACCTCAACGACAAGCTCTTCCCTGTGGAACTCGACCACGAGCTGATGCGGATCACCGGCTTCATCGCCAAGCCCGAGAACGCCAAAAAGAAGAGCGAGCAGTATATGTTTATCAACCAGCGGTATGTGCGCCACAGCTTGCTTAACTTCGCGGTCGAGAAGGCCTACGCCGACCTCATCCCGCAAGGCTCGCACCCCTCCTACTTCATCGCCATCGAAATCGACCCCTCCACCATCGATGTCAACGTCAGCCCCACCAAAGTGGAGGTCAAACTGCAAGATGACCGGCTCATCTTCGGATTTCTGAACTCCACAGTGAAGAAATCCCTCGGCACCATGTCGCTCACCCCGATGATCGACTTCGACGACTCGTTCCCCGACATTGTCACGCAAAAACCGGAGGGTGTGGAGGTCAAACCGCCCGTCTATTCGTCAAATCCGAGTTACAACCCCTTCGACAAAGTGCCGGAAAAGAAGCACAGTTCCCCCTTCCAACAGTTCGGCGGCGGTGGTTTCCGTCGCGAGACACCCACTTCCAACGATTGGGAGAACTTCCTGAAGGAGCTGAACGTGGAGAAGGTGGAATACCCGAAAGAGGAACAGCAGACGGTGGATTTCCAGCCCGAAACCGAACACAATGAGCTCGAACTGCCCGAAATCATCCCGTTTTTCGTCTTCCAGAACCGCTATCTCTTCTTTGAGCTGAACGGTCAGGTGATGACGGCCGACCTCCCCAACGTGCAGGAGCGCATCCTGTACGACACCTACGTCAACGCACTGAAAAACACCCCGATACATCCGCAGCAGAGTCTGTTCCCGCAAACCATCACCCTCACCGCCGCCCAAACCGACTTGGCCGTCTCGCTCAAGGAGGATTTCCTGCGGTTAGGATACGAGCTGGAGCAGATGGACAGCACCCACCTCGCCGTCAACGCCACCCCCAACGACGAAGAGGAAGAGGGTGACGTGCAAGCCCTTATCGAAAATGTGCTGACCACCTACCAGACCAACCAAGTAATCCACAAGGGCGACAAGATCTCCGGAATAGCGCAGAGCATGGCCCGACAGAAACGCAGCAAACAGCGCGTTCCCGCCACGCAAGAGGAAGTCAAAGCCCTGATCCGCAAGCTGTTCGAGAGCGACATGCCCACCCTCTCGCCGTCCGGGAAGAGCACGCTTCACATTTTCGGCGCGGAAGAACTGCGGCATTATTTCGAATAATATTAGGCAAAAGGCAAGAGGCAATAGAATAGATACGAACAGAAAATATATATTATAAAAGGTATTCCTTAAGCAGTCCCGAAGGGACAAGACGCACGAAGTGCTAATAACCCCACACAAGGCGCAAGCCGCAGTGTGGGGTCTCAAACAACAAAACAATGGATTCCATCAGCATAAACAATCTGACATTCGGATACGACAAAAAAGTCATCTTCCACAACCTGTCGCTAACTTTCCGACAGGGCGACTTCTGCTCGATCCTGGGGCCGAACGGGTCGGGAAAGACCACGTTGCTGAAGTGCATTGTCGGGTTACTGCAGCCCAGTGACGGGGTGGTTAAACTGCACGGGAAAAGCCTTTCAGACTACAAGAAAACCGAGTTGGCCCGCGAGATTGCTTACGTGCCGCAGTATCAGGACATCGTGTTCGACATCTCCGTTTTCGACTACGTGATGTTGGGGCGCAATCCCTACCAGACCCCATGGGAGATGCAACGTCCTGAGGACAAAGAGGTTGTGGAGGCGATGCTGCAAAAGTGCAACGTCTGGCACTACAGAGACACGTTGTTGCAGTCGCTAAGCGGCGGCGAACGGCAGCGGGTGATGATCGCCCGCGCCATGGCCCAGCAGACCGGCATCATGCTGTTGGACGAGCCGCTGTCGAACATCGACGTCACCCACAAATTCGAGATCATGGACATCCTGCAGGAGCTGAATGAGAGTTCAAACACCACCGTCCTCATCATCCTGCACGACCTGCCGATTGCCAAAGCCTACTCCAAGCAGGTGTTGCTGCTCAAGAGCGGGAACGTGCTCCAATTCGGCGACGGAAATGCGGTCCTGACCGAGGAAAACATCCGAAACTGCTTCGATTTATCCGGCGTTTACGACATTTCCGAGGCGGGCTTTATCACCAAAAAACGTTGATTTCGGCCATCGGCTATTGGCTGTTAGCTATTAGCAATCAACTGATTATCTGAATAATACGAAACACAGTAAGCCAAAAGCTAAAAGCTAAAAGTCAAAAGCCCAAAAAAACACACATCTGTTTCCAAAAAAAGTGTACTTTTGCCGCCCGATTCGGAGAGATGGCAGAGCGGTCGATTGCGGCGGTCTTGAAAACCGTTGAGGGTAACACCTCCGGGGGTTCGAATCCCTCTCTCTCCGCAAAAAACCTGTAGAGACGTTGCGTGCAACGTCTCTACGTTCGTTTAAACCGGGAAAGAAACAGGACAAAGTTATATTCTTTGGATTTTGCCACTAGAATCTTCCAATCTGTTGGCAAAACATTTGTTCACACGAGGAAAGAGACGTTTACAACGCCTTTGGTGAAATCGACAGTGTAGATTATGAATTTGCCGAAAACTATTTCCTTGAAAATGGTCCCGATTGGAATGACTATGGCGATGAGCGTGTGGTAGAGTATTATGAAGCCTATTTCAAATGCAGTGCCAACTTGCAAAACGAGTTGTTAGCAAGGTTCAAAGACTGTGTGGAAGGAGGGGATAGGGAAAAATCAAACTCACAATTTTCTCTCTCTAAAAATTTTGTGCCTATTTCAAACATTCACACCGAATTTTTTGCAAAATTCCAGAAATTCACAATATGAACCGTGCATTTTTCGCACCCAAAAACACACCCGAAAATGGCTCAGCGAACAAATTACCTCCGCTCCCTGAACCTCCGCTCCAATTCCCTTATGCTCTCTATTAGTTCTGTGAAGGTCGGTTTCTCACCATAAATCATTGAATCGCACATATACTGATAGTCCTTTTTCCAATCTTCAATGTGCTTCTCTGGCGGAACTAAACAGATACGATCTCGGATGTCACCGGAATAGTCCACGCCAAGCATCGAGGTGAACCGCTCTCTGTGGTGCCGGATATGTTCCCATAGAACATCGTCTCGGACTGCGGCAATGGCAAAATCCCTGTCCATCATACGGTTCAGATCGTACAAATGTCTCGAACGGCGTTTGGCGGGAAGCGTATCGTGTTCAACAGAAAAGAGTTCGTGAAGCAGGAACAACTTTTCCAAGAATGTCTTTTGCGGTGCAGCTGTAGTGACATTCACTGAAACCACATCTGTGTTGATCTGCGGAAATGCTTCCTGAATGATCGTTTTCACTGGAATTTCCACGCTTGGCTCCATAAGTGATCGCGCACCCACTTCCAGTGTTATCGTGGGCTTGATGTAGTCAAGAAACACAGGCAACACCGATTGGTATTGAATGTAAATATGCCGAGGCTCGGGATAGGTGCTGTCGCCTTCGCCATCCGGTTCAACCGTGATAGACAGCTGGTCCTTCAACCCATATCGTTCTATTTGGCTTGCAAGGGTATTGACGAGAGCCTCACGAACAAACAATGACGAGGCCTTGCGCAACTTTTTCAACTGCTTTTTGGTCGGCTCGTCAGTCAGGCCGAAATATTCATAATTCACCGACAAGTCAATGTCTTCTGAAAAACGCTCTATCAGATTACCGTTTTTACTCAGCGAAGTGCCACCCTTAAAAATGATGTGCTCATTCAATTCGGAGTCAAAGATCAGTTGCAGCATAACCGTCACCCAGTAGTCCTTTTCAACGGCCTGTTCAGGTAACCCCAACTTGTTTTTGCATTGTGTCAGCACAATTTGTTTCTGTGCGTCAGTGAGTTGTAAGTAATTATTCATAAAGTTCCGTTATTAAGTTCCGAATCCAAAGAGGCATCAGTTTCATATCGTGTGTTGAAAACGGTTCGGGATGTTGTTCCAGCACCGTTTTCAGTTGTTTCTTATGTTCGTCGGTCACATTGTTTAACCCCAAATCTCTCAAGGCTGTGGTGATCAACATAGCCAGCTTGTCGTTGAATGCCAGTTTCTTGGGTGAAACGTGGCGAAACAGGATACCCCGCCCGTTTTTGACATTCACCTTACGGTTGCTGCCATCGGTAAGATACACCACGTTCATGGGCACCTGTGTGGATAACCCCAACATATTCTGCGCCAACGCGCCTGCAGGGAAAATCCTAACCTTGTCTCGCTTGGCGATCACTTGTGCAATATCTTCGTAGGCGGGAAACAGCTGCCCTAATCCCAGTTCTTTGTCGATTTTGGGATAGCAATAGATACCGTGGCATACACGCAACAGCACTCCTTTCCGTGCCATTCGACTCAACGCTTTCTGCACGGCATCTGGATCCCCATAGTGGGCGTACTCTTCCGTTGAAAATACAACGCCTCTGCCGCGTTTCATTACAGAGTTAAGTATTTTATCATCAATTGATTCCAACATATTTTTTATTGTATTTTGTCGGTTTTATCTCAAATAATTCCGACAGCAAAAATACAAAAATATTTTGAAAACGCACCAAGACGCCTATTGCCTAAAAATTCCTATCTTTGCCCCCTCAATAGAATCCCGACAATAATGGTCATCCTCTTCAACAAACCCTACGGCGTGCTCAGCCAGTTCACCCCCGAGGCGGGGCACCGGGCCCTTGACGAGTTCGGATTTCCACCTGGAGTCTATGCCGCGGGACGGCTGGACCACGACAGCGAGGGCGCCCTGCTGCTGACGGACGACGGACGGCTAATCAAGCGCCTTCTGGACCCGAAGAATGCCCACCCGCGCACCTATCTCGCGCAAGTGGATGGGGAGATCACCGACGAGGCCCTGCAGCAACTGAGGAAGGGCGTCGTGATCAAAGGCTACCGCACCCGTCCCTGCAAGGCGGAGCGAGCGCTGCCCCCGGAAAACCTCTGGGAGCGCGTGCCGCCCATCCGTTATCGCGCCAACATCCCCACCAGCTGGGTTCGCCTTACCCTCACCGAAGGCAAAAACCGCCAAGTGCGGCACATGACCGCGGCGGTAGGATTCCCGACCTTACGGCTCATCCGTGTTCAGATCGGCGACCTGAGTCTGGGCGCACTCCAACCCGGGGAGTGGAGAATCGTCAAATAAGGCAACACGGTCATCCGTATCGCCTCATTTTTCATTTCATACAATTAACCCCCCATTTCGTACAATTCCCACGGGCCGCCGCTTTTGCGTTCTTCCATAATGAATATTTTTGCCGCCGTTTTCATCGGACAAATCAATCATTAAAAACCATTCACTATGGAAGAGAAAGAAAAAAACAAGGAAGAAATCAATGAAGCGGCTGCGGAACAATCGCTTCAACAGGAGACCCAAAATGAGAAGGAGTCGCCGGAAACCACTGAAGAACAGCCGAAAGAGAATCGTCTTGTCAAAAGAGTCGTCCTCTTTTTGATCGTCGCAGCGATTGTGGGCGTGTCCGTCCCCCTGATCATCAAGTCGTGCCATCACGAGGAAGAGTACGGCTACGAATACGGGGAAGAGCCGAGTGACGGTTATGTCTCCTACAACAACGGGATGAGCAACATCATCAATCCCTCAACCCAGGAAATCATTGTCAAGGACATCGACTGGTGCCACTATTGCGGCAACTGCGACGAGGATCCCATCGTCCTCTTTGCGAAAAACGGGAAACGGGGGTTCTGCAACATCGCGACGAACGAAGTCATTGTGAAGCCCACCACCTACACGAAAGCCTGGATTTTCTCGGAAGGGTTGGCCGGTGTCGAAAAGAATGGCTTCATCGGTTTCGTGGACACCAAAGGCAATGTCGCCATCGATTTCCGATTCTCCTATCGCGGGAACCCGCTATCGTATTTCGTTTTCCATAACGGACACTGCGTCGTGGCCGATTCGTCCAACAAAATCGGGGTCATCGACAAAAAAGGCCGTTGGGTCGTCAAACCGCTCTACGACAATGTGGAATTGGCCAAAGACTATGCCATCGTCTATACGGACGGGGATTTCAAGAAACAGATTGATTTCAACGGAAATGTCCTGCAGGAGGGCATCATCGACGACATCTACAACCTTTACTACGAGGTAAAGTACACCGACCTGCAGTCAGGGGAGCCGCAGGTGGGAAGCGCGAAAAACAACGACTATTACGAGTACCGCGTCGGCAGTTACTCCGGTCTGATCGACAGCCGGGGAGAAATCATCACCCCGCCCATCTACACCGAGATATCCTGCCTCACCCCCACCCTGTTCACGGCAAGACTGCAAGACTGGACATCCACCGTCATTATCGACGAGAAGGGGACTGTGCTCTCAAAGGTATCGAAGTAAGGACGCAATAGCGTCTAAACCACTATCAACCGGCTCACGGCCAGCGGCTTACGTGTTCGTTACACCAGCTCCCTGATCAAGCGTTCCGTATCGCCGGGGAGAAGGTAAATCGGGGGGATCTCAATCATGGTGTATGCCCCGAAACGTTGCTCGTCACGCATACGCACAGCTGCGCGGGCGACGGCGACCAGCACCTGGCCGGTGAGCGCGGGGTTGTTGATTTCCATGTTGAACTCGAACCGCTGGTTGTGGGTCTCTCCACTCACACCCGAACGCACCAGATGCACGCCGTGGGCCACGTTATTTAACGCATCCACAGAGGGGACGGGAATCACGTGGGTCTCGTCGTGGGCAAAGTAGTCGTCCGCGAGCAGCAGTTTCTCCACGGTGGCGAAATCGGCGCCCTCTTCGAGTTCGATATAGACCATGCGGCGATGGATGCCGGTCCCCAACGGAATCGTCATGGAAAGTGCATTCTTGACACCCGGGATTGCCTTGGCCGCCACCGTGTGTCCCATGCTTCTGCCGGGACCGAAGTTCGTGTAAGTCAGTCCTTTCGGGGCGATGGCAGTCAGCAGGGCGCGGACCATGGAGTCGGAACCGGGATCCCAGCCGGCGGCGATAACGCTCACGGCCTTGTGTTCCCGGGTCAGCGGGGTGAGCTGTTCGCGAAGGTCGTAAATCTGACCGTGGATGTCGAAACTATCGACGGTGGAGATACCGCGTTTGAGCAGTTTCTCCGCAAATGAGGGCACCTCGCGGGTGGGCGTACACAAAGCCGCCACATCCGCATCGATGTCGTCCAAATTGTCGTTATGATGGTAAATGCCAACTAATTGCATGTCTTCAGCAGCCAAAACCGCCTGTTCCACGGCCTTTCCGATGTTGCCGTATCCGATGATTGCGATGCGCGTTTTCATATTTTTGCGATTTTAAAGGCGCAAAAATACAAAAATTATTATTCGCCATATTAAGGAAGGTAAAACCGACAAAAGGCAACCAGATGTGCTTTTTTAACATTTTTCAAGAGACAATCGTGCTCCCATTTTTTTTAGTTTTGCATGTTCATTTATTTATAACATAAAATTACATTACATTATAGACAGGCAGAGCCACACCTTCCTCTTTCAGCCAAATGAAGCTGTTTTCAAGATGTGAGAATTTTGCGTTCTCGTTCAGATTCTTTAGGATAAATCTCTTGTTTTTCGCATTGAGCTCGGAAGGAATCAGGTCGAAGATTTCTCCTATATAAAGTTTGTTCTTCTTGTCGTATTTGGCAATGTCACGCTTATAGAGCCGTAGAATGGCCTGTTGCTTAGCAAGGACTTCCTGAAGATTGTTTGAATCCAGATACTTTTGCACAGACGAACTGAAACGGATTCAATCGCCCACGCTTGTCATCGCCGGTAGCAAGAACATGATCAAGGACTCGCACGCCCGTCTGATCGCCGCCCAAATTCCAAATTCGGAACTCCAAATCATCCCGGCAATCACTTCATCGCGAACAAAGAGCCGGAGTTCTTTAATGAAGTGGTGCTGAGATTCTTGGTGCAGTAACCATGCGACAATTAAAAGTCGCGGCCTTCGGGTCGCGACTTTTTTTTGTATTTTTGCCGCAAAAACATATTATGAACCAGGAAGAATGCTTGATTTGCGGAGCGCCGCTGGAGTGCATCGGAAAGAGATGCCCGTTTTCGCCTGTGAAGGACAAAATCGATGAAATACGATGAAATACCATATCGTTGACGCCTTTTCAGACCAGCCCTTCGGAGGAAATCCTGCCGGAGTGGTGCTGCTGGATACGGAGAAATTCCCCGACAGGGAATGGATGCAGCACATTGCCGCTGCATTGCGCTTTTCGGAGACCGCTTTTGTTCGACGTGACCGTGAAAATGAATACACGATTCGCTATTTCACCCCAAAAGCGGAGGTGGAGTTGTGCGGACACGCTACCATCGCCTCGTTCTATCTGCTGCACCAGAAAGGAATGGCCTCAGGGCAATGTCTTTGTCATACTTTGGTGGACGACCTGCACATTGAAGCCGGCGAGAAGGTGATGATGCAGATGGCGAAGCCGCGTATTGTGGCTACTGTTGCCGACACTGAAGAGATTTACCGAGCATTGGGCGTGAAGGATTATCGTCCGACGATGCCCGTTCAGGTGGTTTCCACCGGTCTGCCCGACATCATGATTCCGCTGCCGGATGTGGTCACGTTGCAATCGCTCCAACCCAACATGGAAGCCATTTCTGAAATCACCCAAAAACACGACGCCGTGAGTTTCCACGTTTTCGCTTTCGGCAACGACGGCTATACCGCCCATGTGCGCGACTTTGCCCCCTTGTATGACATCCCCGAAGAGTCGGCCACCGGCACCGCCAATGCCTCGCTGACCTACTACCTCCAGCAGTGCGGCCACCTCGGAAAGGAAGCCGATTGCGCCTTCCTTCAAGGCGAGGCGATGGGACGGCCTTCCACAATTGCCACTCGCATTCAGGCGGATGGGAGCATTTTTGTCGGCGGCACAGCGGCTGTGGAGGCTGAAGGAGTGTTGATGATAGACTGACAACCGCACCCGTCACTCACCATACTGCGCTCCGCTTTTTCATCGAATCGTTCATCATAATGAACAAAATTTAAATATCTTTCATTTTGTTCATCATAGTCAACAAAATTTTAGTATTTTTGCGCAGAAATTATATTGCGTTATGGAACTGATTTCAAGACCCAATTACTACTCAAAAGTTGAAAAGATACTCGGAAATGGTGTACTGATTGTGCTGACAGGCCAACGACGTGTCGGCAAGAGTTATGTCATGAAGGAACTTGTCAAAAGGAAGCAACTTGAAGACGCATGTGTCATCTATGTTGACAAGGAAAAAACCGCCTTCGATTTTATCCAAAACTACAAGGATTTGGTGGCTTATATTGAGGAGCACAAGGTGACTGGAAAGCATACTTATATCCTTATCGACGAGGTTCAGGAAATAGATGAGTTTGAACGAGGACTCAGGGATTACTATGATAGGCCGGATATTGACATCGTCCTTACCGGCAGCAATTCAGACACGCTTTCCAGCGACTTGGCGACGCTACTTTCCGGCAGATATATTGATATTTTCGTGCAAGGTCTCAGCTATGATGAGTTCTTGATTTTCCATAATCTGGAAGATAATGATGATGCCCTCCGAAAATATATCAATTACGGAGGACTGCCCGGTCTGCGGCCTATGGGACTGGATGACCCCGAGGTCGTTCGGCAGTATCTCCAGGGCGTATATAACACCATTTTGGTGAAGGATATCGTTCGCCGTAAGAAAGTACGGAATGTGCCTTTTTTGGAGAATTTGATCAAATATATTGGAGACAATATTGGTAAGCCGTTGTCAGCAACCAATATACAGAACTATATGAGTTCCAACAAAAATGAGGTTTCCAAGAACCTCATTTTAAAGTATCTGAAGGCGACCACAGAAGCATATCTTATCCATGATGTAACCCGATATAACCTACACGGAAAGAAACTGTTGGAGAGTAACGACAAGTATTATTTCGGCGATGTGGGGCTGCGAAACTTCATTGTAGGAGGCAGACGGGCCAATGACATCGAGAAAATAGTCGAAAATCTGGTCTATCAGCATCTCATCCGGTTGGGGTATAAGGTCAATGTCGGGCAGATGTATGCCTCAGAGATCGACTTCGTGGGAACGAAGGGGGATGACACCATATACGTGCAAGCCTCCTACCTCATCACCGAAGAATCCACCTTCGAAAGAGAATTTGGAAATCTTCAGAAAATTAACGACAACTACCCCAAATACGTGATTTCGATGACTCCTTTCATGGATTCCAGCAAATATGATGGTATTATTCACATCCCTCTTGCCGAATTTTTGAAGAAAGGATTCCGCAATGAATAACAATTAGAACAAATCAAACCGTATAATGCGGTGGTTTCTGGAGGATTATGACATACAGTGTACCCCTCAGTGCGCAAAAACCACCCCGAGGTAGAACCGTGCGCCTGAGGGCATTTCTCGAGTGGGCAGCGGGACAAGCCAGTCCGTTTTGAACGTGAGGTGGATAGCCGGAGTAAGGGCAAATTCCACTCCGATGTTGGGATCTATGCAGAAAAATGTCTCGTTGTGCACTACGACATCCATTTCGGGAACCCAATCTTCCGACGAGCCGTCGAACATCAGCAGCGAGGAGGTCCTCCCGCCGCCGAGGGTAAGTCCAACGTAGGGTTGCCAACGTCCGAACTTCCAATAGGTGTCCACCAACAGACCGCCCCAGCCAGTGCGGAAATAACTGCCGTTTTTCATCTGACGCAGGGTGGAGACATACCCTTCGCCGCCCAAGCGGAGATGGTTGCCGAGATGGAAGCGAATCACACCGCCCAATCCGAAAGTCATCCCTTTGGCATTGTAGTCCATATCGCTGATGTGTCCCTGCAGGTATCCCGTGTGCACCATCATGCCGCCGTCAAAAAGCTGTCGTTCCTGTGATTGGGCACGCGCAGAGAGCATAACGGCCATCGTGAAGAAGGCCAAAAATAGACGTAAGTGGTTCATATAATTGCAATTCCGTTGCACTTCAACAGTTAATTTTTTATTGCGGCAAAAATAGCAATTACCACTTATACACCGCCAAACGATTGTTCAGGTGCGGCAGGAAGAAGGCAAACAGTTTGGCACGGATGGAGTATTTCTTCATTTCCTCGTTGTAGCCTCTTTCCGAAAGCAATGTCATGCGCGGTTCCAATTCGAGGTATTCTTTGCCCGACTTGGTTCCCCAGTGGAATTCAGCGTTGGTGTGCTTCACGGCATCGTGGTGCTTGGTGTTTCTGCCCAAAATGGGATGTCGCATGGGTCATCCTTAATAGTAGGGATTTTAATGGCTGGTATCACTAAATTTTAATTAAACTTTTTTGTGGTTTTTGCGGAATTCGCAACCGGCTTGTAAGAGATAAGTTGTATTTTTGCGGTGTTAAAACAGTTCACTATGTAAATAGAAAAAATGGACATCCCACACTACTATATTGAACAAGGAGATGGTTTCCCTCTGATTCTTCTTCACGGAAACGGTGAAGACAGCAGTTACTTTGTGCATCAGATGGAACCCTTCGCTCAGCATTTCCACGTGATCGCTATCGACACCCGCGGACACGGACAGACACCACGAGGCGACGCACCTTTCACCATAAGACAGTTTGCGGAGGACCTTCTGGGTTTTATGGATCAACATGATATTGAGAAGGCTAACATACTGGGCTTTTCCGATGGCGGGAACATTGCGATGGTGTTTGCCCTTATGCATCCCGAGCGGGTGTGCAAGTTAGTACTCAACGGAGCCAACTTGAATGCTTCTGGCGTAAAGAGAAAAGTTCAGATTCCCATCGAAATTGGCTATCTGATTGCAAAACAATTCGCCAAAAAGAGTTCTGAGGCCAAGAAAAATGCCGAAGTGCTTGGACTGATGGTCAACGAACCGAATGTGGAATCTGACGAACTGAAACGGATTCAATCGCCCACGCTTGTCATTGCCGGCAGCAAAGACATGATCAAGGACTCGCACACCCGTTTGATTGCAGCCCAAATTCCGAAATCGGAACTCCAAATCATCCCGGGCAATCACTTCATCGCGAACAAGGAGCCGGAGATGTTTAATGAGGTGGTGCTGCGATTCTTGGTGCGGTAACCATGGTTACGCAACTCGGGCTCAGCTCGGGTTGCGGAATTATTATATTTTTGCCTTTTTAAAACAGCATAATATGAAGAAAGCAGTCGTTTTAACGCAAAAATCAGCAAACTACGTCCGTAATTTGCTGATTTCTATTGTCTTGCAAGACTTTGAGCGGAAAACGAGACTCGAACTCGCGACCCCAACCTTGGCAAGGTTGTGCTCTACCAACTGAGCTACTTCCGCTTGTCGTACCACGGGTGGGACTTGAACCCACACGCCCGCAATGGGCAAGGGATTTTAAGTCCCTCGTGTCTACCATTCCACCACCATGGCAGCACATTTTCCAATGAACGTGTCATCACAAAATGACGGCGCAAAAATACACTTTTTTCGTTATCCCCGTCACGTTTTCTTGAAAAAAAATATTTACCTATTAATCAGATATATACACGGGATTTTACCCAATTGATTCGATTCCTTCTCGAAATATTTACGCCATTTTGACACCGATTGCGTCTTCAACAGCGCATTTTCACCCGTCAGATTCGCGGCGATGCAGACCCGCGTGGCCGGTTGCAAAACGTTGCAGATCGAAGCCGTCATCCGGTTGTTGCGGTAGGGCGTCTCGATAAACATCTGCGTCTGACCGGTCTTCACCGCCACAGACTCTATCGCCACGAGTTTTTTCTCGCGGTCGTACTGCTCCGACGGCAGGTACCCGTGAAACGTAAAGTTCTGTCCGTTCATGCCGCTGCCCATCAGCGCGAGAATCAGCGAACTGGGTCCGATAAGCGGCACCACCTCGATGCCCAACTGGTGGGCCTTCTCCACCGCCTTGTGTCCGGGATCGGCCACGCAAGGCACGCCCGCTTCCGACATCACCCCCACGTTCTTCCCCTCCAGACAAGGCTGCAGGAAATCGTTGATCTCCACACCCTGCGTATGCTCGTTCAGCTCGAAGAAGGTGAGTTCGTCGATGCGTTTCTTGATGCCCGCGTAACGCAGGAAACGCCGCGCCGTCCGCAACGCCTCCACGATGTAGTAGTCCGTCTCATTGATGGCGTCCGCGTTCACCGACGGGAAAAAGGTTTCAAACGCGCCCTCCGCGATGGGGGTCGGGATCAGGTATAATTTGCCGTATTTCATTGGGTTAGGGGGTTAGAGGGTTATAGGGTTATTACTTGCCCGTTAGATCGTGATACTTTCGGCGGGCGGTAATGTAGGTGATTTGCCTGTCAGTGATGGCGTTGCGGGCCTGCAGTAAGTGTGCGTTGGCCTCTAAAACATCGGTTATGGTGTTCATGCCGGCCTTATAGTTCAATTCGGCAAGACGGTAGTTTTCCTCCGCCATGTCGAGTGCGGCGGAATCCGACCGCAGCAACGACTTCGCCTCTACCATCAAATTGTAAGCCTGCATTTCCTGAAGTTGCATCTTTTCGCCCAACTCCTTTTGCTGAAGTTCAGCCTCTCGGATTTTCCATTCGTGTTCCTTCATTTTGTGGGATGTCTCCCACCACTGGGTGAGCGGCACCGAGACCCGCGCAAAGAGCAATGTGTTGAACTTGGCCTTGTCCATGATGTTCCCGTAAGTGGCCATCACGCCGACACCGGCCTGCGGCAAAGCTTCGCCCACCGACATCTTCTTGTACAGTCGTTCCGCCTCTACTTGCAGTTCAAGAAGACGCTTCTCGGGACGGGAGAAAGCACCTTCCTCCAACCAGGCAGATTCCCCGGCTTGGTCGAGTTTCCTCTCCAGCAAGAGACCGTCCTCAGGATAGGAAATCCCTATTTGATGACACAGCAGATGCGAAGCGAGGAGGATGCCGTTCTCTAATTGCATCTCTTTGGATTTTAATTCATTGCGTTTCAAGGCAACAAGCAGTTTATCGCTGCGGGTAATGAGGCCTGCTGCCAATGCTTTATCCACGACACGGTCGAGGGAGTCGATCAACGCCAAGGCCGCCGCCACTGTAGCCACCTTCTCTTGCAGTCCCACCACCAGAAAGTAAGAGGCTTCCACCTCCTCCAAGACATCTCGTTCCGTCACCTCAGCCTTCAGTTCCGCCGCTTCAACGCCCACCTTGGCCAGTCGGTTGCCATTCACGATGCGACCACCTGCAAACAGCGGCATCATCGCCATCGCATTGACTCCATGCCCCTTCTTCAATGCGGTCACTTCGGTCGGCACATCCCCTCCGACCTCCGGATCATTCAAGGCCTGTATCACCGAAGCCACAAACTCGCCGAAATCCCCCTTGTCATAGAGATCGTCCACATTGTACTCGATGAGCGGGCGCATGGCATAATAAGCGTTGTAACCCAGCGAAACCTGCGGGAAGAACTTGGTGAAGACCTGCGCCTTCACCTCACGAGCCCTCTCGATTTCATACAGGCTGTATTGGTATTGTGCATTGTTGGTCCGCGCCAAAGCGAGACATGAATCCAAGGTCAACATTCCGCCCTGCGCCGAAGCCGCAAACACCAAAGCCGTCAACAAAACACTTATTACAGATCTTTTCATCTCTTTATCCTTTATCTAATTATCGCCTCATTTCCCCTGCACGTTCCTGCTCACATTCCTTGCATCCCTGTTATCCAACCGTTTGAGGAAACGTTTGTTGATTACATTGCGTCTCCGTTTGTCTCGTTCCCCCGCATCGAAAGCGAGGCAGTAGGCCACCGGCAGCACCGTCACCACCAACGGGAAGGTGAGAATGGTGCCGAAGCAGATCACCACGCCCATCGGTTCCCAAAGGAGCGTTTTGGCGATGATCATCGGGACAACGCCGAGCGCGGTCGTGGCGGAAGTGAGGAAGATAGGACGCATACGCCGCAGTCCTGTCTCGTAGGCGGCTTCCTGCACCGAGATGTTGCCTTTCGCCAGCAGTTCCCCTGCGTGGTCGTACATGATAATCGCATTCCGCACGATGATGCCGATTAAGGAGATGATACCCAACATGGCGGTCACCGACAGATCCTGTCCGAATAGCCACAACCCGAAGGAGGCACCGAAGATACACAGCACCGACACCGAAATCGAAAGAAACGAAATGCCGATTTTCCCATAATGGATGATGAGCACGATGAACATGACCACGACAGCCGCGATGATGGCGTTGATCAGCGACGGCATGGTCTCCTTCGTGACGGCCATGGAACCGCCCTCCTCGATATTGACATTCTCCGGAAGATCGAGGGTTTCAATATATTTGTTAATTTTCTTGAACTGGTTGAGTTGGCCGGCACTGGGCATCACATCCGCCATCACCGTGATGCAGCGTCTGCCGTTGCGGTGGGTGAGGTTGTTGTGACCGAAGGCGGGGCGCAGTGTGGCCACTTGCCGCAACGGCACCCAAACGCCAGGATGGGCAGTAGGCACCAACAAATCGCCAAGTTGCTCATAATCAATATTGTGAACTCCTTCGGTATAGATTTTCGTCGGCAGGTTATAATCGTTTTCCCAAAGTGATACCATATCACTTCCCGACAGGGCACCAGCCAGATAGACCGATAGTTGCGCTTGGGTCACCCCTAACCGGTTGGCCTCCTCCACATTCAAATCCACCTGCACAATTTCCTCGGTTTCGTCATAGTCTGAACGCACGAAACAGAGATCCGGGTCCTGTTTCATGAAAGCGACGAGAGAATCTCCCAACGACTCAATCTGACCATAACTGTCGCCGAAGATGTAATACTCCACCGGAGCATTTACCACCTGATAGTCCATCTGTTTGAAACGAATCTGTGCCTGCGGGAAATGGTTCTCATAGCGGCGCGGATACTCGTTCATCATCGCCTTGGTGTCTTTTTCCGAATTGGTAAGCACGATAAACTGGGCGTATGCATCGGTGGGCACGGCCATCGGCGCGTAAGTCATGTGGAAACGCGGAGATGCCATGCCGAGGAAAGCGGTCACGGAACGCACCCGCGGGTCGGCCTGCAAAATCCTCGTCAGCGAATCAGCGACGGCTGCCGTCTCCGTCAAAGAGCTGCCGGTTGCGAGATGGATCTCCACAGCGAAACTGTCGCGCTCGGCTTTGGGAAGCATCTGCACTCTGACTTGCGTGAAGATGAAAACACCCAGCAACACGAACAGCAAGGCAGTCGCAATGGTGGCTGTTTTGTGGCGAAAACAGAGGTCGAGCAAACGTTTGTAGCCCCGTTGCAGCGCATCAAAGAATGCACTTTGGATTTTTTCTAAACGGGACCGATGCTCCGAGAGGGAGCGTTTAATGACCTTGGCCGACAAGAAAGGAATCACCAAGATGGCGTACAGGAAGCTGCACGACAAGGCGATGAAGATGGTCCAAGGGAAGAGTTTCACGAAATCCCCCATATTCGTACCATTCAACAGTTTCAACATGGGGAAAAACATGAACGACACGGAGCAGGTGGCGATGAGCATGGAGGTCATGAGGCTCCGGGTGGAGACCGCCGCCGAGTACCAACGCGAGTAGCCCGCATTCAACAAATCCGAATAGCCGTCAATCACCACTACGGAATCGTCCACAATCATGCCGAGCACCACAATCAAGGCTGCCAGTGTCACCGTATTCAATTCAATACCAATCAAATACATTATCGCCCAAGTAGCCGCTATACATACCGGAACCGAGGTAGAAGAGACCAATGCTGTGCGAAGCGGGAAGAGGAAGAGCATCACCAAAACCACGATGAGAACTGCCTCCACGAGATCTTTCAGGAAAGAGAGCACGGACTTGTTGACGACCACTGGCAGGTCGGTAATGCGATGCACCCGGATATCTGGCGGGGCTGTCATCAAAAACGCGTCAATGACCTTGTTGACTTCTTTGCCGAAAGAGACGATGTTGTTGCCGGGGCGCATCTCCATGGAGAACATAAGGCAATGGTTGCCCGCAACTGAAGTGTCAGAATAGAGAATGTACTTCGAATCCTCCTGATAACGGCGTTCCAACCGCGCAACGTCGCGCAACCGAACCACCTGCCCCGTCGCAGGTTCGGAAAAGACGATAAGCTCCGAAAGCTCGTAGATGTCACTGTAGGGCACATTGACGTGGATAATCGCAGTTCCGTCATCATTGTCGGCAGTACCTGTGATGGTACGCAAGCTGTGAGCGGCCAGTTCGGCGGTGATCATGGAGGGCGACACGGCATACTGCGTCATGCGCATGGGGTCCATATAGATGGCGATTTCCTCTTTCTGTTCGCCCACGATTTTGATATTGCCCATGGTGGTGATGGTACGGAGACGGTCGGCCAGCCGGTCGGCAAATTCGCGCAGTTCCCGCGACGACCGCTGGTCGCTCTCGATAGCCAAGAGCAGCGAGGAGGCGTTCCCGAAATCATCGAGCACAGCCGTGGCCAGCACCCCCTGCGGAAGGTCGGTCTGTCGGAACAGCACCAACCCCTGCCGTATTCGCGACCACGTCATCTTCGCGTCCTTGACATCCGGCACCAAAGTGACGAAAACAACCAACATGCCGTCTTTAGAGTAGGAATAGGTCTTTTTCTTGTTGACATCCCCGAAAGTGAACAGATACTGCTCCACTGGTTTTGCCACCCGCTCCTCAATCTCCTCGGCAGTTGCGCCAGGATAGACCACCGCAACCACTCCTTGCCGGATGACCACATCCGGGAACTCGTTTTTGTTGAGCTGCGGCAACGCAATAAAACCGAAAATCACAATGACGGACATAAAGAAGAACACCAGATTGTTGTTCCTCATGGCCGCTTCCACTATGTTTCTCTTCTTCGCCATATCCCTCGGTTATTGTCTAACGCTGCAAGAGACCTGCGCCCCGTTGTAGAGCTTCTGATAGCCTTCGGTGACGATTGTGTCGCCGCATTCCAGTCCGCTCGTCACCAACACGCCGTTCTTGACGAACTCGCTCACTTCGATGTTCTGCCGATAGGATTTCCCATTGCGCAGCACCCAAACCACCATGCCATCAGACATGGTTTGCACGCACGAGGAGGGAACGACAATGCCTTGTTCCTTGGGTGTCTGGAGCGCAAGGCGTATCTTCACCACCATGCCGGGCAGCACATCATTCGTACCCGACGACAGTTTCGCCTTGATGTTGTATGAATGGCCTAACGGATTGGAAAGAAAGGACTTGTCATATACTATAATAGAACGTTCTGAATTGTCGAGGGCGGGGATGATGCCGGAAGCTACGGTTCCGATACCAATCTGTCCGATCTCCTTCTCGGGCACGGAAAACTCGACTATCAAACTGTTCATGTCCACAATATGGCAGACAACATCCATCGGGTTCAATTGCTCGCCGATGATATGATCGCCCATACTGACAACACCATCCTGTGAAGCGTATAGTGTACAATCTTTCAAATGTTTCCGTGCGGAGATCTCAGACTGCCGAGCCTTTTCAAGGTCGGTTTCCATCTGCACCCAGCGCACATCGCTGATACCCTCACCTTCATGAAGCTGCTTCAGTCTCCGATAGCCATCTTCCGCCTGCCGGAGCGTGGCCAAAGCCGCATCGTGGACGCTCTTGGCCGTGGTCTCATCCACTTTTGCGATGAGGTCGCCTTTTCGCACCCGTTGCCCGTTGTGCACATAAACGGCTGTCAGCGTGCCACCCAAAGGGAAAGAGAGCGCAACCTGCTTTTCGCTGCGTACCGCACCTACATAGTTACGATATTCCAGCGCATTGGAATCGCCCACAATCCGGACTTTCACGGAAATCGCCGGGTCGAAATGCTGCGTCTTGGAGTCCTTTTTGCCACATCCGGCCAACACCAAGACTAACGTGAACAATAACAGAGAAGGGGGAAAAAACTTGCTCATCGAATAACCAATTTCACGGCTGCAAAAATACTTATTTTTTCTACCGAATCAACCACTATTATTTACCCACAGGGCTACTTCGCCAAACACCTGAGTCCGATCGACGGTTCCCCATTGTCCATTCCAAAAAAAATGTACTTTTGCACCACCTTTCTTAGGTTCCAAGTCAAAAGTCAAAAGTCAAAAGTCTCACGTCATACGTCTCAAATCATACGTCTCACGTCCAAAATCCAAAATCATGTCCAACTTCGTCATCACCATCAACCGCGAGGCGGGATCCGGCGGCAAAGAGATCGCCGAAAAGCTGGGCGAACTGCTCGGTGTGAAAGTCTATGGCAAGGAAATCCTCGCCTCCATCCGTGAAAAATACGACCTCTCCGAAGAGGACCTCGAGAAGATCAAAGCGACAAAACCGGGCTGGTGGGCCGACTTCTGCCGGTTCTACAAGCAGTTCGGCACCACGGTCGCCATCGCTTACGAGTCGTTCGAGGTCGATTCGAAACAGTTGTACCAGGAGGAGGAGAAAATCCTCAAGGAAATCGCCGCCCAGGAGTCCTGCATCATCGTGGGGCGCACCGGATTCCTCATCTTCAAGGACAATCCCGACGCCATGCGCCTGCTCATCATCGCCGACCCTGAATGCCGTGTCAAACGGCTGATGGAGAAGCAGAATGTTGACGAAGCCGGTGCCCGCGAGATCATGGAACGCACCGACAAAGCCCGCGAGAACTACACGAAATCCTTCGCCGGCACCTCCCGCTACGACGCCCGCAACTACGACATCGTCCTCAACGTGTCGGGTTTCACCACCGACCAGGTGGCGCAATTCCTCGCCGAAAACGTCCGGAGGAAGTATGACGTATGACGTGTGACATCTCACGTCCCACGTCTCACGTCTCACGTCAAACAAAACGTCCGGACAGCTCCCTGCCCGGACGTTTTTTTATTCAACTACGAAAAACGCAGTCCACTACTCAGCCTTGTAGAACGGCATCTTCACCGTAACGGCCTTCAGCAGGCGGTTGCGGACTTTGATGAAGATCTCCGTGCCGGATTTCGCGAACTCTTTCTTGATGAGCGCGGTGCCGATGCCATTGTTCACGGACGGACCGAAGGTACCGGAACGCACTTCGCCGATGACGTTGCCCTCAGCGTCGCACACCTCGTAGCCGTTTCTCGGAATACCGCGGTCAATCAGCTCGAAACCGGCAATTCTGCGGGTCACGCCGTTGGCCTTCAGGTCTTCCATGAACTTGCGGTCGATGAAGTCCTTGCCATCCACGAATTTGGTGATCCAGCCCAGACCGGCCTCGATCGGGGAGATCGTGTCGTCAATTTCGTGACCGTACAGGCAGAATCCCATCTCCAGACGCAGCGTGTCGCGGGCACCCAGACCGATGGGTTTGATGTCGAATTCAGCACCAGCCTCGAAGACGGCGTCCCAAATCTTCATGGCGTCCTCGTTCTTGAAGTAGATCTCGCATCCGCCGCTGCCGGTGTAACCCGTGGTGGAGAAGAGGATGTTGTCGATACCGGCGAAGGTGATGATCTGGTTGGTGTAGTACTCCATATCCACAACGTTCGCGCTGGTCAGCTTCTGCATGGCCTTGAGTGCCAGAGGACCCTGGACGGCCAATTGGGAGATGCTGTCGGAGATGTTCTCGATGTCGGCGCCGAAAGCCTTGTTCTGCTCAACCACCCAAGCCCAGTCTTTGTCGATGTTGGCGGCGTTCACCACCAGCAGGTAATCCTCGTCGTGGAGGTTATAGACCAGCAGGTCATCCACGATACCGCCCTTGCCGTTCGGGAAGCAGCTGTACTGCACCTTGCCCGGGAACAGCGCGGCCACATCGTTCGTGGTGATGTGCTGCAGCAACGCCAGAGCCTTGGGGCCTTTCACGGTGAACTCACCCATGTGGGACACGTCGAACACGCCCACCTTGTTGCGCACCTGCAGGTGCTCGTTGGTGATGGTGTCGTACTGAATCGGCATGTAAAAGCCGGCAAATTCTTCCATTTTGGCGCCCAACGCCTCATGTTTCGCTCTGTAAACGGTTTCTTTCATATTGATTGGTTTTCTTTATTGTTTGTGACTAAATTTCAACCCGCAAAGATACAAAATAATTGATAATTGAGAATGGATAATGGATAATTATTAGACGCGCCTACGAACCCCACTAAAACTGCTAACTGCTAACTACTAACTGCTAACTACTAACTGCTAACTGCTAACTTCACGTAATGAATCGTCTTGCCCTCCGCGAGCCACATCTTCTCGTAGAACGTCTGTACCTCGGTGAGCAGCGGATCGGCGCCGCCTGCGTAAACGTCAGGGACATTTTCCAAGAGTTCCCAACGCTGCTCCTGCGCCGTTTCCAGCAGGTACTCGTATAGGAAGTCGCTGTCGGACTTCAGGTGCAGAATGCCGCCGTCAGCGGGCCAAATCTGCCGGTAGTAGTCGTTGACAAAGTGCGGGCCCACCAGCCGTTTGCGCTCCTTCTTGATCTGCGGGTCCGGGAAGGTCACCCAGATCTCATCGACTTCGCCGGGCGCGAAATACAAACCGATGTGGTCGATCGTGATTCTCAGGAAGGCCACGTTGTCGAGACCCTGCTCGAGCGCGTCCTTGCAGCCTCGCCACAAACGCGCCCCCTTCCGGTCAACGCCGATGTAGTTGCGATCGGGAAAACGGTTGGCCATCGCCACCGTGTATTCCCCCCTTCCGCAGCCCAATTCCAGCACGATGGGCCGGTCGTTGTGGAAATAATCCTCCCGCCAGCGCCCCCGCAAGGGAAACTCCTTCCCTATCCGGTCGTATTCCGTGTGCTGGAAGAGATTCTTAAATGTCGCGTTCTCCGCGAAACGTTCTAATTTGTGCTTGGACATGATGATGGTTTAAGGTTTATGGTTACACGGTTACAGGGTTACACGGTTATAGGGTTAGGGGGAATAACTACAAAATACTAACTACTAACTACTAACTACTAACTGCTAACTGCTAACTACTAACTGCTAACTACTAACTTGTAGTACGTTCCCTTCTGTATCATCAGCTCCTCGTGCGTTCCCTTCTCCACAACGGAGCCGGCGTCGAGGACGTAGATGCAGTCGGCGCGGCGAATGGTGGAGAGACGGTGGGCGATGACCACGACCGTGTGCTCTTTCGACAACGCCTCGATGGACTGTTGCACCAGATGCTCGGACTCGGTGTCCATCGCCGAGGTGGCCTCGTCCAAAACGAAGATGGGGGCTTTGCGCAAGACAGCCCGGGCAATGCTCACCCGCTGCCGCTGTCCGCCCGACAACGCCACCCCCCGGTCGCCAACCACATGGTCGAAACCGTCGGGGAGGGACATCACGAAGTCGTAGATGTTGGCGGCCTTGGCAGCCTCCACCACCTCCTCCATCGTGGCGTCGCAACCCAACGTGATGTTCCGGAAAATCGTGTCGTGGAAGAGCATCACGTCTTGGGAAACGAGCGCGAACAGCCCCCGGTAATCCGACACGCGGTAACGCTCAACGGGAACGCCGTCGAGCTGGATCTCACCGCCCGTGACATCATAGAACCGCATCAGCAGGTCGGCAAGGGTGGTCTTGCCCGCGCCGGACGACCCCACAAAGGCAATCGTTTGCCCCTTGGGAACCGACAAATCGATATGATGCAGGACATCCGTGTCCGCGTAGGCAAACGAGACATCCCGGAAGGCAACCTCATCCCAGAAGCCGGGCACGGGAAGGGCATCGGGACGGTCTTCAACCTGATCCTCGATGGCGAGGAAGTCCCGAATTCGATCCAGCGCCGCCTCCCCGCGCTTGTAATCGGCAAAGGCAGAGGAGATATTCGACACCGGCGTGATGATCTGCGTGAAGAGCGCAATGTAGGTGATGAACAGCTCCGCCGAAAGCGAAGAACGTTCCGACAGAACTAAAGAGCCGCCGATCACCAGCACCACCATGACCGACACGACCCCGAGAAACTCGCTCAAAGGATTCGCCAAGTAGCTCTGTCGATAGACCTTCTTCTGGTTCTCATGGAACTGGTTGTTCAGCTGCTGGAATTTGCGGTAGGCTCGCTCCTGGGCGTTGAAACCGTAGATTACCCGAAGTCCCGAAAGGGTCTCCTCCACATGGGCAAGCAACACCCCCAACCGTTGGCGATAGGTCTTGGAGGAGCGTTTGAGCAGGTGCGAGAGTAAGCCGATAATCAGGAAGGAGAGGGGCATCAACAAGACCGCCCACAACGAGAGCTGGTAATCGATAAAGAAGAGAAACGACAAATAGCAGAGCAACGCGATAGGATCGGTGAGGAACTTCTGGATGGAGGTCAACACCGTGTACTCCACCTCCTGTGTGTCATTCACGGCCCGGGTGACCGCGTCTCCCCTACTCTCCTTGGTGAAGTAACCCAACGGCAGCGAAATCATCTTGTCGTAAAGACGGTTGCGCAACTGGTAGAGGAAGTCGCTGCGCACATGGGCCATCACCCACTGGGAAGCGTAAGCAGAGAGATTCCGAAGGAAATAGAGCAACGCCGCGAAAAGAATCAGAACCAGAATCGAATGGCGTGCGCTGTCAAGGGGGAAAACCGCAGACAATAAGGAGACGACATACGCGGAGACCGGGCTCAATCCATCCAACGACCCACGGAACAACAGCTTCACGAACGGTTCAATCATCAGAAACGTGAACACCGTCAATCCGACATAGAGGAGGTTCAGGAGGAAGACTCCCGCTAAACGAACCGCGTATCGCTTCAGGAAAGAAAACATATTTAGTTAATTGATAATGGATAATGGATAATGGATAATTGGTGAAACAATTTTGATTTATGTGACCTATTGGCTCTCAAATTGTATTGTTATCCGACTAACGGAAATTGAGATTGGAAAATTAGTAGGAAAGGAAAAACTTAAGCAAAGAAGGAATAAAAAAAACGAGAATCAAATAATGACACAAATCGAGAGCGAGTAATCTATAAAAAGTGAAAAAGATTCGCAATTATCCATTATACATTATAAATTATGAATTAAAAAAAAGGAGTTGCACGCGATGTGCGCACAACTCCTTTGCTTTATGGAAACTATCGACTACCGCGCAAGGGTGGTGACAATAACTTTCTTCGTGATGATGTCAGTAGCAGTACGGACAGTCATGATGTAAGAGCCAACAGAGAGGCTGTTCACATTGAACTCGAAGTAGTAGTTATCGTTGTCGATATAGATTTCACCAGCGTAAACTTGCTTACCGGTGAGAGTCGTCAGCGTAACCGTAGCGTTACCATCCAAGTTGTGGACGCGAGCCTTGAGGGTTGTGGTGACAGCCGGAGCCGGGTTCGGCCAGACTTCCATGTCAGGAGCAGGAACATCGTCAAGTGAGAGTGCAGGAGCAAGCTCAGGAGCGACATTTTCGCTAGGAGTGTTGGAAGGCACGAACGGATTCTCAACAGTAATGGTGATAGAGTCGCAAGCAAGCAGAGTGATGTTGCCCAAGAACGGGTTAGAACCACCAACGAACAAATCGTTAGTACCAAGGTCGTGGTTGTAGTACGGATTCGTCCAGTAGTTGTTGTTATCCGTAGCACGCAGTCTATAGACAACCTTGTACTCACCAGCGATGGTGAACGGAGCGAAGAGTTTCTTCACCGTATCAATGTCATCGAGGAAGTAGAGATACAAATCTCTATAGACGTTAGTGTTACCAGAGAACATAGAAGCGTTCGGGAAGTGGTTGGTAGTAGCAGAGTTAGCTGCATTGGTACTCGGGATAGAGGCATTGTAACGGAACACCTTCTTGTAATCCGGCAAGTTGTTTTGAGGTGTCCAGGAACCCGGGCTCCAGTGGATAGAGTCACTGTGCGTCCAGTAGTTCACGGAACCACCCGTCACGCTGGCCAATTCTTGAGTGAAGATGTAATCACCAATATGATCGTTGGCAATCAGAGTATCATTGTGGTAGATGGTGAAGTCAACCCAGACAAGGATATCCTCGTTCGGACAGTGCTTGTCAATTTCCCAGTAGTACTTGGTGAAGGCATTGCCTTCAGCAGCATCGATATGGTGGGTCTTGTTACCGTCCTTGTCGTAGAAGACGAACTGCGGCAGGTCGGTGACCTTAACAGTAACCACATCCAATTTGTAAGGATCGATGGATTCGTTCACCATAGAGACGGAGGAACAATTGTTCACAGTCTCCACAACAGTGAATTCATACGTCAGTTGTTTAGTAACCGTAATGGTGTTGCCGCCAACGGTAATGGTAGCTTCAGCAGGATTGTCTGTTACACCGAAGGTAACATTGAGATCCGTACCAGTACCGATTTGAGTGGTACCATAATACCATGCGTACTCAGAACCTTCAGCAGGAGTAACAACGTTCAGGTGAGCCTCACCGTCCAGACAGACCATCGTATCACCGACTGCGTGCGGTTCCGGAATAGCATTGACAGTGATGGTGAGTTCTTCCACAGCATCACCGCAGCAAGTCTGATCGCCATGAATCGTGACCTTCAGTTCATACTCACCAGGAGTCGTGAATTGGTGCGGGAAGTTAAACTGAGCACCATCAAGGGTATAGACCGTATCGTACTTGTCTTCGTTACCATTGTACACAACAGCCAGGTTCAGATCGGACTCTTCAACCGTGGTACCAGCACAGATGGCGATTTCGTTGACAAGATTCGTGATCACAGGAGCATCGTTGATAATCAACTGTTTGAACCAAGAACCCACAGTTTCGCCGCATTCGGTAACCCAGACGTAACGTACCCAGATGCCTTCGACTTGGTCAGCATACTCTGCGTCAACAACATATTCGTCAGGATCAACAGTGTGAATAGTAGCGTCATAAACCTGCCAGTAAGATTCATCAGGATCAAGGAGAGACATAGGATGCTCAGCATTCGTGGTGTTCCAATCAGGTTGAGTAGCAATGAATGCACTCAGGTGATTTCCACTACAAGCAGGTTTAAAGGTAGGTTCAACAGGTTCTTCGGTCAAGAAGGTCACAGTGACAGGAGCAGATGCAGCACCACAGTTCTCAACATCAACAGGCGTGACATTGACTGCAATGGCAGAACCTGAGGTGACACCATAATCAGCAAGTTCATCATTATCCGTGAGGACAACGGCTTGATCGCCAGTACCGACAGTGTAGTAAACGCCAACCTCATTGATGCTGTAGTTACCGAGGGTAATAGAAGGAGTGAACTGATTTGTAACATCAGCCAACGTAGCATCCGGACAAACCGTAACGTTACCACCACCGATAGTCAGCGGGAAGAGGATACGGAAGTTACCAACGTATTGCATGTCTGCACCGCAGCCATTCGCGACATAGTAGTAAACATCTGTATTCGGCGTGTTCTTGATAGCCTCAACAACAGCGCCTGCAGTAGCGTATTGTTTGAAATCCTGTGTAAGGGTGAAGTCATCGAAGTAGAGTTTCCACATACCATTATCCTGATGACGGAATGCCACATAGACAGTCTGACCAGCATATGAATTCAAGTTGATCACATTCTCACTCCAAGTAGTAGAAGGAATGATATTTGTAGCAATCGGGGTCGCATTCTCGTCGAACACATTTGAATTCAAGACATAGACATCATACTTGTCTTGGTAAGATGGAGAAGAATAATTCCTATGGAAATAAGACAACTTCATACCGGTCTCTACATTGATGGCAGGAGTAATTAACCAGTCGTCTACTGAAATTTCTTGGTAAGTTGCGTCAACATAAGAAACAGAAATTGAAGCATTTGAACCGGAATGAGGATTTTCATTGGTAATAGTCCAACCGGCACCCTGACCATTCGTATAAGTAGTCCAATCGGCAGGGATCACACCGCTTTCAAAGCCTTCAGTCCAGACCTCAATAGTGGTATCAGCCGAGGTAGCAGCAGGAACGAGCCAGCCCTCTTCGCTTGCAAACTGAGTTTCGATAGCAGCAGCAAGTTCAGCAGCAGCATTGTCATAGCAGAGGTCAGATTCTATGTCACCAATCTCAAGCACAGGCAGCGGGTTCACCGTGATGGTGGCAGTGTCAGTGACGATTTCGTGACAGATGTTATTGTCAACCACGAAGTAGAGGCCATAACCATTGTACTCAGGAATCATAGGTTCACCGTTGTACACAATCTCCTGGTATTCCACATCGTGAGTGGTCGAACCTCCAATAGCAACCGGCTGGAGCAGGTAGGTCGTCACATTGTCATAATGCTTACCGAGGATAGCGTCGATATCGAGGGCGAGACCTTCACAGATGGTGACATCATTAATGTGAATGGTAGTGGCGTCAATATGCAGCGTATCGAACGTCGTGATGGAACCGCAACCGTTAGAAAGGGTGAGAGCCAACAACTTACCATCGTACTCAGCATTCGGAACGAAACTAAACTGGTCGCCATTAACCACACCAAGGTATTCAATGACGCTGTTGCCTTCATCTGTGTCAAGGACATACAACTTGAGGGAGCAACCGGTCTGAACAGGATCATTGCTGTTGCAGATATTGCAGTTGTGACCCGGAACATCCACCGGCTGAGCTTCACCATCTGCACAGTAAGGTTCAAGCACGAGGTCTTCGGTGAAGACCGGAGCAGCGTTCACAACGAAGGAATAGTTTTCACCAGTCGAGCAGGAGACATGATCACCATACTCAGCAGAGTAAGAACCAGAGAAGGCAATGACTTGCATGTTGATTGTAGAACATTGACTGTAGGTAAGAGCAGCAGTCTTAGGAGCATACTGACCGTTGATATAAACAACTGTATCAATAGCATTGGTAATAGTCAAGAGATTAAGTACGGATTGAACAGTAGTTCCAGCACAGAAGGCACTCGGGAGTGTACCCGTGATGGTCGGTTCACCAAGCAACGTGATCTTGTGGATCGTGATGCTATCGCAACCGTTAGAACCAGCCTTCGGAGTAACTTCCTGATATTCGAAGTGGACATTGTAGTCCGCATCCGGAGTACCATCTTCATAAACGAAAGTCTCGTTGTCGATGCTGAACTCGGTGCAGGCGGTATCGTAAACCGTGACGGTCGGCAGCGGCTTGCTGATCAAGTTGATCACGCCGGTAGCAGGACAACCGTGGTCATCGACAACATTCACACAGTAAGAATACATCTGGTTCGGAGTGGTAGAATTAGCAGCAACGATGAAATCGTACTCGGGGTTACCCTGAGGCAGCGGAGTGACATGAGCGTTGGTCCACCAAGCTTCCACCCAGCTGTTCTGCTCAATACCAATCTTAACATCCTCGTTCACGCAGTTGTAAACAGTTCTCGGGCTAGCGAGGAACGGCATATCATTAACCAAGTAGTTGATCGTGTGGATCGGGTCAATGACAACAGTGATGGATTCAACCGTCTTACAACCCGTAGCCAGGCTGGTAACGGTAACCGTGTAAGTACAATTGTGAACTTCGTCGGTAGCCACTTCAACGCACGGACCGTTGAAGTCAAGTGAATGACAATCAACATGCCACTTGTAGCTGTACTCAGTAGCAGGACAATCAGGATTGGTCGTCGTAGCAACAGCACAGATTTGTGCAGGATTCGTATTCAGACAGAAGTGGTACGGGATGTTGTTCTCACCAATGACGTTGAACGTAACCTCAGGAGCACAGACATTGTCAGTCGGGACAGCGAAGACACTGTCTTGTGAACAACCAGAAACGTTATCCAAAGCAATCACAGTGTAAGCACCAGTTTCGAGGGAGTTCCAGGAATTGGTGGTACCGTAGGTGGCATTAGCCTCCTTGTGCCAGACGACACCAAGGCTGTCAACGCTGTAGAACTTGTACACCCACTGTGCATTGGCAAACATCTCAGAAGAAGCGACGGCTGCAAGGGTACCATCCCAAGGAGTGGTCGTTTCGCCCTCGATCTGACAAGCGTGGTTCGGGGTAATCGTCGGCGTAATCACAATGTCGCTCTCGGTCTTCTCAACCGTCACAGCACCCTCGAACGGATACACACACTTCGTGGTGGTGTCTTGCACCAACAGGGTGTAAGTACCATCCGGGATACCCGTAAAGGTGGTCGTGAAGGTAGAATTGAGCGTACCAGCGGTAATCGTACCGAGTTGGTATTCCGTAGCAAAGTCGTTATCATCGCCAACCAATCTGAAGGAAAGGACAGCGTCAAGATTGTAGTCTTCGGTATTGAGCTTGTAAGCCGTAGCCGTAGCGGTGACAGTACCGTCATACGGAGCCTTACAGTTCTTGTTCGGAGTAGCCTGAGCCTCAGCAACGATATTGTCGCGGCCCATCGGGACGGTAATGGTGTCAGCAACATCACAACCCGTCAGTCTGTCATAGACCTGGACATAGTAGAGAGAGTCAGCCAAGTAGTACATCGTGTAGCTAATCGGGACCCAGTAGTTAACCTGGAGTTGAGTGCCAGGATAATAACCGTTAACGCTTTCGAAACCTTCAGCAGGCGTAGTGCTGGCGAAGTAGAAAGAGTAATCGAAGATAGGATCTCTGTAATAGACATGATTGAACTCAGTGGTGACAGAATCCATCACGATAGTACCGTTACCGGGTTTCTCGAAGGTGGGTTCGCACATAGTGTTCGGCGTAGCATGCATCACAAGTGCAGGCATCTCATGTTGATCGATCTCAACTTCACCTTCCACAGTGCAGAAGAACTTGGAAGTGACGGTGAAGTTATAGATACCGCTGTTCAAACCAGAGAACGTAGCCGGGCTGGCAGCGAACTGCGTCGTGATATCAACCTCATTCTCATCGCAAACGAGATTAACCTCGAAGGGTTTAATCTTGTTGTTGAAAGCGTTGTTAGCATTTGTAATCGTCGTACCTTCGACGTCAGCACTCACAGCGATAGAGATAGAACCGTTGTAAGCGAGGACCTCAGGATTACAAGAGGTGTTCTCCTGGGAGGTGGCATTAGCCGTCGGATAGTAGAAGTCATTTTCAACGACAACGTTGGTATCATGCCAACAATTGTTGTTCTCATTGAGAGCATACACATTGTAGTTACCAGCAGCAAGAGCGCTGAGGTTGGTAACGATAACATCCTCATCGGTGTTGGTCACCGTGTAGGTGTAGGTGGTGGCCGGAGTCATGGTGATAGCACCATTCACGAGACCATCCTCATTCTCACAGTAGTTGTTCGGGGTGGTCGTCGCAGTGAACACCGGGTTGTTACGGCCGTTAACCACAGTAGCAGGCTCAGTGTGGGTACAACCAGTCTGATTGTGGACACCAGCTACTTGATAAGTACCCTCAGCGAGAGTGTTCAGAGTAGTGGCAGCGCCTTCGTAAATCACTTCACCATTATCGTCAGTAACCGTGTACGTCCAACCTGTGGTGGTGAAAGCAACCTTACCGTTGAACTCTTCGTCACCGCAAAGGGTGTTGGCAGAAGCAGAAACGGTGAATTCCATCGTGGTTTCAGACTCATCAATGTGGAACCAAGTTTCAGCCTGACAACGGTTCACGGTGCTGGTCTTCACGATTCTGTAATCACCAACCGTCAAACCAGTGTACGGAGAGGGAACCAAAACACCATTAGCATTGTACACTTCATAAGTGTAACCAGGCTCAGCAACGATGGTGATGTAACCATTGTCGTTGGTGCAGTAGGTAGGATTATGCGGAGTAACCTCGTTGTTGAACGTGATAGTCGGCTTAGCCTCGCGGATAGTCACATCAAAGGTGCTCACACAACCATTAGGCGTCGTAACGGTAAGGAGATAGTTACCTTCTTGCAGATAGTCGAAGATGAGGGTGTTCTCCTGAACTTGGGTATCCCAACCGGGAACCTCGGAGACGCGCTCCATATAGAAGTTGTCTTGGGTCAACTCATAGTGAGTGCCGATAGGAGCGTGGAACACGACCAGCTGGCCATTCCAAGGAGCAACGCAGTTGGTGTTCGGATAAGTAACGGTGTCGATATCAACAATCGTCTTATAGACGGTCACATTCACGCTTGCGGTAGCTTCGCAATGGACAGCGTCAACAGCCTTCACCGTGTAGGTGTAGGTGGAGCTGACAGCGCCAGCGGCAACAGTCTCGGTATTGGTAACAACCTGGCCATTAGCGGTCCAAGTGCTGTTAGCTTTCGTCCAAGTGTAGGTAATCGTTCCAATACCATTTTCGGGAGTAGCCGTGAAAGTGAAATCAGCGGGTTCGCAATCTTCAGCCGGTACGACAGCAGCGCTCACATGGAGCTTGTTTTCAGGAACGCGGGCAAAGAACTTGTTCACGATAGGATACTCAGCCGCTTGACAAGGAGTCGTCACATAAATCGTGACAGGAGTATCTTCGGTCATCTCAGTGCCAGCTTCAGGATCCTGACGGAAACTCTGATAGAACTCACTGAAGGAATAGCAGTTGTCAACGATGTTGGCGTTGTTCAGATAGTGGATGAAGTCGGGGACATACATCTTACAATTTTCTTCAACCGGAACCGTTTCGTTGATAACATCGCCTAAATATTTCGGACCAGCAGTGTCAGCAGCCCAAACCGTGATGGTAGCGTCACCAACACAACCGTAGATGGTGTCAACGACATGAACGTTGGCCGTATAGTGCCAATCGCAATAATCGGGGACGATAACGATGAATGAGGTATCCTCGATGGAGGCATTCACATTCACGCTCTCACCCGTCCAAGTGTAACGGAGGTTCGGGATGTGGGTCTCGGTAGCAGCATCAACAGCCACGATAGTCAGATCGCCATAGTTCGGGCAATAAGGCTCGATAGCGCCATTGCGAACGTCCTTGATAATCTTCACATGCGGGTTGTCCTTCACGAAGAGAGGAGCATACTCGGAAGTAGCGGTACAACCGTAAGCATCGGTAACAGTAACCTGGAAGTGATAGGTCTTGTCGCCGACAGCCGGGGTAACGGTCGTAACAGCAGCGTTGGTATCGGAGAATTCAACTTCATTCTCGAGGTTGTTCCAAACAATCGTCAGCGGGGTAGCCAGTGCGAAGTCTTCGTCGAAGGTCACCTTCTCAGGATCGAAGGTCAGCGTAGCCGTTTCGCCAAGACAGATGTTGGCGGGATCAACCGTGATGGACGGAGTCTCGATTTCGAGAGTGTCGGGACGGTTGAAGTAGAGGATCATAGCCGTGTCGGCATTGCCGCAAGCGTCTTCGATCACAACCTTGACGGTCAGCTGGTTGCCCACTTGAGGTCCGAAGATGTCAATGGTTCCGGGAGCAAGCACTTGGTTGAACAACTCAGAGTTCTCCCAGTAGAAAGTAGCGTGATCCATCAACCAGAGGGAGTCCATCGTGGTGCAGTTGTCGGAAACGACGGGGAGGATTGCGTGCACGAAAGCGGGCTTCTCAGGAGCGTTGAAAGTACAATTCATACCGCGCTCGGGGATCATGCGGATATAGGGTGACTGGTTGGTCACGGGATCCAAGAAGATGGGCTTCTGGGTATCGCGGGAGATAATAGAGTCGGTGAACGTAGCCGTTCTGCCGCACTTGTCGGTGAAGGTATAGACACGAATGATGGTGTCCTCGCAAGGACCGGCAAGGTGAGTGTCAGCGTGGGTGAAAGTAACGTACGGGAGACCGCACTTGTCGCCAATCACAACGGCGTCGTCCGTCACATCGATATTAGCCTGATCGAAGTCGGCCAAAGTCTCGAAGAGCACATCGTTGTTCTCATTCACATTGCAGCCTTCCACGCGGGTAACGCGGGCGGCGGGAGTCACGACCGGAGCGAGGGTATCGTTGCCGGTGTAGTCGAATTGGACGGGTTGAGAAACACAGCCGTTGGCGTCAACCACATACACAGAGGTGCTGTAGGCGTGGCCGCACTCGTTCTCGGGATTCAGCTGGTTGTAAACAGTCTGAGCGTTAGCATTGATAGCGGGAATCACCGTAAACTTGACATCGCTACGGTATTGGTATTTGTTGACCGTACCCGTATAGGTGGTGGGATCGGTGGGAAGGACACCGTCGGTAGCGATGATCATAGACATATAGTCCTCAGTCTGGGAACAAGAGAAATACTTGTTGTCCTGAGACTGATTGGAGTTGTCTTTCACAACGAGAACCAGATTCTTCTGACCATTATAATTATAAGGAGTGGTGAAGTTGAGTTCTCTCCAGCCAGTTTCAGAAGCGTTCAAGCCGCCGGAATAGACGAGCTGCAGATTCGAGGTAACGAAATCCGCTTTGCTCTCGAAGGCGTTTTTATCGGTAGTGCCAAGATAGATTTCCACATTGGCAGTCTTCTTGGTCGTGGTATTAGCCACATTGAAGGCCATTTTGGTAATGGTACCAGCATCCACTTCGTCGGAAGTGAAGATCTGCTGGCTGTAGTTTCTGGTCTTAGACACATTGACAGGCATTCTGCCATTGCTCTTCGGGGTGCCAGTGATCGTGACAACCTTCGTATCCGTAGCCACATGCTCACCGTCAACATTGATGGAGGTGAAGCCGGTCCAGTTGAAAGTGTAGGGTTGGTCAGTTTGAGTGGTGGAAACGGTAGCCGTCATCACAACCTCGTCGCTCACGCAATAGACATCCTTCGTCTCAGACTTGGTCAAGACGGGCGTCTGGTGCAGGTTGATGGTGATGTAGGAGAACATCGGAGACGGACATCCGTCATTCTCGTAAGAGACTGCGAAGAAATAGAGGACCGTATCCTTGTTCGTGGACGGCATATAGTCGGCCAAGTTGATGGTCAGCTCGTTGCTGCCGATATAGGTTTCCGGATCGAGGTAAGTGGAGAAGTAGTTCTGCAACGGCAGGGTGCCAGCCACAAGCCAACCGAATTGCATTGATTTGTTGGGCAGGAAAGCCGTGTACCATTTCACCGTGTTGGCACACTCCTCGTCCAGCTCAGCAGAGAGGGTGAGGGTCGCGCCATTGAGAGCCTCGAGACAGAAGTCGGTCAGCTCGGGGGTGTTGATCTCCGGAGGAGTCATCTCCTTGAAGGTGACCTTGAAGGTAAGGGAGGCGCCGACACAATCGAGCGTATCATTATAAGTGTTGATCTGACGGATGGTGAAATAGTTGTCACCGGGAACATTGAGGTTCGTCAGAGCCGGGGGTGCATCGTTCCAAGTAGGAGCAGAGTACAACGTAAGCGGGTAATACCATTGGAAGTGAGGAGTGCACTGGGTGTCATCCAGACCGTCCTCATCCATCGTCACGAGATCGAGAAGATCATCGACGGTGAATTCGGCGCACTTGCAAAGGACGGCGTCCTCAGCTTGCACGACCGGGGTGTGACGGACGAAGAAGTGAACTCTGTAGAGGCTGTCCGTTTGGGTGATGGCACAATCAGAATTGGGGTTGAGTGTGCGGTTGAACGCAACGAGAGTGTCAGGAGTGGTAACAGAGAAAGTGTACGGGGGCTGGCCAAAGGTCCAGGTCTCGTTTTGACAAACTTCCTTGGAGTATTCACCGAAGACGGGATAAGCGATAGTGTCAGAAGAAAGGATCTCGCCGCAGCAAGATTGGTGACCGCCGATGAAGTCGGTGGTTTCGTTTTCGTTCCAAGTGAGGTTGTTCCAAGCGGTACCGCCGACGCGCTCACGCAGGTTCATGATCAGTCTGTACTTACCCGCAGCTTTCCATTTGAGTTGGACCAGGGTGCGGGTCTGGGAGAAGAAGTCATAATAGAAATAGTCAAGTGCTTCTGTGTAGATGGGGGTCATGCCCATAGCAGGGATGAGCTGACCGAGTTGGTTCACAACGCTGTAGGGAGTACCCTGACCGACGGGCACGGCGCCGGGATAGTTGGTCGGGGTGTTGCAGGTGATGCCGTGGAACATGTCCGGGGCAACTGCTTGCTCGCAACAGCCGAAGCCATTGGGCACTCTGCCACCAAGCCACGTGATGCGGTTGCAAGCGCCCGTGGTGTCGTTGATCTCGGCATAGAGTGTGTAAATGTCAAAATCCACATAGTAGGAGAGATTGTCATTTACAGTCACCCAATTCCCGTTCTCGTCCTGACGTTGCAGGATCCAGTCGAGGGAGACCTTAGTCTTGGGAGCCAAGTTGCACGCGTCGCAAAGGAACAGCTCGTACAGCTCGGTCCTACCAACATTGGCGTTGCCGTAATAATCATACGGGTTGTCAGGGTTGATGAAAACCCCGTGGCCCAGAGTATGATCCAACGGCAGCAAGCCATCAGGCGACATTTGCGCAACACCCTCTATGGTGTCGGGCTGCAAGTTCTTGATGATGAACCCGCAATTTTGCGCCTGCGCACTGAAGCTCAGAAGCCCCAGCAGAATGCTCAGAAAGCAAATTGATAATAGTTTTTTCATACTGTTTTTGTTTAATTTGTAATTTATATTATTTATTTTTCTCTATTCGATTCGTTTTTTGCCTTTAATTCAACACTATACATTACTTTACACTATACATAATTTTTAACCTGCAAAAATACATTTTTTTTTCATTGTTTGTCTTTTCGCGGCTTTTTTTTTCGTTTTTTTTGAAATATTCTCTAACTCGCTTATATACAGAATCTTATATACTCACATTTAGTTATTAAAACTTTTCAACACGGTATCAACAGCTTCAAAATGCAGACAATTCCGCCATTCTTCCCACTTTTCCCGTCTATCTTCTTATACGAAAGGGGGGAGGATTGGTTACATGGTTACACGGTTACACGGTTACACGGTTACACGGTTAGGGGGTTAGAACTGGGACAGAATGGGTAGAACAGTAGTAGCGTACGGTTAGGCAAGGGGTTGGCAAGTATATGGCAAGCCAAAAGACTTGCTTTGACTTGCCAACCCCTTGCCAACCCCTTGCCTAACCCTTGCCTAACCCTTGCCTGTGTAGGGCTGCCGCATTATACCTGTAGGGCTGCCGCAATGCGACAGCCCTACAGGTATAATGCGACAGCCCTACAGGTATAATGAATATATGGTATATATTATATATAAGAAAGGCCCGGGAATCCTCCCAGGCCTAACCATGTAACCATGTAACCGCGTAACCCTTTAACCCTACTTGATAATCTTGAACTCCGTTCTCCGGTTGGCGGCGCGGCCTTCGTCGGTGGTGTTGTCGGCCACGGGCACGCGCTTGCCGTAACCCTTGTACTGCAGCCGCGTGGCAGGGATGCCCTTGGCCACGAGGTAGTCGTAAACCGCTTTCGCACGGTTCTCGGAAAGACGGTCGTTGTATTCGTCCGTGCCTTGGTCGTCGGTGTGACCGCCAATCTCAATGCGGATGTCGTTGGTCCGCAGGTAATCAGCTAACTTGTCCAGCTCCACATACGACTCGGGCTTCAGCTCGGTGCGGTCGAAATCGAAGAAGACATTCTTCAAGGTGACCACAGTACCCACGTCGGTGGGCTGCAGAAGGATGTCCTTCAGATACGGGGAGAGCTCCGAGTAGGTCTTCTCCACCTGGAAGTTCTCGGAATAGAAGGGGTAGTCGGGATGGGAAACGTTGAGCAGGACGTTGCCGCCGGTATGGATGCAGGCCAGATAGCCGCCGGTCTGCGGATCGGAAGTGGTGGCGGTCAGCAGCTGCCGCGTATTCAGGTCGATCATCTCGATGCGGGCTGCCAGCGGATCCCCGGTGAAGGCATCGCGCACATGTCCCTTGATGTAGGTGACGGGATTGGGACGCAAGCCGTCGTCCAGCACAAAGCTGTAAAGGTCGAGACCACCGTATCCCCCACCCTTGTCGGAGGAGATGTAGGCCATGGTGCCGGTGGCGTTGATGAAGATGTTGATCTCGTCGGCGGGCGAGTTGAGCGGATAGCCCATGTTCTGGGGTTCGCTCCAGCTGCCATCCGACTGGAGGGTCGTGTAGTAAAGGTCGTAGCCGCCCATGCCTACCCGACCGTTGGAGGCGAAGTAGAGGGTGCGGCCGTCGCTGTGGATGAAGGGGGCGGCATCGTCACCCGGGGTGTTGACAGCGGGACCGAGGTTCTCGGGGATGGAGAACTCCCCTTCGGCCGTCATGGTGGTCTTCCAGATGTCCATTCCGCCAAAACCGCCGGGACGGGAGGAGGCGAAATAGATCGTCATGCCGTCGGCGGCCATCGTGGGTTGGCTTTCCCACGCCTGCGTGTTCACCGGGGCACCGAAGTTGCGGGGGCGAGACCAACGTTCCCCCATGCGCTTGGCCCAGTAGAGATCGCAGCTGCCCATCCCGAAGTCGGCATCGCACATGGTGTAGAGCAGGTACTTGCCGTCGGGGGAGAGACACTGCGCCCCTTCGTTGTAACCGGTCTTCACCGGAGCACCCAGGGGAGTGCGGGGGAGCCAGTTACCACCGGCCCCCATCCGGCTCGCATAGAGGTCCTCCTCGTTGAGACAGAAAGCGCACACCGTCTGCTGGTCGCGGGGACGCTTCACGGTGAACACAATCTCGGCATCGTCGGCGGTGATGGCCGCGAGGTACTCATCCCATTCGGAGTTGACCCCCGATCCGAGGTTCACCAACTCGAAACTGTGCGGATGCTTCATCGCCTCGATGGCGAAACGGCAGTTGGCAATCGTCTTCTGCGCATCGGGGTGCACGTCGGAATATTGAAGTCCCTTCTGGAGGAAAGTCTGCAACGTGCGGAGCGCATATTCGTAGTCACCGCACTTCGCGCCCTCGTTACCGGCAATGTAGTAGAGCATCGGGTCGGGGTCGCCGATGAGATCGATGGCGCGCTGGTAACAGAGCTTGGCCGAGTCGGACTGGAGACGGAAATTGTAGATGTCGCCCTTCATGATGTAGATATCGGGGAAACCGGGATCCTTGGTCTGCGCCTGGTCGAGGTAGTCCAGCGCCTTGTTGAAATCCTGCGACTGCATGGCCTGGCTGGCCTTCGCGCATAACGCCGCCGCCTTGGAGGGCTTCTGGGCATGCGCGGAGGGGAGGATGGCCGTCAGGAGCGACACCATCATTATTATATATACTATCTTTATATTATGTACCATCTGGATACAGTTTAGAGTTTAGAGTTTAGAGTTTAGG
>JAGCVQ010000024.1 GCA_017962275.1 Bacteroidales bacterium
GCCCTTAGGCGCTTTCTTCATCTCAGCGTCGGTCATCACCACAGGACGAATAGCAGCGTGAGGACAAACGAGAGAACATTGGTTACATTGGATACACTTGGTGGGATCCCATTCCGGAACCACGGTAGCGACACCGCGTTTCTCGTAAGCGGTGGTACCAGCCGGGAATGTACCATCCACGATTTCCTTGAATGCGCTCACGGGCAGGTCATTACCGCACTGTGCCACCATCGGACGCATCACCTTGTTGATGAACTCGGGATCGTTGGGGTTGCTCTCGAACACGAAGTCGGTGGTGCAATCCAGCTTAGCCCATTCAGCGGGGATGTCAACCTTGGTGATTTCACCGCCGCGGTCAACAGCTGCATAGTTCATGTTCACGATATCCTCACCCTTCTTGCCGTAAGACTTCACGATGAATTTCTTCATCTGCTCCACAGCGAGGTCGTAAGGAATGACGCCGGAAATCTTGAAGAATGCAGATTGCAGGATGGTGTTGGTACGGTTGCCCAAACCGATCTCAGCAGCGATCTTCGTAGCGTCGATGATGTACATGTTGATATTGTTGAGGGCCAGATATTTCTTCACGAAATCGGGAAGATGTTTCTTGGTCTCAGCCACGGTCCACGGAGAGTTGTAGAGGAACGTACCGTTCTTCTTCAAACCGCGCAAGCAGTCGTATTTCTTCAGGTAAGAAGGAACGTGAACGGCCACGAAATCGGGCGTACCCACGAGGTAAGGAGCCAAGATGGGTTGGTCGCCGAAACGGAGGTGAGAGCAGGTGTAACCGCCTGACTTCTTGGAGTCATAGTCGAAATAAGCCTGGCTGTATTTGTCGGTGTTGTCACCAATGATCTTGATGGAGTTCTTGTTAGCACCCACGGTACCGTCAGCACCGAGGCCATAGAACTTGGCTTCGAACGTGCCCTTAGGAAGGATGGAGATTTCCTTACCAACCTTGAGAGAACGATGCGTCACATCGTCGTTGATACCAACGGTGAATTGGTTCATCGGCTTCGTGGAAGCGAGGTTCTTGAAAATAGCGAGCACCTGAGCAGGAGTGGTGTCCTTGGAGGAGAGACCGAAACGACCGCCAATGATCATCGGGGCCTTCTTGTCGTCCTTGAAAGCTTCCACCACGTCGAGGTACAACGGATCGCCGTTTGCACCGGGTTCTTTCGTGCGGTCGAGAACGCAGATTCTCTTCACGCTCTTCGGCATCACGGCCATGAGGTACTTCACGCTGAAGGGACGATAGAGGTGAACGCTGATGAGACCGAGTTTCTTACCGGCTTTGTTCTCCTTGTCGATGACAGTCTTGATGACGTCGGTAATGGAGCCCATAGCGACGATGACGTCGGTAGCGTCTGCAGCGCCGTAGAAGGTGAAGGGAGCGTACTCACGACCCGTGATCTTGCTCATCTTCTTCATGTATTTCGCCACGATGTCGGGAAGAGCATCGTAGTATTTGTTCTGCAACTCTCTGGTCTGGAAGTAGATATCGGGGTTCTGAGCGGTACCGCGGGTCACGGGGTGTTCCGGATTCAGAGCGCGTTCACGATACTCCTTGAGGGCTTTCCAGTTCACGAGTTTCTCAACCTTGGCTTGGTCGGTAGCTTCCACCTTCTGGATTTCGTGAGAGGTACGGAAACCGTCGAAGAAGTGCAAGAAAGGAACGCGACCCTCGATAGCTGCCAGGTGGGCAACAGGGGCGAGGTCCATGATCTCTTGCACAGAGCCGGTAGCCAGCATAGCGAAACCGGTCTGACGGGCGCTCATCACGTCGGCGTGGTCACCGAAGATGGACAAAGCCTGAGCTGCCAATGCACGTGCGGAGACGTGGAAGACGCCAGGAAGCAACTCACCGGCGATCTTGTACATGTTGGGGATCATCAGCAACAAGCCTTGGGAGGCGGTGTAGGTGGTGGTGAGGGCACCAGCCTGCAAAGAACCGTGAACGGCACCAGCGGCACCGGCCTCGGATTGCATCTCGACCACTTTCACAGTCTCACCGAAAATGTTCTTTCTGCCGCCGGCACTCCACTCGTCGATGTACTCTGCCATCGGGCTTGAGGGGGTGATAGGATAGATAGCGGCCACTTCGCTGAACATGTAGGCCACGTGCGCAGCCGCGCAGTTACCGTCACATGTCATAAATTTTTTTTCTGCCATAATTTTAGTTATTTAGTTTTTTGTTGATGAATTTGTATTTTTCTGGAAAAACTTTTCAAGAATTTGCACTCTTACCGAGAATTCATTTATAATTGTCACTTCAGCCTCATTGATTCCTTTGATATTCAAACCACATTTTTGTGTATCAGCATAACAACAAAAATTACCATTTGTCACAGGTGTCTTATGTCCTTTTTCACACACCATAACCTCCTCTTCCTTCGAAAACAGTCCTGTTTTGGCTTTTTCGTAATGTCCCGTATCTGGTAAATGATTAAAAAAACCAACAATTTCTTGTAACGGTTCTACGTCTGATTCTGTATATAATTTCTTTTCAGCAGTCAACAATTGTATGGATGAGTGTTTATCAAGAATTGGTAATTTCTGTAAAATAGCAACTGCGTTAAAAAGGTGACACTGTATAATAGTATCAACCATTATTGAATGGATCCTGGGGTCTTCTGTCCAATCACCATATACATAATCAATTGCATCTTCGTATTCAATGCTGCTTAACAAAGAAATAAACTTGTTACGAGAAAGTCTAATTCTATCCCCATCATCACTATAAGTAATTGGTGTTTTTCTTGATTTGATGTAACAGGGCAACAAATGGGGTATTAATTCAACTAATTGGTTGTTAAGTATTATTTCCCAATCCTGATTGTTTGGTAACCAATCAGGATTGGCTGACAAAGAACGATATTGTTCTATGTACAACAATCTGTTTAGCGAATCGATGTCGATTGACTCTGTAGAAATGTTGTTGCTCTGCTTTGTACTCTGTTCTATGATAGCAGCTGTTCCCACGATGGAGACCATTAGCATTGATTTTCCCCCGCCAGAAATCTCATCATAATCAATATGGATACCGAGGATGGAGTTTGCCCCAACAGATGTTGCTTTCTTTTCAAGTATGTTGATAGCTTTTTCATAAGCCTTGTCCATCTCTTGACTGTATTTCCCAGAGGTCCCGCCGAAAAAATCGCTGAAAGAAGCAACAAACTCTTTCAAGATATTAACCCCCATGACGACATTGGCAGTGATGACGCCCTTGTAGTCTAAAACGCGACAACCATCAACAGAATGCGTGGTGGATAATAATATTTTATTTGCTTTATACATTTGACGACGATATGCTGTAGTTAATCAGAAGATGAAACTTTAAATCCAATTGGTTTAGCAGGAGGTGGGGGAGTTGTGCGCAACTGATCTAGGACATCATTTATCATTTCAATTTGCACCGCAATCTCTTCGTTCGTTCTTTCCTGTTCGCTATTAATGTCATTTTGATTTCTCAAAGATTCTTCCAAACGGGTGCTTAATTCTTTCATCGAAAGGGAAAGTTGCTCAACACGCAAATTTGTAGATTGCAATGCAGAAAAAGCCTGCCGAATCATCACAAAGGCTCGCATAATATTGATGTTGACCTGAATGGCCGTATCCGAACGGAGCACAGAACTTAACATGGCTACACCAAGTTCCGTAAAAGCGTATGGCAACGCCCTGTCTCCACCTCTGCCAGTTATCACAGGATGTGATTTCAAATCGGAGTCCTTTTGTTCAACAGCTTCATTATCAATATTTTTCAGGGTGTTGTTTGAAATCACAATTTGTGATTTCAAATGATCCCATTCCTTTTTGCTCAAACGGAATAGAAAATCCGAAGGAAAACGTTCGATGTTGCGCTTGACAGCCTGATTAAGCACACGAGTTTCAACCCCATACAATTCCGCCAAGTCGCGGTCAAGCATCACCTGCAGACCACGTACCTCATAAATGCGGTGTTGGATGTTCTCAACACTTTTGTTTCCGCTTGCAACGATTGCTCCATTCATAATCAGACCGTTCAACTATTTCTCCTTTTCTTTACCAGTATCTGTTAGAGTTTGTATATTAATCAACTGAATATTAACAAATTCCATTTTGCCATAATCAGCGGGCAAAGGTACAAAATTATTTGGTTGGCTCAATACTTTAATACAATATTTTTAGGTCTCAGCTATTGGTTATTAGCTTTTGGCTTTTTTCTATTGCCTTTTGCCTCTTGCCTGTTGCCTAAAATTATATCTTTGCCGCCCGAAATGAACGAGAATATGTCAACCCTTTCCACAACGGACAACATCCGGCTGGTCATCTTCGATTTCGACGGCACCTTGGCCGACACGCGCCACAACATCGTCATCACCATGCAACGGGTGATGCGTGCGCTGGAACTGCCGGTGGCGGACGAGGAGACCTGCGCCTCCACCATCGGGTTGCCTCTCAAAGACTGTTTCCGAGCGATTTTCCCACAACTATCTGATGTCGAGGCGGAAAACTGTGCCGAAACCTACCGCCAGATCTTTTTCGCCAACGCCAAAGATCTGGTGCCGGACATGTTCCCCCACGTCCGGGAGACGATGGAGACGCTGCACGCCAACGGCATCCGCATGGCCATCGCCTCGTCGCGCACCTCGGCCTCCCTGCTCGGTTTCATCCGCGAGATGCAGATGACGGAAATGGTGGAGATGGTCGTAGGTTCGGACGAAGTGGCCCATCACAAACCCGATCCGGAGCCCGTGAACGTCATCCTGTCGGCACTGGACGTTTCCGCTTCCGAAACATTGGTGGTCGGGGACATGCCGGTGGATATCCTCATGGGCGCAGCCGCCGGCGCACACACCTGCGCGGTCACCTACGGGAACGCCACCGCCGAAGAGCTGTCAGAAGCGGGAGCGGAGTTCCTGATTGACGACATGGCGGAACTGATTGGAGAAAAGAGTATTTTTGCCGCCCGAAAAAATTAAACATATCACTATGTCCATAAAAGAATCACGCAGCATCAGTTTTATCATCATCACAATCGTTTACGCCATTGCATTCGCGGTAGGACTGTTTGTTTATCGGGAGCTCGGCGGCTTCGAATGGCATCCCTGGCAACTGCTTCCGTTGTTCGTCGCTGATGTCGCCGCCACGGTGGTGGTGTGGCTTTTCGGCCTTCTGTTCAAAAACGTCTCCGTCTATGACCCCTACTGGAGCGTCGCGCCACCGGTAATGTTCACCCTCTATGCCTGCCAGCTCAACGACTGGACCACCGCCACGGTGCTTCTTCTCATTGCCGTCTGGTATTGGGGCATCCGGCTTACGGGCAACTGGGCCTTCACCTTCAAAAACCTCAACAGCGAAGACTGGCGCTATACCAAATACCGCAACGAGCAGCACCCCGTTGTCTTCCATCTGATTAACTTCTTCGGACTCAATATGATGCCCACCATCGTGGTCTTCTTGGCTATGATTCCGGGCTTCTGCCTGATAGAAGCGGCCATCCCGGCTAATGTGGTGTGTTGGATAGGATTCTTGCTTTGCGTGTGCGCCGCCACCTTGCAATTGGTCGCGGACACGCAGCGCCACCGTTTCGCCAAAGACCATAAAGGACAGATTTGCGAAGTTGGCCTCTGGAAACACGGCCGCCACCCCAACTATTTCGGTGAAATCCTGATGTGGTGGGGCATCTGGGTGATGTATCTTTCGCTTGCGGTAAGTTTCACGATATACATTCCTTACGTCATCGGAGCAGTTCTCATGACCTGCCTGTTCCGCTTCATCAGCGTGCCCTTGATGGAGAAACGCCAGCTGCAAAACAAACCGGGATATGCCGAGTATCAGAAGCGGACGAGGATGTTTCTGTGAGAAAACGCCTTACCCCCTCTCCCGCAGCGCCACCCCTTGCACCACCAACCCGGTGAAGCCGAGGCTGGTGAGGCAAACCGCCAGCAGGAAGCCGATGTTCGGCAGGTGGAGGTAGTTCTGCGCGGGCAGGACTGGAATGTTGACAGGCGGCAGCGTCCAGAACGGGTGCAACAACGTCAGGATGATGCCGAGGGCGCCGGTGAGCACGCCCATCGCGAAAGCCACCACCAGCTGTTTCCGGCGGCGGCGCACCTGCGCCTCCTGATACCGTTTCACATACTCCACTGCCTCCAGCTTCTTGGAAAACGCCTCCATATATTTGTCGCTGTCGCCCAAATCCGGCTGATAACGGGCGAACATCTCTTCTAACGCGGTGTCTTTTTCTATTGTTGTCTCTTTCATCGTTCCAGAATTTGTCTTAATTTGTCGCGCCCTCTCGAAAGCTGCTGCTTCACAGCGAATTGGGAGCAACTGGTGATGTTGGAAATCTCTTTTACGGAATAGCCGCTGACGTAGAACAGGAGGATGGCGGACTTCTCCTTGATCGGCAGCGTGCCGATAGCCTCGTACAGGTCTTGATAAACGAAAGCATCATCTGCATGCTGCTCGCCGGCCAAGTACACCGCCGCCTCCAAGTCCGTCTCGCGGTTCCGCGCCGACCGCTTATGGTCAAGGAAGGTGTTGTAGGCGATCTTGAACAGCCAGGTGGAGAACTTGTGCCGCTCCTCGAAGTGGTCGGAGGCGAGGTAGGCCTTGATCATCGCCTCCTGCGCGACGTCCTCCGCTTCCATCCGGTCGCCGCCGCAAAGGGCAAGCAGGAATCTCCGCAAAGACTCCTGCTCGGATGAAACATAGGCTATGAATTGTTCTCGCTTCATCAGTGCGATTATTGTAGTTCTTTCAACCGTTTCTCCTCGGCCTCGATCTCACTACTCAATTGTTTTTTCGACACAAAGTAGTAGATGAGGAACGCAACACCTATGGCCAACATCATACCGCCGACATAGATTCCGTTTTCTTTGTTGCCGAAGAAGACCAGCCCGCAGAGGTGCGGAATGAGGACGGCCAGTCCCATCAAGGTCATCATACCTCCGCTGAACAGATTTCCCAACAGCTTCTGCTTGATGGTTTGATGCGACTTGCTCGACACGTTCAGCTTTTTCATCACCTCGGCAGGGTCGAGGTCGGGATGTTTTTCCAGCATTGTCGTCAGAATCTCCGTCTGCTTGTCGATTTCGTGCGATTTCCGCTTGTTTACAAGCCATACAATCATGATGGGCAACACCACACAGATTCCGATGACAATGGTAATAATCATGATGATTCCTAAAAGATCTTGGTTCATAATGTTATATTTTTTTAAGGTTTGACATTTCCGTTTGTTGAATTTCTCGAATCGATTCAACTGTTAAACGAATCAAGGGGGCAAAAGGTGACATCATGCGGAAAAAAAATTTTGCGTCTCTACAACTCGGTCTTCCTCCGGTCCAACACCTGTGTAACTCCTGTGTAAGTCCTGTGCAGGTCCTGTGCGGGTCCGATGTAGGGTTGTGATTCGCTGAGGCAGCCTGACAACAGTTATCGGAAAAATTGTACTTTTGCAGGTTCAGTCAAATTCGCAGAAATATGAAAAACAAAGTCTTATTTGTTGCCCTTTTCGCCTTCGTGCTCGTGACATCGGGTTACGCACAGGTTCCCGCCATCGAAATGGTCCATGTGCAAGGCGGGGAATTCCTGATGGGTTGCACGGACAGACATTCCGACTGTTCCGTAAACGAGGCACCGGCCCATCCGGTAAAACTTAATAGTTACTACATTTCCAAATACGAAGTGACGCAGGAGCTCTGGATGGCCGTGATGGGCGGGAAGAACCCCTCCAAAACCATCGGCGACAGCCTGCCGGTCACACGTGTCAGCTGGTATGACGCACAGACCTTTATCGGGAAATTGAACCAGCTCACGGGCAAGAAATACCGTCTGCCCACCGAAGCGGAATGGGAATACGCCGCGAGGGGCGGCCAACTTTCCAAAAACTACAAGTTCAGCGGCTCCAACACGCTGGAAGATGTGGCGTGGTGCAAGAAAAACAGCGGGAACAGCCCCCACACTGTCGGCACGAGACAGCCGAACGAGCTGGGCATCTACGACATGAGCGGCAACGTGTATGAATGGTGCAGCGACGGCTTTGACTTTTACGAGGCGAACTACTACGAGACCGTTGAAAATCCCAAAGGATACAATTTGAGCGAAACCAAAGTCTATCGCGGCGGCTGCATGACCAGCTATTGGGATGTCTGCCGCGTCTCCGCCCGCGGCCAAAGCATCCCCAACGGCCAGTTCAACTACGTTGGCTTCCGCCTGGCCCTGGATGAAGATAGCAAGTGATTTATTTCGTATTTTTGCCGCTCAAATAATTCGCGATTATGATACCACGTTACTCGCGTCCGGAGATGAGCGCCGTCTGGACGGAAGAAAACAAATTCGGTGCCTATTTGAAAGTGGAAATCGAAGCCGCCGCCGCGTGGAGCAAACTCGGCGTGATCCCGGCTGAAGACGTTGAAAAACTGCGCACGAAGGCGACCTTCGACGTGCAACGCATATACGAAATCGAGAAGGAGACCCGCCACGACATCGTGGCCTTCACCCGCGCCGTGAGCGAAAGTCTCGGCGACGAGAAGAAGTGGGTACACTACGGGCTGACCTCCACCGACGTGGTGGATACTGCCAACGGCTACCTCATCAAGCAGGCCAACAACATCCTGCGCAAGGACCTCCAGCGTTTCTCCGACATTCTGAAGAAACGCGCCTACGAGTTCAAGGACACGCCTTGCATCGGGCGCACGCACGGCGTACACGCCGATATCACCGCCCTCGGGTTGAAGTGGGCGTTGTGGTTCGAGGAGATGCGCCGCAACATCGAGCGTTTCGAGATGGCTGCCGCCGATGTGGAGTGCGGCAAAATCAGCGGTGCGGTGGGCAACTTCGCCAACACCCCGCCGTTCGTGCAGGACTACGTGTGCGAGCAGTTAGGCATCCACTCCGCCCGCATCTCCACGCAGGTGCTGCAACGCGACCGACACGCGCACTACATGGGCACCCTCGCCCTCATCGCTTCCACCATGGAGCAGATGGCCATCGAGGTGCGCCATTGGCAGCGCACGGAGCTCCGCGAGGCCGAAGAGGCCTTCGGCAAAGGACAGAAAGGCTCCTCCGCGATGCCCCACAAACGCAACCCCATCGGCAGCGAGAACATGTGCGGCTGCGCCAGAATCCTCCGCGGCTACATGGTCAGTTCCTACGAGAACATCCCGCTTTGGCACGAGCGCGACATTTCCCACTCCTCTGCCGAGCGCATCATGCTTCCCGACGCCACCATCCTGCTCGACTACATGCTCAACCGCTTCGGCAATATCCTCGAAAACCTCGTCGTCTTCCCGGAGAACATGCTGAAAAACATCTACTTGACCCACAAGGTCATCTTCGCGCAGCGCGTGATGACCGCCCTCATCAACAAGGGCTTCTCTCGCGAAAAGGCTTACGACCTCGTGCAGCCCATCGCCATGAAAGCCTGGTTCGAAGCCCTCGACTACAAAGAGCTCCTGCTCCAGAACGAAACCGTTATGGCCAACTTCACTCCCGAAGAGCTCGACCAATGTTTCACGCTGGAGTATTATCTGAAGCAGGTGCCGGCGATCTTTGAAAGGGTCTTTGGAAATTAGCAGTTAGCAGTTAGTAGTTACTGTTCAACCGAGAACTACTAACTGCTAACTACTAACTACTAACTAAATGAATAACCACCATTAAAAATCACATTATGAATAACTTACATATCCTGGGAGCCCACAATTCCCTCTTCAACGAGTTCATCTCGGAAGTCAGAAGCGCTGACGTGCAGACCGACAGCATGCGATTCAGACGGAACCTCGAGCGCATCGGTGAGATTTTCGCCTATGAAATCAGCAAGAAGATGACCTACTCCGAACAAGAGGTGGTGACCCCATTAGGCATCGCCACCATCCCGCGGATGACGGAAAAGCCGGTGCTGGCCACGATTTTGCGGGCCGGATTGCCGTTGCACCAAGGCATGCTCAACTACTTCGACCACGCCGACAATGCCTTCATCTCCGCCTTCCGCAAATACTACCGTGACGGTACCTTCGAGATTCAGATCGACTACCTTTCCGCACCCGATTTGGACGGGAAGACGCTGATTCTCTGCGACCCGATGCTGGCCACGGGACAATCGTTAGTGTTGGCTTACGAGGAACTGATGAGCAAGGGCGACCCGCTGCACACGCATATCGTGAGCGTCATCGCCAGCCGGCAGGGACTCGACTACGTGATGAGCAAACTCCCTTACGACAACTGCACCTTCTGGATCGGCGCCATCGACGAGGAACTGACCGCGCAATCCTATATTGTGCCCGGTCTCGGCGATGCCGGCGACCTGGCGTACGGCATTAAGGAGTAAAGATGCACGGCCGTGCATCTCTACCCGGCCATTCTCTATTGCCTTTTGCCTATTGCCTATTGACTCTTAATCAATGGTCTTCAGCAGCAACATCTTCCTGATATTCTTCCTGCCCATCTTTCTGATTTGCTATTTTGCATGTCCGGAACGGTGGAGGAATATCGTTCTGCTGCTATTTTCCGTCGTTTTCTATGCGTATGGAGCCCCGACCTTCATCCTGCTGCTTCTCGGTTCCACAATCCTCAATTTCTACCTTGTAAAAGGGTTGTATAATTCTGACAATCTTGTACATAAGAAGTTGTTTGCGGGATTGGCGATAGCGATTAGTCTGGGCCTTTTGGCCTATTTCAAGTACGCGAATTTCTTCGTGGACAACCTGAATGCCGTGCTTGGCGCTTTCGGGTTGGAGCCCTTCACGTTGGCGAAAGTGGTGCTGCCGATCGGCATCTCCTTCTTCACGTTCCAGTCCATCACCTACGTGGTCGATACCTACCGCAACGTCCACAAGCCGATGGAACGGCTTACCGACTACATGCTCTACATCATCATGTTCCCGCAGCTCATCGCGGGTCCCATTGTGCGTTACTGCGACATCGCCGATGAGATTCGCCACCGGGAGCAGAACTGGCCGGAAATCCTCCAGGGGTTTTACCGTTTTGTGATAGGGCTTTCCAAGAAAGTCCTCATTGCGGATGTCATTGGCCGACAGGTGGATACGCTGCTTGCAGGAGATTTGATGACGATGGGTACCGGCACCGCGTGGCTCTCCCTCATCGCCTACTCCATGCAGATCTATTTCGATTTCTCGGGGTATTCCGACATGGCCATAGGGCTGGGCAAGATGATGGGTTTCCACTTTCCGGAGAATTTCGACAATCCATATAATTCGGCGAGTGTCAGCGAGTTCTGGCGACGCTGGCACATCACGCTCGGTGCTTTTATGCGCAATTACCTCTATTTCCCACTTGGTGGCAGCCGATGCTCCAAACCGAGAACGTACTTCAACCTTTGGGTTGTGTTCCTCCTCTCTGGATTATGGCATGGCGCCAGCTGGTGTTTCGTCATTTGGGGCGCTTATCATGGCTTCTGGCTCGTGCTTGAGCGCATAGGACTGAAAAAAGTCTATGAGAAAATCGGCAAAGTACCGAGTGTCATCATCACGTTTTTCATCGTGGTCATAGGCAGGGCTTTTTCCCGTATCGAAAACATATCCGATTCCTTCACGCTCATTTCAAGACTCTTTTCCTTTGATTTTCAGTCGTTTGTCCCCATCCAAAGCCCGCAATTCTACGTTACGTTATCTCTGGCCTTGGTCTTTTCGTTCATCGCCTTGTTCCCATTTGGGAAAAAACTACAGGATTTGGTGTATTACACGGATTTCTCCAAAATGCAGCACCTTGTGGTATGGCCGGTCAGCATTCTGCTTTTTGTATTCTGCCTCACAGCTCTTAATGCGGTAGGTTTCAGTCCGTTCATCTATTTCAGATTTTGAGGAGGCCGACGATGAAAGACATATTGTATAAAATACTGTTTTTTAGCACAATAGCCATCATGTTGGTCTTCTTGGTCCAAACGGTTCACCCCTTTGTGCACTTTGAGCCACTCAACGGGGTCACTACCAAGACGGAAGTGCCTGACCTAACCCTCCAGAATTATGTTGACGGTTCTTTTCAAAAGAATGCGGAACAGTATTGTCGGGAGCATTTCGGTTTCCGCGAACCGCTGATACGACGTTACAACCAATATCTTTGGGACTGTTTCCATGAGACGAACAATGCCAATGTCCTGCGCGGAAAAGGCAACTGGTTGTTCAGTCTCGCTACCGTTCGGGATCACTATGAAAGTCAAATGTACTTGTACACTGACGACCCGGCCGAAATGAAACAGATTTTGGAAACGGAAGCCCTTCGCCTCTGGAAAGTGCAGGAACTGCTGAAGGAGTACAACATCCACATTTTCGTCGACATAAATCCCCCGAAAGACATGATTTATCCGGAATATCTTCCCCGGAACAGGTCTTTTACCCGACCTGAGGGTGTCCGCGCTTACGATTATTTGAAAAAAAGGTTCGATGAGCTCGGGGTGGACTATATCGACTTCATACCGGTCTTCCGAGGCATCAAGGATTCCGTCAAGTATCAGTTGTTTCCCGAAACAGGCACACACTGGAGCAACATCGCCTCCTGGCAAGCCTTCGATTCCATTATCCGGTACATGGAAGACCTTGGGAATCAGAATCTTGTCAATCTGTATATCGGCGAAATGCACCATCATAACGAAACCCGTCATCCCGACAACGATTTGGAGTTGGTCCTCAACCTGGCCTCCCCCATCAAGGCGTCCAAAAACGTGTACGCCTACGTGGGGGTCGAGAGAGACTCCACAGCGGCCAAACCGAACTTCTTAGTCGTGGGCGACTCCTATTATTGGAACATCCTCAACTACATTCCGCTATGGGAGATTTTCCAGTCATATCCCTATTGGTACTACAACAGCACCATCCATGGGGACAAAGAACACCGTTCGACGTCGGAGGTGGATCTGGAGCAGGAATTGATGCAGAACGACTACATCATGCTCATTTACAATCCAGTGACATTGTACGAGTTCAGCAGTCGTTTTTTGTCCAAAGTCCTGGTGAGCCTCTGCTACGACAAAACGACGATTGATTCGATGGTTCGTGAAATTGTGGAAACGATCACACTGTACAATCCGGATTTGTACGACAAGGCCTCTCACGTGCATGAGAAAACGGGACAAAGCTTGGAAAAAGTGCTCTACGACGATGCGTTATATTTGCTCTACACCGAGCCGGAAAAGTACTTCAAGGATCTGGAAGGCAACAAATTACCTACTTCCCGGAACAAGGATTTGAAGGCCATACGGCAAAAGTGAGGTTCAAGGTTCCATGTTCAAAGTTCAAAGTTCCAAGTTACAAGTTAAAAGTTCAAAGTTCCAAGTTCAAGGTTCAAAGTTCAAGGTTCAAAGTTCAAGGTTCAAGGTTCAAGGTTCAAGGTTCAAAGTTCAAACCATACGCCCTTCGGAAAAATAAGCATCTCCCTCTGGCGAAACCTCACCCCCCCCACCCCTCTCCAAAATGGCGAGGGGTGGCACCGACATCCTCTAACAGCTTCTCACATTGCAGCCGGTGGACTCCTCTCCCTTTTTTTGGGAGGGGGAGGTAATTATATCTCCCGCAGCGACACCGCGAAGCCCCCGCACGGGGCCATCTTCAGCTTCAGCACGCTCTTGGCCGTGACCGTTTTTTTCGTGATGGTGTAAGCTTGCGGGTTGTATTTTAATGCTACATCCGGAGTTCGGAATTCAGAATCGTCAGGAAGACCGCAGGCGTCTTTGGCATCGGCGTAGATGGTGGCCTCGTATTTCACCCCGGGTTGCAGGAAATCCAGTTTCACCGACACCTCGCGGGCAGTTTCGTCGGTGATGCCGCCGATGTACCAAACGTCACGCGGTTGTTGTAGAGACGGTGCATGCACCGTCTCTACGGTGTCGGAAATGGCATAAACAAACCGTGTCGCATTGGCAATCACCCCCTTCTTTCCGTCAGACAACGTACCGACACCATCAGCGGCCTTGTTCAAGGAAGAAATCTTCGGTTTGCGGGCCGTCACGATGAAATCCCCCGGTTCAGCCATAATGTAGATGCTGGTATCCCAATCCACTGCCACGTCCTTGATAAACTGGAAGGCGTCCATGTAGGGTTCGTAATGTTCGGGGAAGTCGGCGGCCATTTGCAGCGGCGAATAGAACGTGACGTAAAGACCGAGCTGGTTGCAGATGGTGTGACTCATTTTCTTGCCCCACGACACGATTTTGCCCATATCGGGCTCGAAAATGCCGGGGGTGTAGTCCATCGGACCTCCCTGCAAACGGGTGAAGGGAAGGATAGCGGTGTGGCCGGGATGGATACGTTCACGGAACTCGGTGCCCATCGCGCTCTCGTTGCCGATCATATTGGGCCATGTGCGGCACAAGCCGGTCGGTCTTACCGCTTCATGCGAATTGACCATGATATGATGCTTGGCCGCCTCCACAATGGCGTAATGGTAGTGGTTGTTGATGGGCTGGCTGTAGTGGCCCTCGCCGTACGGGATGATGGTGCCCACATAGCCGCCCTTCACCGCGTCGTAGCCGTACTGGTTCATCAGCGTGTAGGCTTTCTCCATCCAACGCTCGTAATTGACCGTGGAAGCGGAACTTTCGTGGTGCATGAGGAGCCGGATACCCTTCTCGTGGGCATATTTGTTCAGGGCCGGCAGGTCGAAGTCGGGATACGGCGTGAGGAAGTCGAAGACGAAATCCTTCTGCTTGCCGTACCAGTCCTCCCAACCGACATTCCAGCCCTCGATCAGGAGCGCGTCGAACCCGTTGGCCGCGGCGAAGTCGATGTAGCGGCGCACGTTGGCGTTGTTGGCCCCGTGCGTGCCGTTGGGTTTAGCGTGTTCGTAATCCGTCTCGCCGATCTTCACCGACGGGAAGTCGTTCGTGTAACTCCAAGTGCTCTTTCCGCTAATCATCTCCCACCACACGCCCATGTACTTCACGGGGTGAATCCAGCTGACATCCTCCAACACACACGGATCGTTGAGGTTGAGAATAAGGCGCGAGGCCAGCACGTCCGTAGCCTTCTCGCAAACCATCACCGTTCGCCACGGGGTGACGCACGGCGCCTGGATGCGACCTTTGTAGCCGGTGGCATCCGGGCACAGCCAAGCACGGAAAACAAATGGAGAATTGATAATGGATAATTGATAATTGGTCGGAATCGTGCCAGCATTTGCTGTATCGGCTGAATTATCCATTATCCATTGTCCATTATCCATTAAATTGAGGTGCATCGTGGGGAAATCGAGGGTGGCGGCCTCGTGGATGTTGATATACAGGCCGTCGTCGGTCTTCATCTGCAGCGCCGTCTGCACACCCGTTTTCGAAAAGGCGGTCCAGGGCCAACCGCCGTTCTTGTGTCCCGCATCCCATAGATCGCGGATTTGCGACAGTTTCGACTCCGTGTAGTTGTACTCCTGCGTGTCGTAGTCGCCGGGAATCCACCAGGCCGTATGATTGCCAGCCATCGTAAATTCAGTCAGCTCCTCCTTGATCCAGAAACAGACCAGCGCGTTGTAGATGTTGCCCGGGTAGAGCTTGGCCGGCAGCAGATCGGGGAATTCGTAACGGAAGCCCAAACCGTCGTCGTAGAGGCGGAAACGGATCTGCATGACGGTAGGACGTTTCTCGGTCGAATGGTCCATACTCTCCACGGAACCCACTGGTTGTTCGAGAGTTACCAGCATTTCGTTGTAGTGGTTGCGGATATGGGCCTCTTCGCCCCAAACGGGATCCCATGTTTCGTCGAAGGTGTTGTAGGCCTTGTCTTTGAGGACGAAAGCGTGGGCCAAGTCGTCGCGCCATTCAAGGGTGAAGCCCATTTTGGAGGGCAGCACCACGGGCTTGCCGTTGCGGTAGAGCGCGTATTGCGGCTGTCCGTCCACCACGGCAAAGAGCAGTTCCAACTGGCGGTCAGGACTTTGCAGTTTCAGCGCGTCATACGGCATGGGAGATGCTTGCGCATAGACATTGACCTGTGAGGAGATGGCGAAAAGGATTGTCAAAAAGGTCAGAAAGAGGGTTCGGGCTTTTTTCATAATCTGCGTTTGATTTTTACAACCGCAAAGATAACATTTTTGCGAATGGTTTCACCTCGGCGGGTATTAATATTTTATGTACATTTGCAAACTTTTTCTGACAATAGAAAATCATTGTATATCAACGTATTAACAATAAATAATATGAAGAAAGGACTTTTGGCAGGTATCAGTGTAGTAGTGTTGGCGGCAGCCTTCGCCGTTATGTTGGGTTGCACCCCGGGCGATGAACACATGACCAAGAAGGACGGCGTTTACATCGTGAACACCACCAAATTGGGAGCGGACATCCAAGGCTACAACGGTCCCACCCCGCTGAACATCTACATCAAAAACGACAAGATCCAGAAAATCGAGGCGCTTCCCAACGAGGAGACCCCCAACTTCTTCCAACGTGTGAAGGACGGGATGATGAACAAATGGAACGGCATGACCGTGGCACAAGCCGCCACCGCCAACGTGGATGCGGTGACCGGCGCAACCTACTCCTCCAACGCCGTCAAGGAGAATGTCAAGATCGGGGTGAAGTATTACCAAAAACACAAAAAATAATTCATTGAGCAGTCCCGAAGGGACAACATTTTAATAACCCCACATAAGGCGCAGCCGCAGTGTGGGGATTTGGGGAAACTGACATTATGCGATATCGAGTAAATAGGCGAATGATCATCCTCGGACTGGTACTTTTCGTACTGGCGGGGGTGATGCGTTTGCAGGCGCAGGACACCATCCGCATGATGCAGTACAACCTGATGTACTACACCAACAGCTCAGGGATTTCGGACTGCAACAGCACCTCCAACAACCTGAGCAACAAGGACGTACATATCAAAACCATCTTCCAGTACGTGCAGCCGACCGTCTTTTGCGTCTGCGAGATGGGGTCGCAAACCCAGTATGCCGACCGTCTCCTCGACAATGTCATCAACACAGACGGCATCGACTACTATCGTCGCGGACCCCTCACCAACCAATCGGGCGGCAGCATCGCCAACATGATCTATTACGACTCCCGCAAGCTCACGCTTTATCAATCTACCAACATAACCACCTCATACAGAGACATTAACGGCTATACCTTTTATTACAATGCCGACAACCTGAACACTGGCGACACGATTTTCATGACGTTTTGGCTGGCGCATTTGAAAGCCGGCACTGGCTACACCAACGAAAGCGCCCGCCTCACGCAGGCACAGAAACTGATGAACCGCATCGCGTCTTCGGGGATGCCCGGAAACTACACTTTCTCCGGCGACTTCAACATCTACTCCAGCGAGGAACCTGCTTATCAGGAACTTACCGAGTATTCGAACAGTCTCTACCGGTTTTACGACCCGGTGAACAGTCCGGGCTACTGGCACAACAACGCGCAGTTCGCCTCTTTGCACACGCAGTCCACGCACTCGCAGGAGGCCGACTGTTTCTCTTCCGGCGGTCTGGACGACCGTTTCGACATCATCTTGGTGTCGCCCTACATCTACTACGGCAGCGACCGCATCCACCTCGTGGAAGGTTCGTATCATGCGCTGGGTCAAGACGGTGAGCGTTTCAACGGCACTGTGCTCACCCCTGTCAACAACTCCGTTCCGAACCAAGTGACCAATGCGTTGTACCAACAGTCCGACCACCTTCCGGTCATCATGGACATGGCCATCGACGCGCATGTCGGGGTGCGGGAACGCGAGCACGACTTCTTCGTGAAGGTGGTCAACCCGGTGCGCGAAACGCTTCAAATCGAGCTGCAAAGCAACGAATCCGGTCCCTACACCATTGAGCTTTTCACGATGGACGGACGTTTTCTCCATCGCTATCAGGAGGACTTGGAGGAGGGTTTGAACCAAATCAGCTACCCGTTCCCATACGGCCAAGGTGCTTATTTAGTGTGTTTTCAACATAAAAACGGGCAAAAAACCGTCAAGAAATTGATCTGTTATTAATCCTTATAGAAGTATAACTGGCGCAGGGAGCCTTTCTGTTTGAAAAAAGTGTATTTTTGCGCGTTCGTTTTCATCTAACAACAAAGAATCAAAACCATCATGAGTGAAGTCGTCGTAAACCGTTATTCTGACGAAGATTTAGAAGAATTCAGAATCCTCATTGAGAAGAAAATCGAGGAGGCGAAAAAGAACCTCGAAGTGTACCAAGAGGCCTATAGCGGTGTCGGAAATGACACGAAGGACACTGCTCCGACATTCAAGAACCTCGAAGAAGGCAACCAGGTGCTCTCCAAAGAGGAGAACGGCCGCCTGATGGCCCGGTTAGTGAAATACATCACCAATCTGGAGGCCGCGCTGGTCCGCATCGAGAACAAGACCTACGGCGTGGATCGCATCACCGGCAAACTGATTCCCAAGGAGCGTCTGAGAATCGTCCCGCACGCCACGCTGGACATCGACACCAAGCTGCAAGAAAAGAAAAAATAACGCAGGCACATCGCACTAACCACGCATTTTATGTCTTCGGCTGCGATGAATCCTTTGCTTACAATCGAAGATTTGTCGCTCGAACTGCGTCGCGACACCCAATGGAATCCCATTCTGCATCATATCCAGTTCTCCCTCTCTGAGGGGGAGACGTTGGGTATTGTCGGGGAGTCGGGTTCCGGAAAGTCCGTCACGGCGCTCTCGGTCATGCAGCTGCTCAATCCCGGCATCGCCCGCTACCCTTCCGGCCGCATCCTCTTTCACGCCGACGGGTCCGAACAACCGCCCGTGAACGTGCTGACGGCACAAGAGTCTGTCATGCAGAGCATTAGGGGAAACAAAATCGGGATGATCTTTCAGGAACCGATGACCTCACTGAACCCCGTCATCCGTTGCGGCGAACAAATCACCGAGCAGATTCTCCTGCATAAGAAAGTCAGCGAGAAAGAGGCTAAAGAGCAGGTTCTCAACCTGTTCGACGAGGTGATGCTGCCACGTCCGAAACAGATTTTCGACTCCTACCCGCACGAGCTTTCCGGCGGGCAGAAACAGCGCATCATGATCGCCATGGCCATGAGCTGCAACCCGAAACTGCTCATCGCCGATGAACCCACCACCGCATTGGACGTCACCATCCAGAAAAACATCCTGGAGCTCATCCGGACGCTGCAGCACAAGCACGGCATGGGCGTGCTGTTCATCACCCACGACTTGGGGGTGGTAGCTGAAATTGCCGACCGCGCTATCGTGATGTACAAGGGCGAGATGGTAGAGGACAACAACGTCCGCGACCTGTTCCTGAACCCGCAAAAGGCTTACACCAAGCAACTTATCGCGTGCCGTCCCTCCATGACCACCCGTCTGCGCAAGCTACCGCAAGTATCTGATTTCGAAGGGAATGACGAGGCCGACATGCGTCAAATCACCGAAAATCTGACCGTTAAGCCCGAAGAACGCAAAGCCGCGCATCAGCTGTTGTATGCCGGCGACAAAATCGTGAGCATCCGGAATCTGAACAAGATCTACAAAGTCCGCAAGCGCAAACTGTTCGAGAAACAGCAGTATTTCCACGCCCTGCACGATGTCAGCCTCGACATTTACGAAGGCGAAACGTTAGGGCTGGTCGGCGAATCGGGATGCGGCAAAACCACTTTGGGCCGTTCGATGCTGCGGCTGATTGAGCCGTCATCCGGAGAGGTCCTTTATCGTGGGCGCAATCTGCTGCAACTCCCCATGTCGGAGATGCGGAAAATGCGCAAGGATCTGCAAATCATCCTGCAAGACCCCTACTCCTCGCTCAATCAGCGTCTTACCATCGGCGAGGCCTTGATGGAGCCGATGCGGGTACACAACCTTCTGCACAACGACAAAGAACGGAAGCAGCGGGTGATTGAACTTCTGGAACGCGTAAGTCTCAACGAATCACACTTTTATCGTTATCCGCACGAATTCTCCGGCGGGCAGCGGCAACGCATCTCCATTGCACGCGCCCTCGCCGTGAACCCGAAGTTCATCATCTGCGACGAGTCGGTCTCCGCCCTCGACGTGTCGGTGCAGGCGCAAGTGCTGAATCTCCTCAACGAGCTCAAATCCGAGTACCACTTCACCTACATCTTCATCTCCCACGACCTGTCGGTGGTGAAGTTCATGGCCGACCGCATCGCGGTCATGCAGCAAGGGGTCATTGTGGAGACTGCCGAGGCGGACACGCTTTGCGCCCATCCGCAGACGGATTATACGAGGAAGCTGATTGATTCGATTCCGAAAGGGGTTGTGGGTTAGTGGGTTAGAGGGTTACATGGTTACATGGTTAAAGGGTTATGGTTTAGGGGTTAGAGTTTAGAGTAAAAGTTAAAATATGGACAAGGTTCAAAATATTCTGAAAGCGGTGGTACGGATCGGGATCGGTCTGTTTTTCATTGAGTCGGCGGTGCTGAAGCTGTTGTCGCTGGATCAGTTCGAGTTGTACATCTACAGTTTCAACCTTCTGAACTTCACGTGGAGCACGTTAGCGGCGAGGGCCATTATCGCCAGTGAAATCCTGCTTGGCATCTTGCTGATTATCAAGGTGAAATACAAGATAGCCTGGTGGCTGACGCAGCTGATGCTCATCGGGTTTTCCTTGCTGCTCGTTTACGTGATTCTATTCCGGAACGACAGCAATTGCCACTGCATGGGGGATTTGGTGGAGATCAAACCTACTTGGTCGCTGGTGAAGAACCTCGTGGCCATCGCACTGCTGTTCTGCGTCCGCGATGAGGAGGATTACCAATTCCGCGGCAAAACGCTCGCGCTCGTGGGCGCCTTCATTGCCGCCATCGTGCCGCCGTTCGTGCTTTTCCCGATTGACAACGTCTATAACTTCTTCGCCAAATCCGACAACATGGACTATAACGAGACCGCTTTCAACGCCCTGATGGCGGATTCCACTATGCAGGATGTCCATTTGGAGGGGGACAACTATGTCGTCGGGGTGGTCTCCGTGGGTTGCCAATTTTGCCGCGTCAGTTGCCTTAAGGTGTCGGAGATGGTGGACAACAACCACCTGGATACCAACCGGATACTCTTCTTTGTATGGGGCGGCGACAGTGCCATGGTGCGGGAATTCCAGACGGAAACCAAAACCGAGGCCTTCCGCTACGTACCCATCAATCCCGTCAGTGCCGTGCGTGTGGTCAACGGGCAGTTCCCGACCTACCTGTTCATCCAAAACGGCGAGGTGGAAAGCACTGCTGACCTGCGACATTTGACAGAAAAAAAACTATCTGACCATTTACATTGATTTTTTTGTATCTTTGCCGCGTTGTTTCATGCAAATCACAACACTATGTCATTATCGGAATCCAAAATCAGGGTATTATACGAATACTATTCGGAAAACGGCTTCCAACAGCCGACAGATCATATTGCTAACAAGTTGAATATATGTCATAAGACGTTCTTCAACCGCTATGGCAACAAGGCGAGATCCATGGAAATCGCATGGCAGTACTGGCAGGAACAGTGCCGGAAAAAATGGTCCGAGCTGATGCAGCATTGCAATCACAGCATCGAGGCGCTGACCATGACGCTGTACAATTTCCAAGAGTTAAAACGGACGGAACCTCATTACTACGAGTTCACCCGCGACAACCGCAATTACCTCCATCCGGATTCCTTTTTCTTTTCATCCATTCTGATAATTTTGCAACGAGGCAAACAATGCTTCCACATCCATGAGGATTTGGATTTGGAGACGTACATCCACTTCTTGCTGAACAACCTCTTCCTGATTGACGTGGAGGAGGAAAAACGACCGGATATCCTGCATTTCGTTCTGGCACCCGCGTTGACGGAGCGTGGAACGGAGCTTTTCTTGGAGACCCCGTTCTCCTGAGCACTCCCTTTTTCAGATTTCGGATTAAACTTTTCGTCGGCTCGAACGTTATGAACATTCGGCTGAAATGTGTATTTTTGCCGCCAATTTTATAACGATGAAAAGAATCATTCTCATATTTGGAATCTTGGTTTCCATGATGGGTGCGCGGGCCAGCTACCTGCTGATTCCCATGGATTTGGAACAGAGCAACCATCTGAAGGCATACGGCATCGCCTACTTCGCCGTGGCCCACCAGATCGACATGAGCTGGCTGCTGAACTACCGCGGCGGTAGCTTCATGTGCTCCTACAACAGTGTTCTGGAAGACGAATGTGTGGTGCGCGGTGTTTCGTATGAGGTCATCGCCGACATGCAGGCCACGCAGATTCTCAACGAAATAGCCGTGGTGGAGAACAACATGAACGAGATCCGCCTCACCAAGGAGCCCAAAATCGCCGTCTATTCCCCGAAGAACAAGCTCCCGTGGGACGATGCGGTGACGTTGGTGCTCACCTACGCCGAAATTCCCTACACCATCTTGTATGACGAAGAGGTCATCAAAGGGGAACTGCCGAAATACGACTGGCTGCACCTGCACCATGAGGATTTCACCGGCCAGTACGGGAAGTTCTGGGCCAACCAGCGCAATACCAAGTGGTATCAGGAGGATGTGAAGGAGAATGAGGAGCGGGCCGCGCAGTTGGGATTCGCCAAGGTGTCGCAGATGAAACTCGCTGTGGCAAAGGCCATTCGCGACTTCGTGGCGGGCGGCGGCTACCTCTTCGCCATGTGCTCCGGTCCCGACAGCTACGACATTGCCCTCGCAGCCGATGGCGTCGATATTTGCGAGACCATGTTCGACGGCGACCCGATGGACCCGCAGGCGCAGAGCAAACTCAACTACGAAAACTGCTTCGCCTTCACCAACTTCCATATTGAAACGAACCCCTACGTGTATGAGGTTTCCGACATCGATGTGAGTCCCAACCTGCACATCTCCAACAAATCGCACGACTATTTCACGCTGTTCGAATTTTCCGCCAAGTGGGATCCCGTGCCCACCATGCTGTGTCAGAACCACTTGCAGGTGATTCCCGGCTTCATGGGACAGACCACGGCTTTCCGCAAGGAGCTCATCAAGCCGACGGTCACCATCATGGGTGAATGTGCCTATTTCAACGAGGCCCGCTACATCCACGGCGAGTTCGGAAAGGGCACCTGGACCTTCTACTCCGGCCACGATCCCGAGGACTACCAGCACCTCGTCAACGACCCGCCCACCGACCTCAACCTCTTCCCCAATTCAGCGGGTTATCGTCTGATACTCAACAACGTACTCTTCCCCGCCGCGAAAAAACAGCAGCAGAAAACGTAGTAGTTAGGCAAGAGGCAAAAGGCAAGAGGCAATAGCTAAAAGCCAACAGCTAAATCTCCGGTACCATATTATATATAAGGTCCACAACTTGCGGGCCGGCAGCGGCAGCGGCTTCCAGCACCTCTTCGTGGCTGGCCTTTTCCACACGACCGATGATGCCGAGATCCGTGATGACGGAGAGGGCGAAAACCTCGAGGCCGCGATGGCGTGCCATGATGGCCTCCGGAACAGTGGACATACCCACGGCATCGGCCCCGAACAGGTAGAACATCTTATACTCGGCCGGCGTCTCGAAACAGGGGCCGGACACGCCGATATAGACGCCTTCCTGCAGATGAATGTTCAGCTTCTTTCCCGTTTGCTGCGCCAATTTCACCAACCGGTGCGAATAGACCTCGCTCATGTTCGGGAAACGCGGTCCTAACTCATCGTCGTTGGGACCAATCAGCGGGTTGGTGAAGAAATGGTTGATGTGGTCGCGGATCAGCATGATGTCGCCCACCTGGAATGTAGGGTTCATGCCGCCCGCCGCGTTCGACAGGATGACGGTCTTCACCCCGATGCCCGGCAAAATCTGCTGCGGGAAGGTCACCACATCCATCGGATAGCCCTCATAGTAATGGAAACGGCCGCTGAAAACCAAGACTTCCACCCCGTTCAACCGGCCGAAAATCATCGTCCCCTTGTGACCCTCCACCGTGGAAACCGGAAAATTGGGGATTTCTTTATACGGAATCTCATCGACAACATCGATTTTATCCGTCAAACCGCCTAAGCCGGAGCCTAAAACGATGGCGATTTTCGGGTTTATCGTTTTACGGTTGTTCAAATACTCAACCGTCTGCGCAATTCTTTGTCTCTTTTCCTCTAACATGGTCTATCACTATTTGGTTAAACGTATCCCGCTGTGTCTCAGTGAAAAACTCCACTTCTACCGGCACCACAAAAACGGGTAGCAAAGATACAATATTTCTGATATGTTCTGACTGCAACCGCATCCAATCTTTTTCCGTGGTGACCAGCACACGTTCCTCCCCGATGTTGTCAAAATGCTGATTGTAAATAGATTGCATCTCCTTTCCCGTAAACGTATGATGGTCTGGGAAGGCGTAATGCTTCACCACCTTCTCTTTTCCCAGATGGTCGATCAACGGTTGGGGATGCGCAATGCCGGTCAACACAACCATTTCACGCACGGCATTGGGGTCGATTTTCCGCGCCTTCTCCGTGACAGGTACCAACGCTTTGTAGCGGAACCGCGTGAAAAAGAGGTGCTGGTAGGGCTTCACATGAAGCTTATAGCGCCAGACAGATTCGTCAATGGGGCTGTTTTCCGGCACTTTCGTCACGACGACCACATCCGCAAAACGGGCGGCACCCGAAAACTCCCGGAGCTTTCCCGCCGGCATCGGCATGTCCGGACGGTAGGGACGGTCGTACTCGGTCAGCAGGATGTGAAAACTCGGTCGGAAACGGAGGTGCTGGTAGGCATCGTCCAAGACAATCACCTCTGTATCAGGATGTTCGTCAAGGAGATTCCGCACCCCCTCGCAGCGGTCGCCATCCACAGCCAACGGCACCTCGGGGTGTCGCAGGTGGGTCATAAACGGCTCATCACCAAACATTTCCGCTGTCCGCTCTTTCGGCTCTGTCTGCAAAATGGAGTGGTAGCCTGTCGATTTCCGGCCATAGCCGCGACTGAGCGCCGCCACGCGGAAATCCCGTTTCAACAAGTCGATAACATATTGGGTGTGAGGAGTCTTGCCCGTTCCGCCTACGGCCAAGTTGCCGATGTCGATGGCAGTGACGGACGATTCTTCGGACGGCAGGATTCCTTTGCGGTACAGAAATCTCCGTATCGCGGCCAGACATCCGAAGAGCAGGGAAAAGGGTGTCAGAAGCAGTCCTATGATGAGCTTAAAGGGCATTATTGTCCGATGCTTCGCTGTGTTTGGCCGCCTCCCGCTCCGCACGGCGTTTCTGGGCTGCCTCCTCCATTTCGTTCTCGTAGGTCTCGTAGCGATTGATGATCTTGGTCACGAGATGGTGCCGCACCACATCCTTGTTGTCCATGTAGATAAAGTCTATCCCCTTGACACCGCGCAAGATGCGGTCGGCCAAAATCAAACCCGACTGCTGGTGTTTGGGCAGGTCGATTTGGGTGATGTCGCCGGTGATGAAGAACTTGGCGTTCTTGCCCATGCGGGTGAGAAACATCTTGAGCTGTGCGGAGGTGGCGTTTTGCGCCTCATCGAGAATCACGTAGGCGTTGTCGAGGGTGCGGCCGCGCATGAAGGCCAACGGCGCGATCTCAATCACCTTGTCCTCCATCATCGCCATGAGCTTCTGCATGGGCATCATGTCCCAAAGCGCATCGTAAAGCGGCTGCAGGTAGGGGTCGAGTTTGTCGCGAAGGTCGCCAGGCAGAAAGCCGAGGTTTTCGCCGGCCTCCACGGCGGGACGGGTGAGGATAATCCGTTTTATCTGCTTGTTCTTCAGCGCCTTGACAGCTAAAGCCACGGCGGTATAGGTCTTGCCGGTACCCGCAGGACCCACCACAAAGACCATGTCGTTCTTCTCCGCACTTTCCACCAGCCGTTTCTGGTTGGGCGTGATGGCCTTGATGATTTTGCCCTCGCGCCCGTGCACGATGACGTTGGCGTCGGTCTGGTTGAGCGCGTAGAAACTGTCATCCTCCATCGCCGTGATGTTGATGATGTCGGTTTCGGTGAGCTTGCCAAATTGTTCTATATGTCTTTCCAACAAAGAGATACGGTTCTCAAATTCCTGCACCTCCTCATCGGCGCCGGAGACTTTGATTTCGGTGCCGCGGGCCACAATCTTCAGTTTCGGGAAGATGTGGGTCAGCATGGTGACGTTATTATTTTGGTAGCCAAGCAGTTCGACTGCAGTTTCAGGGTTGAGGTCAATGATTCTGTCCATGTTGTTATTATTCGATGACAAGATAGTTTAAAGGATTGATAGGGAAGCCGTTATACCAGAGTTCAAAATGCAGGTGATGGGAGGAGCCCCCTTCGGAACCGGTGTTCCCGGCCTTGGCGATGGGCATTCCAGCCGTCACACGCGAGCCGACCGTTTTCAGCAGGGCGGCATTGCGTTTGTAGATGGAAATCATGTTGCCCGGATGTTGCACAATAATTGTGTAACCATCTGATGCTGTGTAGTTTGCCGCAATCACCACACCGTCAGCCACGCAGGTGACGGTTTTGTTGTCGGAAGGGGTGATGTCGATGCCATAGTGGTTCTGGGAGGCGTCAAACAGGCGGGTCACAGCACCCATGGCGGGCGGATAGATGGAGATATTGGTGATTTTGGCCTGCTCGATGTTCGGGACACCCGTATTGTTGGACGAGCTGTTCTCCCCGACGCGGCCGAGAATCATCTCCGCCTCCTCCATCACCTCCTGCAGCCCGTTTGCCCGCGACGGATCACGCTCCACCGGATGCACGTCGGGGGTCATCTGCGGGTCGTCATCTTCATACACCGCACCGTCGTTGCCATTCAGCATCCCGGTGAAGTTATCGATAAACTGCTGGTTCAAGGCAAGTTGCTTCTCCAGCGAATCCACTCTCGCCGCCGTCTGCTTATACATCTTGTAATCCTTCTGGTCCGTATAACCGGGGATATAGACGCGCAGCGGAGTGAGGGCGATCAGCACGGTGGTCAGCACGATGATGACGAAAGCGGCCAGGATGGCGACCACGGCCATCTTCTGGATGGTGATCCGGCGGATGACGAAGCTCTGCTCGTGCGTCTCCTCATTGGAAAACACCAGCCGGTAGCGCGTCTTCCATTCGCTCACGATAACACCCCATATCTTCTTAATCTTCTCGAATTTGCTCATTTCTCAGTATCTACCCGTTTCCAAGCCGCAAAAGTACACAAATTTCCGACACCCGTGGTTTTCAATTAGATTCATGCACCACAAATCTTATAATCCGCTATCACATAATCAATTAGAGCACATAATGCAATTTTTTATAGCCATAACGCCGTTTTTCCTGTGGGTTGGTAACGAAATATTCGTATTTTTGCCACCCTAAAATTAAAAGTCAAGTATTATGAACGAAAGAGAGATCAACGTCAGTTTTTTCAGATTTGAGGATTTACGAATTTATGCCAAAGCGATGGATTACATTGTGTGGCTGTACCAACAGCTTCCCAGTGGAGATATAGCTGATAACCAGAAATTTATGCAGAAGTCTTTCCTGCGGTCTGCCCAGGATATCGCCCTGAACACCGCCGAGGGCTCCTCCCGCAACAGAACCCAGTTCCTGTACTACCTCAAGATGGCGAAGAGCTCCGTCAGAGAGTGCGTGGTGCACACCGAGATTGCATCCCGCTACGGCATCCTCACCGAAGAGGCCAAGGAACACTCCCGCAACGAGCTGATGGAGCTGACCAAGATGATCGGATCGCTCATCGCCTCCCTGCAACGCACCTCGCTGGGCTACGGCCACTCCGAAAAACCGTCCGACGACGGCGATGACCTCAGCATCCCCGAACCGGATGATTTCGACGAGATGATCTAATTCATCCCACAAAATGTCTATATTTTAAACGCATATAACAAAAGGATGTCCGTTGGGATGTCCTTTTTTCATTCAGGACGTCCGTCATCTGTCCGGACAAATCCGAATTTTTGTACCTTTGCCGTTTCAAACAAAGCATAATATGAGAAAGAAAATCCACTTTTTGTGCATCGCGCTGATGATGCTCGCGATGGGCGCCCGCGCCGACGAGGGCATGTGGCTCCCCTACTCCATCAACGGCCAGAATCTGGCGGACATGCAGCGTCTCGGCTGCAAACTCACCGCCGAACAGATTTTCAGCTTCAACCAGCCCAGCCTCAAGGACGCCATCGTGCAGTTCGGCGGCGGCTGCACCGGCGAGCTGATTTCCCCCGAGGGACTGCTGCTCACCAACCACCACTGCGGTCTCTCCTACGTGCAAGCCCACGCCTCCGTGGAGCACGACTACCTGAAAGACGGCTTCTGGGCCAGAAGCAAGGACCAGGAACTGCCTAACGAAGGTCTTTCCGTGCTGTTCCTCAACTACATAGAGGACGTGACAACGGCGGTGCTCAAGGACGTGAAAGACGATATGTCCGATCCCGCCCGCGAAGAAAAAATTGCCGAAAACATCAAAAAACTGACGGCGGAGAAGAAAGGTACCCGCGACGTGCGCGTGGAAATCGTCCCCTTCTACCACGGCAACCAATACATCCTGTTCGAGTACGATGTCTATAGGGATGTCCGCCTCGTGGCCTGCCCGCCGTGGGGCATCGGTAAGTACGGCGCCGACACCGACAACTGGACGTGGCCGCGCCACAAGGGCGACTTCTGCATCTTCCGCGTCTATACCGCTCCCGACGGCTCTCCCGCCGAGTACAGCAAGAACAACGTCCCGATGAAGTCGAAGCACTTCCTGCCGATTTCCTTAAAGGGCGTTCAGCCAGGCGATTACACCATGATTTTGGGTTATCCCGGCTCCACCGACCGCTATTCCACCTCCGGTTCTGTCAAAAATCTGATTGAGCTGGAAGATCCCGCCATCGTCGCTTGCCGCACCACCAAACTGGAGCAATACCGCAAGCACATGGACGCCGATCCCGCCGTCTTCATCCAATACGCCTCCAAACAGGCCAGCGTGAGCAACTACTGGAAATACTCCATCGGACAAATCAAGCAGCTGAAACGCAACAAAGTCTATGAGAAACGTTTGGAACAGGAGCAGGCTTTCCGCCAATGGGCTAACGCCGATCCCCAACGCAAGGCCAAATACGCCGGCATCTTTGACGATTTCGACAAATACTGGCAACATCAGTCCAAATATACCAAAGCCTTGATTTACCACCGCGAGGCCGGTTGGAATGGTGGCGAAGCCGTTCGTTTTTCGATGAGATTCAGAAGCGTTGACAATGCTTTTGCAGAGAAAATCCCGCAAGAGAATATCGCGGCTTATACCAAGAAGATGAAAGGCACTGTGGAGGATTTCTTCAAAGATTATGACAAGGATTTGGACCGCGACGCCACTATCGCATTGCTGAATCTTTTCTACAAAGATGTGGATCACAATCAGTTGCCTGCCACCATCAAGAAGATTGGCGACAAAACCGGAGGTGACTTCACCGCTTTTGTGAACAACGCTTTCGCCAAGTCCATTTTTGTGGACAAAGCCAAGCTGATGGCTTGGTTGGAGAATCCGAAACCCGTTGCCAAAGACCCGATTTTCGCGTTGATGCAGGAGATTGTGAACTCTTACATCCGTTTGAGCGCTGAGGCAGAAATAGTGGAGTGCGGCCGTGCCGACCGTCTCTATATGGAGGGTTTGATGGAGATGCAGAAAGACCGCAACTTCTATCCGGATGCCAACTTCACCATGCGCCTCACCTACGGCAGCGTGAAGGACTACCAGCCGGCAGACGGCGTGACCTACAACTACTACACCACATTAGACGGCGTGATGGCCAAGTACAAACCTGGCGACTGGGAGTTTGACTTGCCGCAAGATCTGATCAAATTGTGGGAGAACAAAGACTACGGTCGCTATGCCGATGCGAATGGCGATTTGGTAGTTAACTTCATCACTACCAACGACATCACGGGCGGAAACTCCGGCAGCCCCGTCATTGACGCACAGGGCAACCTCATCGGGTTGGCCTTCGACGGCAATTGGGAGGCCATGAGCGGTGACATCGCTTTCGAGAACGAAGTGCAGCGCACCATCTGCATGGATGCCCGCTACCTGCTCTTCATCATCGACAAGATGGCCAACGCCCAGAACCTGATGCAGGAGCTGAAAATCGTGCAGTAACGGCCACTATTCTAACCAAAACAACATCCCAAAGTCACATTTATCAAAACATATCCGATGAAAATCCAACGATTATTCCTATTCTTTGTTCTCATTCCCGCCATCATGTCGGCCAAGCCGTTGACCAAGAACGAGGTGACCACGCTTGGCGCACGAGCATTCCAGCAGAAAGCGCAGCAGCTACGTCCGGAAGCCGCCTCCTATTCCTTGAGAAGCTGCGAATATCTTCGCGACGGAGGAGGTATCTCGATCGCCCTGTTCCATTTCGACCACGGTTTTCTGCTGCTCTCGGCGGAGGATGCCGTGATGCCCGTGTTGGCGTATGATTTCGAGAACGACCTCGACCTCGACAACCTCGCGCCCGGAGTGGAGTTTCTCATATCGCAGTATCGGAAAGAGATTGCCACCGTCCGGCACATGAAAGCCGCTCCCTCCCAACGTGTGGCAAACGCATGGCAGGAGTTGCGCCACCCGTCGAAGAACGTGACTGCGGAGACGATTGTATCCCCGTTGATCACCGCCAGATGGAACCAGAACAAGTACTACAACTACTACTCCCCGCAAGACGAAGATTCTCCCTCTGGCTACGACGGCAAGGTGCCGAACGGTTGCGTGGCCGTTGCCATGGCCCAGATCCTCTATTACTACCGCTACCCCGAGAGCGGCACCGCCAGCCATACGAACCACTCTTCGTACGGCAACTTCTACGTCAACTTCGCCCAGCAGCACTACAACTATGACGCCATGGTGGATCAGCTGCACTTCTACAACAACGAGGTCGCGAAGCTGATTTTCCACTGCGCCACCGCCGTCGATATGGGCTACGGCGCAGACGGTTCAGGAGCCTACTCGCAAGATGTGCCAGACGCGCTCTCCACCTATTTCAGATACAACACCGACAGCCATTTCCGTCGGAAACACGACTACAGCGATTCCGCGTGGATCGCGATGCTCAAGGCCGAACTTGACGCGAACCGTCCGGTTTACTATTCCGGTTATTCGGAAAGCGGCGGCCACGCCTTCGTGTGTGATGGCTACAACAGCGACGACTATTTCCACTTCAACTTCGGATGGGGAGGCAGCGGCAACGGCTACTACACGACCCATAGCACGGATACCGACAACAACGTGGTCAACGGTTACGGCTTCGGCCAAAGCGCCATCTTCAACCTCCATCCCCTCTACAACAACTATCCCAGATACTGCGAGGACAGAATCGTCACCGCTACCGACGGATCGTTAGAAGACGGCAGCGGCCACTTCAACTACCAAAACAACGCGTACTGCACCTACGTCATCACGGGGCCGATGCAATATGCCGTATCCGTCACGCTCAATCGTCTTTCCACCCAAGAGAACCACGACTATCTGCGGTTCTGGAACGGGCATCCTTCCCAGGACAGCCTCTTGGCCGAGTTTTCGGGATCCCTCTCCGACCTCTCCCAGCAGTTCAACACCGACAGTCTGTACATCACTTTCGAGACCGACGATTCAGTGACGGCACAGGGCTGGCACCTGAATTTCGAATCCTTGCGCGAAGGTATCGGATGCAGTGTCTATAACACCCACGAACACTCAGGAGTCATCCAGGACAACAGCGGCGACGACAACAACTACCGCGACAACATGAGCTGCCGTTGGATGATACGCCTCTCGAACGTGCCCTTCATCAACTTCATTTTCGAAGAAATGGACATCAGTCCCGAAGACCATCTGGAGTTTCACAACATGGCGACTTATCCTTACGAGCTGTTAGGCAGCTTCACCGGAAGCAACAATCCCGGAACGGTCACCTACTACGCCAGCAAGATCCAAGTCACATTCACCTCCGACAACAACCTGAATGCGGCTGGGTTCAAGGTACTTTGGACCACATCCGGAACGGGTATCGAGGATTTCGGTTCCGAGGTGTCCGTCTATCCGAACCCGGCTTCCGACGTTCTCCATATCACCCTGTCCGACCCGCTTGAACACAGTGTCGTCACCTTATATAATATGGTAGGACAGGCCGTGTATGCGCAAGGGTATGACAACACCGGCAGCCTTGAGATTCCCGTCCATCAGCTCACCGACGGCCTTTACCTACTGTCAATGGAGAGCGGCGGCCGCACCCTGCATCAAAAAATTATGATACAACATTAAACAAACCGGCGGGCAAGCCGTCTTACCAGTAACTTTTAACCCTAAAACTTCAAAGTTATGAAAAAGTTAATGATGATGATGAGTATCTTCCTGATGACAGGTTTAGTGTCCATGGAAGCTGTGGCACAGAGCCCCACCTCATCCAGAACCCCCGCCGCAAACAGCAAAGCCACTGTCTCGGCGACTAAACAAAACAGCACGACGTCCGCCTCCAGTCAGGCCGCCCGCCAGATGCAAAGAGGCGATGCCCAACTGAACAAGGCTAACAATAGCTATCAGAAAGCGCAGCAAAGTGTTTCCCGTCCGACTACGACGACCACCAGCAAACCCGCCACGACGACCAGCAGACCTACTACGACTACCGCCCGTCCGGCTAACACTTCCTCCTCTTCCAAGACCCCGACCACGACTGCCCGTCCGGCCACGACGACTACGAGCAGACCCGCTACGACCACGGCTCGTCCGGCCTCTACGAACAACACCTCCTCAACTCCTGCGAACGTTTCGACAAGACCGGCCTCCACGAACAGCTCGGCGGCAACGCCCTCCAGCAATGCGACCACGAAACCGGCCAACAGCACTGCCGTCAACGCATCCCGTCCCGCCGCAAGTGCGAATACGGAGACAGCTTCCGCCACGGAGAAACGCGGATACACCGAACAGGGCGTAGCTCAACCGCAGCCTGTGACGGGTCCCCGCAACGAGGGTAACAACAGTACCGGCGGCAACAACGGCGGTGGAAAGCCCAGCGGCAATCCCGGACATCCCGGAGGTCCCGGACATCCCGGAGGTCCTGGCGCAGGTCCCGGAGGACACGCACCCCACACACCCTACGTACACCCGAACCACCACCACTATCACGATCACATGCACGTGCCCCATCACGTCAGACCAGTTTACTACCACGGAACTCCCTACTACTTCTACAACGGTGTTTACTGCCGCTACCTCAATGGCTACTACGTCATCTGCCGCCCGCCGCTTGGAGCCGTCATCGCCTACGCCATCTTCAACTCCTGGAAACCCGTGATCGTGGTTCACAACAATGTATCCTACTACTACGACGATGGCACTTTTTACCTCCCCTACCGCAATAATTACCAAGTTGTAACCCCTCCGATCGGTGCCCGCGTGGCTGAACTCCCGAGCAACTACGAAGAAATCATCCTCGACAACACCCTGTACTACAAAGTGGATAACGTTTATTATAAGGCAGTTGTGGTGAGTGGATACATCTGGTATGAAGTGGTTTTCGTCAGCTAAAAAAAAAAATTTCATAGATCGATGCGCGGTAAAGAAAAAATTGTATCTTTGCCGCGCATTTCGCTATTGCCCTGTTGTGTAATGGTAGCACCGCAGATTCTGGTTCTGTTTGTATGGGTTCGAATCCTATCGGGGCAACAAAAAAATCTGAATCCGAGTCTTGGGTTCAGATTTTTTTTGCACTTTTGCAGCGGTAAAATTCCAAAGTTCAGAATGTTTCACCAATATCGGCCATTATGTTAGTGTTAGGTATCGCCGGTGGCTCCGGCTCAGGAAAGACCTCCGTCGTGCAGAAGATCGTCAACCAATTCCCCAAACACCACGTCAGCGTGCTGTCGCAGGACGCCTACTACCGCGACAACGGCGACCTCACACAGGAGGAGAAAGAGCGAATCAACTTCGACCACCCGTCGGCCATCGAGTTCCCGCTGATGGTGGAGCACATCCAACAGCTCAAGGAGGGAAAGACCATTCCCATGCCCACCTACTCCTACGTGACCTGCCGCCGCGGCGAGGAGACCATCCCCGTGCATCCTGCCGAGGTGCTCATCGTGGAGGGCATCCTCGTGTTCACCAACCCGGAGTTGTGCGATACGATGGACATCAAAGTCTTTGTCGATACCGATGCCGACGAACGTCTGATCCGCATCATCAGCCGCGACGTCATCGAGCGCGGACGGGGTCTTGACAAGTCCATCCGCCACTACCGCACCTTCGTAAAACCCATGCACGAACTCTTCATCGAGCCCACCAAACGTCTCGCCGACATCATCATCCCCGTCGGCGGCCACAACAACATCGGCATCGACATCCTCACCGCCAAAATCCGCGAAACCCTGAAAGACAAACAACCCCTAACCGAGTAACCCCCTAACCCTATAACCGCGTAACCGTGTAACCCTATAACCGTGTAACCGCGTAACCGTGTAACCCTATAACCGTGTAACCACGTAAGCAAAAAAAAACTATCTTTGTAGCTTCATTTGCAAATAGTGACAAATATGAAAAATAAAATCTTATTCGTTGTCTTACTGTCTGTTTTCCAGATAGTTATTCTTAACAACAACCTCCTTTCGGCGCAGAAGCTGAAACCGGCCGAGGTGCCGTCGGATGTCGTTCAAACGTTAGAGGAGCAATATTCCTACGTGAAAGTGACCGGCTGGATGAAGGAAGGCAACACCTACATTGCCAGTATCAAGGACGGATCCACGAACGGCAAAGTCTATCTGAGCAGTGCGGGTGAGTGGATTCGCACGCTGTTCACCGTGCCGACCAACGAGCTTCCTTCATCGATAACGGATTATGTGAAAGAGAATTACCCCGATTTCGTCATCGCGGTCAGTGCTTTGGAGGAGAAAGAGGACGAGAGCACGCACTACTATTTGGAGGTGAAGGAGGACGCCATCGGGGCGAAGCCGTCCGTGCTGACGTTCGCGAGCACAGGCACGAACAAACTGCTCTCGCGCACCGATCCGGAAGGTTTCCAAGATCCTACGATGAAGCATCCCGACAAGATCGAGCAGGCCAAAGCCGCCGCCGCTGAGAAGCAGGCGCAGAAGGCCGAAGCCGCCAAACGCGAGGCCGAGGAGAAGGCTGCCGCCGAGAAAGCCGCTAAGGAAGCGGCCAAAGCTGCCGCCAAGACTCCCGCTCCCAAGCCGACCACCACAACCGCATCGAAGCCAGCTACCTCTACCTCAAAACCGACTACTACTGCGTCCAAGCCTGCCGAACCTCAAAAAGAGGCGAAGCCCAAGAAGGAGAAACCCGAACCCGTGGTGAAAGACGAACACGGCAATATCGCCATCAAAGCCAACACCGTGCCCGAAGTTGTCTCCAAAGCGTTGGTCAAGAAGGTGCTGCACCCGGCCGAACTCAACTGGTTCCTCGTGGACAGCATGTACATCGCCCGCTGCCTCAACCAAGGCAAGAAAACGGCCGTCTATATCACTCCCCAAGGCATCTGGGAGAAAACCCTCACCATCATGCCTGAAGAATCTGTTTCCGGACTGATGGCCAAGCACCTCAACGATTTCTACCCCGGCTGGCGGTTCAAGAGCGCCGTCAAGGAACAGCGTGCCGACAAGGATGACAAAATGATGGTGGAATTCTACGAGAAAGCCAACTACAAGGCCAAATTGGTCACCACCGTCTTCTTTGACAAGGCCGGCAAGCTGATCCGCACCGTGGATCCCGACTACGAGCTGGGCGGCGGCAAGAGCGAAAGCGCAGAGGATGACGCCCTCAACAAATACTACGAGAAGATGAACATGACGCTGGACAACGATGATGCCTCCAGCGTGCCCGAGAATGTGAAGGCCGCCTTTAAACTCAAATACCCGAAGGTGACCAACGTGGAATGGAAAGAAGACGGCTACATGAACTACATCGCCGCCTTCTACACCACCCGCGGCAAGGAGTTCTGCGTGTTCAACAGCTACGGCGAGATTACGGAAACCTGGGTGCTGGGCAAGAACGAGAGTCTCTCCGCCACCATCCAAGATTACCTCAAAAAAGAGTATAAGAGCTGCAAGCTCAAGGAATTCTACACCGTGAAACGCCTCGCCGACAAGCTCACCGCCTACAAGGTCATTATTGTGGACAAGAAGACCCAGGAGGAACAGGAGTTGTGGTTCAATTTGTCGGGAAAACCGATTGAATATTAAGACGTGAGACGTGAGACGTGAGACGTGGGACGTGGGATGTAAGATTATAATATTTGTATGAAATATTTGGAAATCAAGTTGAATATTGAGCCGGCGGAGCCGTGGAAGGAGGTTTACACCTCGCTGATGGCGGATGCCGGGTGCGACAGTTTCATGGACGGTGACACGGAGAACGAGCTGTTGTGCTACATTCCTGAAAAAGACTATCAGGAAGATGTTTTCAAGGACATGCTGGAGAATCCCGAGTTCCCCGAAGTGAAGATTTCCTACACCGTGGCCCCGATGGAGGACAAGGATTGGAACGCCGCCTGGGAGGCCAACTACGAGCCGGTGATGATCGACGGCAAATGCTATATCCGTGCCCCCTTCCACCCCTCACGGCCGGATGCAGAATACGAGATTGTGATTGAGCCGAAAATGTCGTTCGGAACGGCACACCACGCCACCACCGCGCAGATGGTCTCCTACCTTTTGGAGACGGACGTTCGCGGCAAGGCGGTGCTCGATATGGGAGCCGGAACCGGGGTGTTAGCCATCCTCGCCACCATGAAAGGGGCTTCTCCCGTCACGGCCATCGACAACGACGAATGGGCCTACCGCAACGGCATCGAGAATGCGCAACACAACCACTGTGACCAACTCAAAGTGCTGTTAGGCGACGCGTCCCTGCTTGGCAATGAGCACTACGACATCATCTTAGCGAACATCAACCGAAACATCCTGCTGCAAGACATTCCCCAATATGTCAAATGCATGAATGACAATGCATTGCTGTTCTTGAGCGGATTCTACGAAGAGGATCTGCCCGCGTTGCGCTACTGCTGCGCCCAAAACGGCATGCGCTACCTCGACCATAAAGTCAAGGACAAATGGGTGGCCGCACGATTTGAGCGGATCTAAATCAGACGGATTCTTTACGGATTTATTGTGAAACCTAACTTCCTGAGCGTCAAAAACTCTCGGGAAGATAGTTTTACGTTGACTTTTGCGGACTTCCCGTTCGGGCGTATCACTTTCAACCCATTGACCACCACATGGTCGATATAATCCACGGGCTTTTTGAGCTCACTGAGCTTGCCGGTGGGTTCATAGAGATTCAGGGTGCCGACCAGCGCGGGCGCGACCACCGTCATGTTCTCGATTTTCAGATTGGGCCAGCACTTGACACTCAATTCCGGACGGGCGTTGGTGGCCGTATCCAACAGCATCACATTGACCAACGAGTGGTGCCGAGTTGTCATCTCGAAGGTGCAGTCACGCATTACGATGTCGAACGGCGTATAGGCGTTGTAACTGGAGCGGATACGGACAGGAATACAGTCGATGAAGCGGCACGAGTCGAAAGTCAGCGTGCCGTACATGGAGGAGAACTGGGTCTGCCGCTGCCGCAAAATACACCGCCGTAGCAGCACGTCGCGACCATAGCAGTGGATATCGAACCGGTTGAGGTCGCATTCCGTCAACGTAGTGTTTGAAAGGTGGTTGGTGCCGAACACGCCCCAGTTGCCGTCGGCAGTCACACGCTCGAAAACGGTGTTCCAGAGGTTGTTCAGCGAAAAGGCGTAACCGTATCCCCGCGAAGCCCCGTAACCCGAGTAGGTGCCATCCACCGTCACATCGCGGAAAGTCACCTTCACGGAATTGGTAATCCCAAACACCCCGTCGGCGTTCATCCGGCTCTTGGGAGTGGTCACGTGAACGTCCTCAATCAGCACGTTGCATTGACCATACACGGAAAGACAATAGGTTTTGTATTGCGACACCTCGGTACGGTGCATCGTAAGTCCGCGGAACAGCTTTCGCGAGGTATCCACTTCGGTGTAGGAAGCACTAAGGTCGGTGGAATCGGTATTCCATGGCGCGATGGGCGCATTGGCGGCAACACCCTCGTGCAGTAACATAATATCCTGACGATGAATGCTATAGCCATAGCCGATGCGCTCCGTCCAGATATGGCGGTCGGTGAGAACGAGCAGTTTTTCGCCGCTGGAAAGCTCCGGTACGGAACGGAAGTCACCGCCGTCCACCATCTTCTTGTCTATCGTAATCGGTTTTAGCGAGGTCTGCAGCGCAAACAGGGTAGCGTGCTGTTGGTTGTTGGTGACATAGAGGACAAGGCCCCCGAAATCCGTGTGCGGACCGAGCGGAATGGTCTGATAATCAGGCGGCAGCTCGATATCCAGCGTGTCAATGCCAGCGTAGCTCACCTCCGCACCCAGCGCAAGTGCATCCACATGGGCTTTGTACATCGCCCAGTAGCGCCCGATGCCGTCGTCAGCCTCGCGCAAACCATAATCAAACGGTGAAATCTGAGCCATGACAGGATGAAAACAAAGGGAACAAAGGAGGATAAGCGCAGTCGCCAAACGCGAACTGACCTTGTTTCGAATAACCATATTGCGGGGAAGTTTTTTTCATTGGATTGGAATGTCAACCGACTGCATCATTGAGAATTACACCACGAGAAGGTTACAGCCGCGAATCTGGGCATGGTCGAGGCGACCGAGGATTTCGAACCCTTGCGGATGCCGGCGGCCCAAATCGTCCGTGGCGATGAACGAACAGCTGTAAATGTTGGCCAAATCGATAATATTGATGACCCCGGTACTCACCGTATCGCTGCCGTCAAGCGGGTCTTTCTCGCTGCGGAGACGAATCTGCATCCAGGGCGGGGTGGTAAAAATGTTCCCTCCTTGGCTGTACGCCTGCGAAAGCAGCTCGCACATACCGTACTCGGAGTGGATGTCGGGCACCCCGAAAGCGCGCCGGAGGGTGCCGTACAACTCCTCCTTCACCATCTCTTTCCGCCGCCCTTTCATTCCACCGGTCTCAAACACAATCAGTTGCGAAAAATCCAGCTGGTATTTCTCGGCAAAATCCAACAATGCGAAGGTCACGCCCCAAAGAATCGTTTTCTTTTGACTATCACGAAGTTGCACTAACTTTTGATACAGATCTTCGTGATTATAAAGGTAATAGCCATTGTCGGCCGCACCCGACTCCTGCATCAGCGTCTCCATCATATAAATCAGCGACGACTGCTTCTGTTCCAAGTAGTTGGGCAGCAACGCGAGGAAGGTATAATCTGACGGATTCCCGTAAAAATGTTGGAAACACTGGACCAAGCTCTTCCGATAGAGGGCCGAATCTTTGATGAGGTGGCGGGAGGTTTGCATCCCCGTCGTGCCGCTGCTGCGGAAAATAAGACTGGGGGTGAAGGGCGTCGTTTTCACCTCGTGCGTTTTGAAAAAAGAGATGGGCAGGAATGGAATATCCTCCAACCTGCGCACACTATCTTTCTCTACGCCAAGACATTGGCAATATTTCTGATAGACAGGGTTCTTTTCATATTGAAAGCGGAAAACCGCTAACGCCGCTCGCTCGAAAAGATCCTGAGAAGAGATATGGAAAAACGAGAAGGGATTCAGGGCTTCCATGCGAACGTGTTGATGAGGTGCATCGCATCCTCCTTAAGGTACTGAATCACAGGCTGAAGTGAATCATTGTTGGGAACTCCGTCGAAGTAGAGGGTGGCCCGGACAAAGTGGTGTGCGCTGTCGGTCAGCCAGAACTGGAACGGCGTGGCCACCTCCTTGCCGAAAATCTCGTAAGTCTGTCCCCAAAGGTGCGCTTCGGGGTCATTGATCACCGAATATTGCACGTCGTCGGCCTTTTGGTAGTGGAACTTCACCATCTTATCCTCCGAAATCATCAACTTCCGCAAGCTGTCCGCGTTTTTGACCTCAAAACAGGTGAATCGGAACGAAGCACCCAAGTCGGGATACGTGATGTTCATCCAAAGGGAATGGTCCTCCTGCGGCTCAATGGTGGTGTTGGCGTACACCGACTGCTCGTATGTGAATGGCAGAAGGGACTCGTAGGAAGCAGCGAAGGTATTGCTTTCCACATGATTCAGTTGCAGTTCCGTGGTATCCACGGAACGGTACTTGTGTTCGGGGAGGTCAATACGGAAATAGCCCATGGGTTTGGGCTCGGGCAGCGCTTTCGGCTTGCAGGACATTACCACAGACGCCAAGAAGGCCGCTATAATAATATAAACGTAAGATTGTCTTCTCATTTGACTATTGACTCAGGGTTGCAGCCTAATGGCCTTACCCTGGGCTACCGAGCTCTTGCCCCTAACGGGGCTGCTTAAGGAATATATTTTACAGATAACTTTTCAGGTTTTTGTTCTTACTGTTTTGACGCAGTCTCTTCAGGGCGCGTTCCTTGATCTGGCGCACGCGCTCCCGCGAAAGGTCCAGTTTGTCGCCGATTTCATCCAACGTATGCTCGTGGGTGGTGCCGATTCCGAAGAAGAGCCGC
>JAGCVQ010000025.1 GCA_017962275.1 Bacteroidales bacterium
GGGGTAGAACTGCGCCACGGACATGCTGATGTTGGGCAGTTTCATGTTGACGGTGTGCGCACCGGAGGTCTGCGAAGAGGAAACGCCTGCGTCCAGGAAGAAGATGTCGGCGGCGGAGGTGGAGAAGGAGACCGACGAGGTGAACTGGTTGGAGAGGTAGTCGCTGGCGGAGGTCATGTTGTAGCGGGCGTAGTTGGCGCTCTGCATGTCGATGTGCGCGTTGAAACGGGTGCGCGGGTGCGACTTGTTGTCCTGCTTGTGGTCCCAGTAAATCTTGTAGTTGTTGCTTTTCTTGAAATTGGCCGTGTCGATGCGGTCGCCGGTGAGCGAGCGGGCGAAAGCCAGCTCCACCTGGCCGGTGCATTTGTAACGAAAGACGTAGTTGGACTTGGCCTTCAACGCCCAGCTGCCGCGGGTGTAAAGGTCCCCGGAGAGCAGCAGGTCGATGTTGTCGTTGATGGCGAAGTAGAAACCCAGGTCGCGGAGGTAGAAGCCCAACGACCCCGCCTGTCCGATGGAGGGCATCACCAAACCCGACTTGTGCTGGGCGTCCAGGGGGAAGAAACCGAAGGGGATGGCCAACGGGGTGGGCACGCCGGTGAAACTCAGGTAGGCCGGCCCGATGAGGATCTTGTCGTGCTGGATGACCTTGGCCTTGGAGAAGGCGATCTCGAAATGCGGGTCTTCCAACTCGCAGGTCGTGTATTTGCCGCGCTTGATGTAGGCCACGTTGTCGCCCATCTTCTTGACCTGCTCGCCGTGTATGAAGCCGTCGTCCTGCGTGGTGATGACGTGCGTGATCTTGCCCTTCTTGGTGGTGAAGTTGTACTTGATCTCGCGGGCGTTGTAGGAGCCGTCGCCCTGGATGAAGACCGGGTTGCCGTGCAGATAGCCGTTCGAATCAGCCACGCCGCTGGCATAGAGCTCGTTGTTTTTGAAGTCGATTTCGATGTAGTCGGCGCGGAGCTCCATGTCCTCGTATTTCACCACCGCATCGCCGAAGAGGTAGATATATCGGCGCTGCAGGTCGTTGACCACGGAATCCTTCGCGCTGTATTCCACCAACGAGGTGATGGCGTTGGGGGAGAGGATTTTCGGGCTTGGGGGGATTGTGTCGGCAGAGGCCGCATAATCGGGGTTGAGGATGCCGCGTTTGGTGGTGTCCGCCGGACTCCTCGCCGGCCGTCGCTGCTTGACGTTCTGACCCGTCGCCGATAGGCACAACACACTGAATATGAATGCTATAAACAGCATCCAAAAATATGAAAAATCCAGTGTGTATAATTTTTTAATCAACGGGCGAAAATATCGGTCAATAGTATTAATTTTGCGCAGAAAAAAAAACAGCAAAGATAATCAAAAAATCGAAAGGGATGAACTCGAAACTTTTTTTCTTCGTATGTCTGTTCATAACTTTTTTCGCATTCCCCGCGAATGCCCAGAAAGACGGCAAAACCTTCAAGGTGGTGATTGACGCTGGGCATGGCGGGAAGGACCCCGGCTGTCTCGGAACTTACTCCAAGGAGAAGGACGTGGCGCTTGACGTCGCGCTGAAAACGGGCAAGCTCATCAGCGACAATTGCCCGAACGTAAAAGTGATTTATACCCGCAACACCGATGTTTTCGTGGAACTCTACAACCGCGCGAAAATCGCGAACAACAACCATGCCGACCTCTTCATCTCCTTCCACTGCAATGCCAATGACAACCATTCCGCGCACGGCGTCGAGACATATGTGATGGGTCTCAGCAAGTCGGCGCAGAACCTCGCCGTGGCCCGCGCCGAGAACGCGGCCATGCTCAAGGAGGAGGGCTACAAAGACCACTATGCCGGCTTCAATCCCGATTCTCCCGAGTCGGCTGTCATGTTCTCCCTTTACTCCTCCGCATACCTCAACAATTCCATCCTACTGGCCGACAAGGTGCAGAAGAACCTCGTCGGCACCACGCATCTCCTCGACCGGGGCGTGAAACAGGCTCCCTACTGGGTGCTCTGGTCCGTCTCCATGCCCAGTATCCTCATCGAGATGGGCTTCCTCTCCAATCCCACGGAGGAGAAGTACCTCACCGACGAACAGCACAAGAAAGACATTGCTGACGCGATCTATCGCGGATTTGCCTCTTATTACACCCAGGTGACCGGAAACCGAGTGGTGACAACCGATCAAGAAGAAGCGCCCAAGACAGAACCTAACCCCAATAAACCTGTGACCTATGATAACAGCAATGATAATCCTTCTGATAATCAATCTGATAAGAAGGAATCTGATGAAAAAGCCGCCGCAATAGCGAACACGCCGGTGAATCCCGACGGGGTCCGTTTTGTGGTGCAGTTCATGGCTGTGCCGGAACAAATCCCCCTCACCGACAAGCGGTTCAAGAGCATCCCGAATGTGAACCGGTACTATGAGGGCGGCCTTTGGAAATATACGGCTGGGAACGAGAATAATCTCCAGTCGGCCAAGCAGATACTGCAGGAAATCAAGGGGAAGTACCCCGACGCCTTTGTCATAGCTTTCAAAGGCGAGAACAAAATCCCCGTGTCCGAGGCGGTGAAGCTGGTGAAGTGATATGACGAAGGTTTTCCTTAAGATTTACGACTTTCTGGCGACGCGGCGGTGGCTCACCGTGACGTTAGTCATCGCATTGTCCGCCGTTTTTGCCTTTCTCGCGACGCGGGTGCGCTACGAGGAGGACATCGCCAAATTCCTTCCCAACGGGGGGGATAACAAAAAGGCCCAGGAGGTCTATCAGCAGTTTGCCGAACAGAGCCGCATCGCTGTGGTCTTCTCCGCTGCGAACGGAGATTCTCTCGATGTGGAAGCCGCGCAAGAGGCCATGCAACGTTTCGGGGAGATTCTCGAAGAGAGCGACATGGCTGAAAACGTGAACGTTACCGTTGACGAAACGCTGGTCTTCGACCTGATGGACGCCGTCTATGCCCATGTGCCCTATCTGCTCGAAGAGGCCGATTACCAGCGCATGGATTCGATATTGCAGTCGCCGGGAGTGGTCGCTGAGCGGTTGGCGGCCGACAAGCAGATGCTGATGTTCCCCACGTCCGGGGTCTTCATGCGCACGCTGCCCTCCGACCCGCTGCAGCTCTTCACCCCCGCCTTGCAACGTCTGAACTCCCTGAAACTCAACGATTCTTTCCAAACTGTGGATGGCTATCTCTTTACCACGGACGGCAAGCATGGCATCATCACCTTCGACAGTCCGTTCGGCGCGAACGAGAGTTATAACAACGGTCGCCTTTCGAAATTCTTGGATGAGAAGGCTGCGGAGGTGCAGTCGGAAATCCCAGGCGTGAAGATTGTCGCGGTGGGTGGTCCGCTGATTGCCGCCACCAACGCCGCGCAGATCAAGCGGGATTCCATCACGGCGGTAACCATCGCCATTGTGCTGATACTCATGATTTTGCTGCTGCATTATCGCCGTCTGTCGGATATTCTGTGGGTAGGTGCCTCCATCCTGTTCGGTGCGTTGTTCTCGTTGGCCGGCATTGCGATTTTCAGGGGAAGTATCTCGCTCATCGTGGTGGGACTCGGCTCGGTGCTCGTCGGCATCGTGGCCAACTATCCGCTGCATTTCCTCGATGAATACAAGGAGGTCGGCGACCGTCGGGAGGCCCTTCGCGAGATGGTGCTGCCGCTATTCATCGGCAATCTCACCACCGTGGCGGCCTTCTTCTGTCTGCTCTGGCTCGACGCTCGTGCCATGCAGGACCTCGGTTTGTTTGCTTCCCTCATGCTGCTCGGCACCATCCTCTTCGTGCTCATCTTCCTGCCGCAGCTGATGCGCAAACGTCCATCGCCCTCCCAAACGCTCCTTTTCGGTCGCTGGACGGGCATCCATCTTTCGCGCAGCAAAGCCCGCCCGTGGATCCTCGGTATCGGGCTGATTATCACCGTGATATTGGGCTACTTCTCCCAGAAGACCTCCTTCGACAGCAATTTGTCGCACATCAACTACATGACGCCGGAGCAGCGTGACAATCTGGAGATTCTCTCGCAGGTACAGTCGTCCGGCACGATGTATGCCGTGGCGGAGGGTAAAACGTTGCAGGAGGCTGTCAATCTCAACGACGCGTTGGTAAGTAAACTGCGTGATTGCAAGGATGTTACATCCGTCAGCGGGGTGGGGGAGGTACTTCCTTCGCAGCAACGTCAGCAGGAGGCCGCCGACCGTTGGAACGCCTTCTGGCAGGACGATTCCCGTCGTGCTTTCTTGCGTCAGTTCGAACGTGAAGCTGCCGCTCAGGGCTTCTCGTCCGAGGCCTTCAGTCCGTTCCTCGCAATGGTGACTGAAACTTGCGAGGTAGCTGATATAGAGGAATTTGACGACATTATAGAGCCGTTCACCAACAAGTATATTTACCCGATAGAGAACGGTTATCGGATTGTGAGTTACGTGAATACGGACAATCCGGATGCCGTACACGCGCTTGTGGGCACGGGCGAAGAGTCCGCCTTTGTCTTTTCCGGCGGCGACATCGGACGTCAGTTGGTGGAAATGCTGCGCGGCTCCTTCAACTACATCGGGTTGGTCTGCAGCTTGGTGGTGTTTGTCTTCCTGCTGCTCTCCTTCCGTCGCATCGAGTTGGCGCTGCTGGCTTTCCTGCCGCTCGCCGTCAGCTGGATTTGGATTCTCGGGTTGATGCATCTGACGGGCATCCAGTTCAATATTGTCAACATCATCCTCGCCACGTTCATCTTCGGGCAGGGCGACGACTACACGATTTTCATCACCGAGGGACTGCTTTACGAATACACGACCGGCAAGCCGCGTCTCGCCTCCTACAAGCACAGCGTGGTCATCTCCGCGCTCATCATGTTCGCGGGCATCGGCTGTTTGGTGGTGGCGAAACATCCCGCCTTGCGCTCCCTCGCGGTGGTCACCATCATCGGCATGGCCACAGTGGTGCTCATGGCCTCCTTCCTGCCGCCGGTCATTTTCGACTGGCTGACCAAGAAAAAAGGGGAGCTGCGCGAGGCCCCGATCACGCTCAAACGCCTGTTTTACTCGCTGATCATCGGGCTGATGATATTGTTGATTATCTTGATATTCATCCCCTACACCTACCTCTATATGGCGATTGGCAAAAACACGGAGTCCAAAAAGCTGAGATACCACACGCTGATTTGCAAATTAGCGAGATTACTGCTCCGCTGCATGCCGGGAATCAAGTTTGGGGTTGATAATCTCACGGACGATACCTTCGCGAAGCCGGCTGTGGTCATCGCCAACCACCAGAGTTTCATGGACTTGATATGCATGTTTTCGCTCACCCCCAAGATTGTGTTCCTGACCCGCGACTGGGTGAAGAAGAGATCTGTTTTCAGGGCGGCGGTGCGTTATGCCGAGTATTATCCTGTGGGCGACGGGATAGAAGAGAATTTGCCGAGGCTCCGCGACCTGTATGAGCGCGGCTACTCCATCTGCATCTTTCCCGAGGGCACGCGCTCCCCGAAATGCGAGATTTTGCGTTTCCACAAGGGGGCTTTCATGCTGGCGCGGATGCTGAGTGCCGACATTCTGCCGGTCTTCCTGCACGGCATGGGACACGTGTGGCCGAAAGGGGAATTTATTTTCCGGGAAGGGGCTATGACTTTGGAAGTTAAGGAAAGGGTCCGTCCGTACGAGCAGGTCGAGGCCGATGTGGACAGCGAGCGCGACCGCCTCGTCTCCAAGCAGATGCGTCACTACTATCAGGCCTATTACAGCGAGCTATGCCAAAAGCTGGAAACGCCGGAGTATTGGCGGTTTATCAGGGGGTATCGGGAGAGGTATTTGATTTATGATTTGTGATCTATGGTTTATGATTTATGGTTTATGATTTTAAAGTCACAAGTCCCAAATCTCAAGTCCCAAATCACAAATCTCAAGTCCCAAATCACAAGTCACAAGTCCCAAATCACAAGAACCTATTTCGCTACCGCCACTTTTGTCGCAAGGCTGATGAAACCGTAGTTGTCGGCTTTTTCGGCGCGGCGATAGACGGTCAGGGTGTGCGTGCCTAAGTTCTTGAATTTGCGGCTGGGATAAACCAGCACGGTGGCCTCGGCATGACCGTCCACCATCTTGATGTCTTTGTTCGTTTCCATGTCGAGCAGGAAATGACTGGCGGAGAAGGACTTCATGCCGTCGGGGGCGCTCAGCGTGAGCGACAGGGGGATGTCTGTCAGCGTCACCACCGAAGTGTCATAGCGCAGTATCACCGAAACGTCGTAACTCCGGGTCGTGTCCTTGATCTCGAACGGGAAATCCAGCACCTCCTCCTCGAAGGCCCAGTTGGTGTTCGGGAACGAGTGGACGGTTTCTATTGACCAGTGTTTGCATACGCGGTTCTTGGACGTTCTGTTGCAAGAAACGGTGGTGAATGCGAACAACATTACGGCGATTATCGCCAAAATTCCCTGTTGATAATTTATTCTCTTCATATTCCGAATTTGTCGTTTTGTTGTTGGAAATACCTGTTTGTTCCGTTGCGGAGACGCAAAATTTTGCGTCTCTACGGGCGAAAAATCATCGGTCGATAATTACTGAAATTTTATACTTTTGCCCTTCGATTTTCCAAAAAAAAACTGGCGGCAAAAATAACAAATTTGAAGATGGCAAAGCAACAAAAATATTACGTGGTTTGGGTGGGGAAGAAGCCCGGCGTCTATGACAACTGGAACGACTGCAAACAGCAGGTTTTCCAATTCGAGAACGCCAAGTACAAGTCGTTCGAGAGCAGGGCGGATGCGGATGCGGCCTTCAAGCAGGGCTACGAGAAGTTCTACAAGACGCACCCCTCGCCGAACAATTCCGCCAAGCAGCTGTTGTTGCTCCAGGACCAGCCGAAGCCGATTTTGCGCAGCTTGTCCGTGGATGCGGCGTGGAATTCCGTGACCAAGGTGATGGAGTACCGCGGGGTCTATACCGAGACGGGTCAGGAGTGGTTCCACAAGGGGCCGTTTCCCCGCGCCACCAACAACGTGGGCGAGTTCCTGGCCATCGTGCACGGCTTGGCCCTCATCAAGCAGAAGGGCTACGACATCCCGATCTACACCGACAGCATGACGGCCCTCTCGTGGGTGCGCAAGAGGAAGCACAACTCCGTGATCCTGCCCACCGAGGAGAACGAGGAGGTCATCGACCTTCTTGAACGCGCCGAGGCCTGGCTCCGCAACAACGAATACAGCACCCCGATCTACAAATGGAACACCCCGCTCTGGGGGGAGATTCCCGCGGATTTCGGGAGGAAATGATTACAATGCATAATGAAGAATGCATAATGAAGAATGATTTCGGTCGTTGTTATCTATGAAAAACGGGCACCAGTCAGATGACGGTGCCCGTTGTCGTTATACGTGCAGATACGTGTGATACGTGGAGATTACTGTTTCACGACCTTCCTTACGGCAACGGTTTTCCCGTTCGCCACGGCCTTTACGAAATAGATGCCGTTGGCGTACCGGGACAGATCGATTTGCGCGGTCTGTAGAGACGCAAAATTTTGCGTCTCTACAAAATTTTGCGTCTCTACACCGTCAATATGTTAAAAAGTATGTTCTGTCTCTATACGCGATAGGGGTTTGGTGAAAAATTGGGGCTGATAATCTATTTTAGTTGGAGGTTAACGCCAATTGTCTTCTTTTTAAGGCAAGGGCAATGTTCATCCTGGCCATGTCGTTCAGACCGGCGAAGGTAGTCCTGTTTTTTAGTTCTGCCAAAGTCATCGTCAGCAGGAGCTTGGCTATGCATTCGTCTGCGAAAGCATTGGCCACCACATCGACGCCTGAAAAATCCAGCACCACCTTGCTGTCCTTTTCCATGACGGATAGCAAATCCTGCCTCACTCGGGCCCCTAAAATCCTTGTGCCCAGCTGTTCTCCGTAATCTTTGAATGTAAAAGTCGTCATATCTTATCTTACCATAAATTATCTAAATCATCGTCCTCTAAAAACGTCTCGTTGAAATCTGCCGCACAATCCGTTCTGTTGTCAACTACGTCGTTGGCATTGATCTCTCGATTTGTGTTTACTGCCATGAAAACTATGGCCCCCTCCACACGCTTAATCTCACTAACTATACTTTGCTGACCTTCATACGTCAACTGGTGTTCACCGGATGCAATAACCAACAACCCGCCGGCAAAAGTAATCAAATTTTTTGTTGTGTACAATCCAAATCCCATGCCTTTCCCGTCTGTGACCTTATCCAAAATGACATGTTGCAGCGTTTCTGCCTCTGTTAAATGTTTGTAGGTGTCGTTTTCCGTTAAAGATTGATGAATTCCGATCCCATCATCCGCCACTAATACTTGAATTTGTTGCTTCTCCGTAGAAAAACGTGATAACAAAACTCCTGATTTTTTGCCTGAATGTGTCAAAACATTATCCAATACTTCATACAGACAATAGTTGAAAGATTGCACAACAGAGAGTTCTATGTCGTTGATTTTCAAGAGTTCGGCAATTAAGGCATTGCATTCGGCATTGATGCACTCCGCATCAAAAGTGAAAATCTCTGGTGCAGGAACACCTTCAAAATAATGGCTTATGAGTTTGTTTATATTCATTTTTTTTCGTGCTTTGTCTTTCGAAAACGCTTTATGTCAATATGTTAAAAAGTCTGGTCTGTCTCTATACGCGATAGGGGTTTGGTGAAAAATTCGAGGTTGATAATTCTGGGTGCGAAGATACAAATATTTTGGTTTATGTGCGTGGAGACGCTAAATTTTGCGTCTCTACACCGTCAAAAAAAAACGGGGAACGCGGTTTGGCACGTTCCCCGATAACGTTCTGTAAAAAAGATCTTACAACCTGTCGATACAGTTCAAGTCGCTGAAGGCCACTTTCAGGCGCTCGACCATGGACTTCTCGCCTTCGCGCAATACTTGGCGCGGGTCGTAGTACTTCTTGTTCGGCTTGTCGTCGCCCTCGGGGTTGCCGATCTGGCCCTGCAGATAAGCCTCGTTCTTCTTGTAGTACTTCATCACGCCTTCCCAGAACGCCCACTGCGTGTCGGTGTCGATGTTCATCTTGATGACGCCGTAGCTGATGGCCTCCTTGATCTTGGCGGGCTCGGAACCGGAACCGCCGTGGAACACGAAGTTCACGGGATTCGGCTGCGTGTTGAACTTCTTCTGGATGTACTCCTGGGAGTTGTGCAGGATGATGGGCTCCAACTTCACGTTGCCGGGTTTATAGACGCCGTGCACGTTGCCGAAGGAAGCGGCGATGGTGAAGTTCGGGCTGATCTTGCTCAGTTCCTCGTATGCGTAGGCCACGTCCTCGGGCTGCGTGTAGAGGCGCGCGCTGTCGATGCCGGTGTTATCCACGCCGTCTTCCTCGCCGCCGGTGATGCCGAGTTCGATTTCGAGGGTCATCTCCAACTTCGCCATGCGGGCTAAATACTTCTTGCAGATCTCGATGTTCTCCTTCAGCGGCTCTTCCGAGAGGTCGAGCATGTGGGAGCTGAAGAGCGGCTTGCCGTGGGCGGCATAATATTTCTCGCCTTCGTCCAACAGACCGTCGATCCACGGGAGGAGCTTCTTGGCGGCATGGTCGGTGTGCACCACCACGGGCACGCCGTACAGCTCGGCCATGCGGTGGATGTGCATGGCACCGGAAATGCAGCCTTGGATGGCGGCCTGCTGACCGTCGTTGCTGAGAGATTTACCAGCGCAGAACACGCCGCCGCCGTTCGAGAACTGGATCATCACCGGGGAGTTCACCGCCTTGGCGGCCTCCATCACGGCGTTGATGGAATCCGTGCCGACCACGTTCACGGCCGGAAGAGCGAATTGGTTAGCTTTTGCGATGCGGAAGATCTCTTGCAGATCCTTGCCATAAACCACTCCGGGTTTCACTTTCGATAAGATTTTTTCTGACATTTTTTGTACGTTTATAGTTTATTGTTTGATGCTTTCTTGCTTCTTCGCCCCACACTGCGGCTTCGTCTTGTGTGGGGTTACCTGCGCTTCGCGCGTGTTGTTCCTTCGGGACGGCTCAAGGAATATTTTCTTTTTATGAAACTTGAATCCTGACCTTTGAACTTTGAACTTTGAACTTTGAACTCAAATTTCCACGCTGCAAAAGTACACTTTTTTTTATTTGGTCTGTGGCTCCGGACGCGTAATCATGTAACCGAAAAAATCGTATCTTTGCCGATTCTTATCGAATATAATAATGATTATGGTAAAACCCTCTATTCCAAAAGGCACACGCGACTTCACGCCCGTCGAGATGATGCGGCGAAATTATATCTTCGACACCATCCGCACGGTGTTCCACAGGCACGCTTACCTGCCGATCGAGACGCCCGCGATGGAGAACCTCTCCACCCTCATGGGCAAGTACGGCGAAGAAGGCGACCGACTGCTGTTCAAGATTCTCAACTCCGGTGACTTTACCAAAGGAGTTGAATTCCAGGATGAAACTAAATCTGTGAACAAGTTGGCCTCCGAACTCTGCGAGAAGGGGCTCCGCTATGACCTCACGGTTCCGTTCGCCCGCTTTATCGTGCAGCACCAGAGCGAATTGACGTTCCCGTTCAAACGCTACCAGATGCAGCCGGTTTGGCGTGCCGACCGTCCGCAGAAGGGCCGCTACCGCGAGTTTTACCAGTGCGACGCCGATATCATCGGCAGCAACTCTCTGCTCAATGAGGCCGAGTTAGTGGAGATCACCGACGAGATCTTCCGCGCCTTCGGCATCAACATCGTGATGAAGATTAACAACCGCAAGATTCTCAGCGGCATTGCCGAGATTTTCTGCAACGCCGACCAGGTGACCGACCTGTGCGTGGCCCTCGACAAGCTCGACAAGATCGGGCGCGAGGCGGTCTGCGCGGAAATGTTGGAGCGCGGTATCTCCCAGGAGGCCGTCTGCGGCATGGCCCCGCTGTTCGAACTCGAAGGTCTCTCCAACGGGGAGGTTCTCGACAAACTGGCACAGATGCTGTCCGCTTCGGAAACCGGTCTGAAGGGTGTCGAGGAACTGAGAGTGGTGCTGGATTATGTTGCTAAGATGCAGATTGCCACTGAATTGCAGATTGACGTGACTCTCGCCCGTGGGTTGAACTACTACACCGGCGCCATCTTCGAGATCAAGGCGAAGGATGTGGCCATGGGTAGCATCTCCGGCGGCGGCCGCTACGACAACCTGACCGGCATCTTCGGACTGAAGGGTATGTCGGGCGTGGGCATCTCCTACGGTGCCGAACGCATCTACGACGTGCTCAACGAGCTGAACCTCTTCCCGCAGCACATCATGACCCCCATCACCGCCATGTTCGTGAACTTCGGCGGCGACGATGAACTTTATGCGCTGGCCGGACTGAAACGCCTCCGTGACGCGGGTATCCCCGCCGAGATCTATCCCGACAGCGTGAAAATGGGCAAGCAGATGAACTATGCCAACGCCAAAGGCATTCCGTACGTGATCATGGCCGGCGAGAACGAGCGCACGCAGGGCGTTTACACCCTCAAGAACATGCAGACCGGCGAGCAAAAAGCCCTGCAGATTGAAGAGATTGTGGATACGATTCATTGATTACCGAGATATCCCGTTGTAGAGACGCAAAATTTTGCGTCTCTACGGACGAACGATCAATAGACCAATATGGAAGAAGACCCCAAGATAGAGGAAACCACCCCGTCGTCGCCCAAGAAGCACCACTCCTTGCGCGTGCGGATGCGGAAGTTCTGGTACACCGTGCTGGAATACACCCATCTGAAGGAGGATACCGACTATGATGCCACGGTCAGGTACATCTCCGGCAGTGTGGAGTTCCGGGGCGTGAACCTGTGGGTGTTGGCCTTCGCCATCATCGTGGCTTCCGTGGGTCTCAATGTGAACTCCACGGCGGTGATTATCGGCGCCATGTTGATTTCCCCCATTATGGGACCCATCACGGGCGTAGGCCTTTCGGTGGGAATCTTGGATGAGGAACTGCTGAGGAAATCCCTGCGGAACCTTTTCATCATGGTGATTATCAGCTTGATAACCTCTACGCTCTACTTCCTGATTTCTCCGTTGACCGAGGCGCAGTCGGAGCTGTTGGCCCGCACGAGACCGACCATTTTCGATGTCTTCATCGCCTTCTTCGGCGGTCTGGCGGGCATCGTGGCCACTTCGCGCAAAAGCCAGCCCTTCACGGTGATCTCCGGCGTGGCCATCGCCACCGCGTTGATGCCGCCGCTCTGTACGGCGGGTTACGGACTGGCTACTTGGCAGTTGCGCTACTTTGGCGGCGCCCTCTACCTCTTCTTTATCAACTCCTTCTTCATCGCGTTTGCCACGTTCATTATGGTGCGTTTCCTCGGGTTCCCGCAGGTTCGTTACATGGACAATTCCCGTCTCAACGCGGTGAAACGGATGATTTACGCCTTCGCCATCTTGGTGATGATTCCCAGCGTGGTGATTGCCATCAACCTCGTGCGCGAGTCGGCTTTCAACTCGCAGGCCATCAAGTTCGTGAACGAAATCCAGCAGACCCCGTATTTCGAGGATGTGCAGATTATCGACCACAAGCGGGAATACACCAACAAAACACAGACCATCACCTTGCGGGTCATCGGGAAACCGCTTACCAATGAGGACATCGACCAGATAGAGGCCCTGTTGCGGACGGCTTACGGTCTCGATCATACCAAATTGGTTATCAAGCAGATGGAGGGAATGATGAACGTGAGGCAGCAGAATCAGGTCATTGAGGACATCATCGACAAGAAGGATGCCGCGATTGCACAGCAGGATTCCACTATTGTGGCGCTGCGGGCGGAGTTGCACAAACTTACCGGCTCGTCGGAGAACACCGAGCAGCTGGTAAAGGAAATCTATTCGCAATATCCTGACATCGAACAGGTTGCGATTCTGTCAATGGACTGTTACGAAACCCAAACCCTGGAGCATAAGGCGGTGCCGGCCCTATACTTGAAATGGAAAGACGGCAAACGCCACCCCGATGCGGAGAAACATCTCCTGCAATGGCTGAAAGTCCGCCTGAACGTGGAAGAAATCCAAATGCTACGTCCGGAGTTCCTGAACCGTATAGACGAGACCATCATGTTCACCCCGCTCACACGCGAGCAGATAGCCGACGTGGTGAAACTGCAGATAAAGACCGTCCAGCGGA
>JAGCVQ010000026.1 GCA_017962275.1 Bacteroidales bacterium
CTGTAAGAATACCGGCACGATGAGAGTCACCGTAAATGTGCCTGTAGATTCGGCTTTTACAATTGATACTTGCGGCAACTACACTTGGCACGGAACGACCTATACAGTCTCAGGCAACTACACTAACAGCCACGAGGATGCCAACGGATGCACCCAAGTGGACACCTTGCACTTGACGATTAATCATACTACCTATGGCGATACTACGGCGGTCGCTTGCGGAAGCTTCGATTGGTATGAGCATACGGGCATTACCCAATCGTGCGAGAATTTGACCCATACGTTTCCCAACATCGCTGGCTGCGATAGCGTGGTGACGTTGCACCTGATTGTAAACACAACTGAAGGAACTCAGGTTTTTGATACTATCTGTGAAGGAGACATGTATCCATTCTTCGGCCAGCTACTTGATTCGACTGGTGTGTACACTGATACGTTGTTTTCATCGAAGGGTTGTGACAGTGTGGTAACTCTTTTTTTAACGGTAAACCCCACCTATGACTCTTCTATCACGAGAATAATCTGTCAAGGCGATTCCGTTGTGTTTAATGGAGTCACCTTGAAGTCCTCGGGTGTTTATGTTGACACGTTACAATCATCAGGGAACGGTTGTGATAGCATTGTGACATTGTACCTCACAGTGAACCCTTTGCCGACCGCGCAGATTATCCCAACAGCAGCAACGATATGTGAAGGGGATAGCGTCACCCTAACGGCCGTTGGAGGCACTACTTACATTTGGTCGAAAGATGACATGATACTTGACAAAACACATACCTTGATTGTTAAGGAAACAGGTGCTTACTCGGTCGAAGTCACTGACACCAATAATTGTTCCGCAATGGCAAACTTTACGTTGACAGTTAACTCACTCCCGAACGTTAGCATAAGTGATAACACCTCGATCTGTCAAGGCCAGACAACCACCCTTGCTGCTTCTGGTGACGGCAGCTATCTCTGGAGTAATGCCTCCACGCAGACCAGCATCAGTGTTAGTCAAAGCGGAACTTATACGGTCACAGTTACGAACATGCATAATTGTTCAGCCACTGCTTCTGTCACCGTCACCGTCAACCCACTTCCCATCGTGACCATCACTGGCGAAAGCAGCATCTGCAAAGACGACTATGCGACGCTTACTGCAACCGGTGCGAGTACGTACCGATGGAATGATGGCAATACGAGTTCTACCAAGACGGTCAATTCAAATAGCGCGACCACGCTTACTTATTTCGTTACGGGTACGGATAACAATAGTTGTTCGAATACTGCCAACAAGACAGTTACCGTCAATCCAACTTACAATATCACAGTTTACGACACCATCTGTGATGGTGAAAGCTACAACTTTTTTGGCCAAAGCATAGACTACTCCGTCGGTACAAATACGTTCATAGATACGTTGCATACGACTAAGGGCTGCGACAGTGTCATTACCTTGACCTTGACGGTGTATCCGACCTATGACGTTGATACTGCTGCAACCATCTGTCAGGGTGATACGTTCCATTTTCTCGACCATCATCTTACAACAGCCGGCAATTACACTTACGTTTTGCAAAGTGTGAACGGCTGTGACAGCGTGATTACCCTTTCTTTAACGGTTGACCCAAGCTATCACAGATACATTACAGACACCATCTGCCAAGGCAACACATTCGACTTCAATGGCCGATCGATTTCAACCACAGGCATCTATACAGACACATTGCAGACGGTCAAAGGTTGCGACTCCATTGTCACCTTGACCCTCGTTGTCAAACCGAAACATTACTCGGAACTGACCGTAACAGCTTGCGATAGCTATAGTTGGAATGACTTGACCTATACTTCGACAGGTGACTATGTACAAACCTTTACAGGATCAAATAATTGTGATTCCATCGTTACATTACATTTGACGATAATTCAAAGCAGTACGGCTGTTGACAGTATAACGGCCTGTGATTCATATACTTGGATTAACGGGGTTACATATACAACGAGCAATTATAATGCGACATATACGCTTACCAATGCCGCCGGTTGTGATTCGATAGTCACGTTACACCTGACCGTCAACTACAGTGATGTTGGCGATACCACAGCGTTCGCTTGCAACAGCTTTGATTGGTACGAACATACCCATCTTACTACGACTGGCGAATACACCCACATATTCGAGAATGCTGCCGGTTGCGACTCGGTTGTGACCCTCCACTTGACTGTCGGTCACGACAACACGGGCGACACGACAGCTTTCGTGTGCGACAGTTTCGACTGGTTTGAATATACGAATATCACCCAAAGTGGCGATTACACCCATACCTTCACGAATGCCAGCGGTTGCGACTCGGTGGTGACCCTGCATCTGACTATCAGAAATAGCAACACGGGCGAAATCGAAGCCGTCGCATGCGACAGCTACGACTGGTACGAACATACAAATATCACCACCTCAGGCGATTACACTCACATATTTACGAATGCCGCCGGTTGTGATTCTGTCGTGACGTTGCATTTGACAGTCAATCACAGTGCCATGGGCGATACGACTGCCGTGGAGTGCGAAAGTTTCATCTGGCACGGTGTGGAATACACGTCAACCCCGACCGTCGCTCCGAAATTCACTTACCAGACGGTGAAGGGCTGTGATTCTGTTGTGACCCTGCATCTGACCATTTATAAACCGCAACATACCGATACCACTGTGGTGGTGTGCGATGAATATTTTTGGAATGGTGCCACATATACCGGAAGTGGAACCTATACGTTCTCGCATGCGGATGCCGACGGCTGTATTCAAGTGGACACCCTCCACCTCACAATCTACCCTTCCTTTATCCTCCAGCTCTCGGAGACAATCTGCCAGAGTGAATTGCCGTACCATTATCTCAACGGCGAAATAGATACCACATTTGAGACGGGAACACCTCAATCTTCAGAGGTGGACTTTGTGCTTTCAACCGTCAATGGATGCGACAGCGTCATCTCGCTCAGCCTCACCGTCGTCCCCTCTTCCTTGCAACAACTCTCCATCGTCGCCAAAACCCATGCCGACGGCACTCCCTATATGCTGATCTACCCGCAGGCGGGGCTTCTCTATCAATGGTATCGGGACGGTGACGCGATTTCCGGGGCGACGGGACAGTATTACGTTCCGGAGGATGACCTGCAGACCTCCACTGCTTGTTACCGGGTGCTTGTGCGGCCTGATATTCTGCATTGCGGCATCATGACGGATTGTTGGGTAAAAACGGATGCTTCCGCCGCAAAAGTGTGCATCCTCCCCAATCCCAATGACGGCAGGTTCAGATTGCTGCTGCCAGCCGATGCGGTCAGCGTGCGCATCTTCAATGCCAACGGTCAGCTGGTGCTGGCTCAGGAGACGACGGGGGAAATCGAGCTTAACATCTCAGCCGACCTCGCGAACGGGCTCTACATGGTGCAGGTGCAGCGCGAAAACGGCGAAATCAATACCGAAAAATTAGTAATTAACCGATAAATTCATCAAAAAAACAAAGAAAATGGAAAGAGACGACTTTTACCTCAGAGTGCATTACAAGAACAAGACCATCCGCTATAAGCTGATTGATCCCAACGCCACGTTGAATGTGCTGATGCAGAACCTGCGCCACAGCACGGATGAGAACGGAAAAGCCATTTTTGACCTGCCGAACGTCGATAAAGACGGGGTGGTGGTGGAATATTTCTTCGGTAAGAAAGACGAGAACGACAATTTCATCATCCTGAACCCTAAAATCGGTAAAACGGAGTGCTGCCTGCGCGACTACAACGTGAAAAGCGGTGACACTTTGGAAGTGATTATGGATCCCATTGCTGGCTAAAAAATTATGAGAGAAGTAGAAAAATACAAAGACAAACATTTTATTGGTCGGAATGCACGGCTTCTGAACGAATGGATGTCTATCGACGAACGCTATATGCACAATCCGGAGGTGAGCTACATTATCCGGAAACGGAATGCCGAAGGACTCCCTGTTATCTATGAAATCATCTTCAACATCAAGTCGTTCTGCGGGGTGGGGGAGGCTGACGAGAACGGATGGCAGCGGCCGCTTTTCCACGACGAGTTCATCATGCGCATCATCATCCCCAACAACTATCCGGGCGTGGATTCCAAGCTGGAGTTCAAGTTCCTCACCCAGACCCCCACGGGTTTCAAGATACCCCATCCGTGGCATCCGAACATCCGCTATTTCGGGGATTTCGCCGGACTGGTGTGTCTGAACACCAACGCCTGCGGAAGCTATACCGATTTGTCGTTTTACATCAACCGGGTGGTTTCCTATCTGAAATACGAGAAGTACCACGCTTTGAATACGCCTCCTTATCCGCAAGACAACAAGGTGGCGGAGTGGGTGCTGGACCAGGCGGAACCCAACGGCTGGATTACGGAACTGCAGGAGTATCATAATTTACAAAACGAGTAAAAGACAATGAAAAAATATTTGCTGATTTTCTTTTCGATTCTCTGTCTGAATGCGCTTGTTGCGCAGAATGACGTGGTGCTCTCCTATACAGTGGAGCCTGAGAAAACACAACATATCCCGGTCATTCTTCGGGGACCCTCCAACGACTGCCCAAGCATCCCTTTGATGTTGGAGGCCACATACGATCCCCAACAGGACTTTATTACGGTGGTGGTGCATAGCCGCTACGAGAGGCCGCTCAAGAAGAAAGACCAGATCACACACCTTTGGTGCCCCTCATCCCTGAGTGGGAGCCAGCTTGACGACCAAATGCTGACCGAACATTTCAAACAGTTTTACAGGTCTAAACTGAGCATGACGGCGGATATGAAGTCCCAACTGAAAGCGGGCTTTACGCCCAAGCCCGCTTTTGAGTGTGTCAATGGATGGCTGTATAATGAGAAAGAGTCGGATCTGATGATGAACCTCGCGCCCGACAGGGTGATTGTCCTTAAAATCAAAATCACCAACGCAAGCGTGCCTACCATCTTGAAAATCAACAATATAATTCCGATCAAGGCGAAGTACGATTTCCCGCAATTCTTCAACAAAGTCTCGTTGCAATACATTTCCAACAACTTCTCCATTTCGTTGAAATTGCCGGAAAGCAATTGCTTCGGACAGCACGAAATGATCAGCAAATACAGGCAATGGAATGAGAGCTTGACCAATGATTATCAGAAACTCCTTGATTTTCAAATTGAAAAGAGGGATCCTTCAGGTACTTCCAAAGAGGTTGTCTTGAAGAAGTTGGAACTGTTGAACAAATATGAGACCGCCCGTAAGGGGATTGTGGAAACCGATTGCGGGGAGTTGACGCAGGAGTACGCTACTTTCTACCGTTACTATGACAAGATTGGGGAAGGCATTGTGACAGCGGACTCCTTGCAACGGATGATTACGCAGATGGATGTGCTTATTGATGATATCTCCATCGCCAAGAACACTGGCAATGGCAAAGCGTGCCGTAAATACAAGGAAGGCGCGGCCAAGTTCAATGATGTGACGGTGGATGAGACGTTATACAAGGATTTCCCTGAATTGAAAAGTCTGGCAAAGCGTTTTATAGAACGGAGGCAGATGCTGAACAACCTGAAATGTCCCGGATCCGGCGGTGAACAGGTGCCCGGAACCGGTGGCCGGTGCAATTTTGACTCCGAGAAAATCAAGTCCGCCACATTGAAAATCAACAGTCTGCTGAATGAATACCGCGTCAAGAAAGTCAAGAACGAGCAAAAGTTCTATGCTGTTGTGAAAGAGGCGGATGCCTACCTGAAAGGCTTTTCGGATCCGTGCACGAAAAAATATCAAAAAGTCATCCAACAATATCAGGATGCCAAAAAGGCATATCAGAATGTCGTAAAATAGCGGTATGAGAACACGTAGGACCCTTGTCGTTATATGGTTTTTCTTGTTGGCGTTGACACCCACTTGGGCGTTTTCGCAGAGTGGTTATGCGGATTCGGTCAAGGAGATCAAGAGCGAGCTGAAAAACTATTTGTCGCAGTTGGAGACCATCGAGAAAAATCTCGTCACCTATTCGGATTACGAGCTCTACTCCAGCACATATCGGGATTGCGTGGAGCGGATGGACGTTTATTATGAGACCAACAAATCGTTTATCACACTTGAAAGTCAGTTGTTGTTCGACATTTGGTCGGAAATCAAAGATTTGCGTGAAGACATAGATGAGAAGATTGAGACACTCCGGCAGGAAGCCCAGGCCGAGGCCCTCACACGGGAGCTAGAGACGGATTTTTCATTGACCGCTCTCAAATACGATCAATTCGCTGCAACCTTCCAGCAGCTGCCCCAAATGAAGAGAAAGGTCGCCAAAGACACCCTCGCTGCATTGAAAAGCAGAGACATGGAGCTTTATCCGGTCTATGCCGCACAAAAAATCCAGCACAAGGACATTATCGCGCAAAACCCGCTTCTGGACTCCCTTTGCAAGCGAATCGACAGCTGCCATAAAACCATCAGTGAAGCGCAGAACATTGAAACCGTCAAATGGGGTGACATCATTTTCAAAGTGACCATTGTGGCGGCTTTGTTGGCTTTCTTGATAAATCTTATTGTGAGTAAGAAAAAACTTAATAATCAGCTGAATGGAAAGAAGAAAAATAAACATATACCATCGATATAGTGCCATGAAACGGTATCTTAGAATTGCAATCGCCGTCATGCTGTTGTCATGTACGGCCATGGTGTCGTCGGCTCAGAGCAAGGGTATTGCAGCCGTCTATTATGATGCCCAAACGCGGGAATTGACGATTGACAGACCGATGAATCTCTGCAAAATCATCTGCACGGAGGATATGCCTGTTGCGTTGAGACGATTTGTCGGTGATTCCTGCAAGATTTTGGAACAAAACAAGAAATACGTTGCTCCGAACATCACTCCCGAAGAGATGGCTGGCTACGATTCCCTCACGGTCTATTTCAGAAATGCGCAAAAGATGGAGGTTTATGATCAGCCTTACAGGGTGAAAATCGACATCCGAAACCTGATTGAGGAGGAAAAAGAGAAGGAGACGAAGAAAGTTCCGTTCTATGCCAAATGGCTTGCGCTGGGGAAATCGGTGATTTATTTCGCTTCGGGAGGCTTTCTGTTGCTGGTTGCGCTGTTGGTTACTCTGTTATTGCTTCGAAGGAAACGGAAAGTGAAGAATGACAGCACGGAGGAGAGCCTTCATGTGATGCAGGTGGTGGAGGAGGAGCAAAACGATTATGCTGTCGGGTTGGACTATATTCGGGAGCATCCGGAGGGCTATTTTGCCGTGGATATGGAGGAGTTCAGTCTTGACACGGCGGTGAAGAAGGTCTATTTTTCGCGGGAGGCGGTGAAAAGTCTCAACAGTTACTATAAGGCCTTCCTTGAGCAGCCTGAGCGCACCAACGAAACCGGATGCTACCTGATTGGTGGCTGGGAAACCGTGGACGGGAATGACGAGCAGTACAATATAAGTGTTGAAGAGATGGTGATTCCCGGCGATGATGCGGTTTACGACGAATATTCCCTGAATTTCGGGCTCAAAATCGGCATTAAGTTAGGAAGTGCCATCCGAAATCTTTGCGAGAAGACGGGTCGGGATTATGTGCACACCGTCTGGATGCACTCCCATCCGGGCTTAGGTCTGTTCCTGTCTTCCCATGATTTGGTGGTCCAGAAGCAGCTCGCTTACCCCGATGCGCCCAAACGCATGGTGGCCATCGTGATTGACACCAACACTCCGAACTGGCAGATGGCCTTTTTCACGGCCAAGAACAGCGGGGTGATGAACAACAAGGAGGATTTGCTCAAAACCATCTCCTTTGACGTGCTGAACGAGTGGAGCCGGCATAAGGCGGTCGCGGCGCCGTCGTCGGCCACGGTGGAAAACAGCCTCATCGTATCCACAGAAGATGCGCGGGACGAGTTTGCCTTTTCCGCCAAAACCATCAACCAGATTGACGATGCGGTTTATGCGGAGGCTGCGGAAGAATCCTGTCCTCTATATGGGGAGATTCGCCTGAACGAAGAGAAAAAGACCCGTGTGGTTACGGCATGCGGTATCTCTGGCGACGACAAGCAGATTGGCTTGCTGGTGGTGGATCCCGACACAGAGGAAGCCTTTGACCCGCATCGTTGCGACGAGAGCCTTACCCAAGTTGACTTCTGCTTGGTGTATCGTTCGGAACAAGAATGTTATGTGGTTTGGCAGAACGCTGATCGGAAAATCAGGTTTTTGCACACTTCCCTCAAGGAAATGAAGGAATGGACCCGAAGAAAAAGAGTATGAATAAAACAGATAAAGCTATGAAAAAACAGTTGGTTTTCGTGATTACCGCGTTGTTGCTCCTTGGAACATCATGCCAGCGGGGACAACAGGGCGGACAGCCACAACAGCCCGTCGCGGCAACGTCGGATTCGATATCCGTCGTGCAACTCTCAAAATCCGACAAGGCGGACACGCTCTATGTGGATTTCAAGATTCTGGATGCGTCGGGCAAGAAGAAGTTCGTCGATCAGCTCAACGCGGGCAGTTTTTCTGTGTCGGACGTGAGCGCTATGGGGCAGAATATGTCTCCCAAGGTGGATTCCGTTATCGACATCCGCCAGAAAAAGGTCATTTCCGACCAGATTTCCATGCTCTTCTTGGTGGACAGAAGCGGGAGCATTTCACCGAATGAATTGCTGGAGCAATACACCCAGATTTGTAACATCATAGAGATTTTGCCAAACACCAAGATCTATCTGTCGTTCATGGACAGTACCGTGACCCCGAGTCTGTTGGCTACGAAAGAGAACATGAAGTTCAAATTTTATGAGGAGTTTGTCGTCAAAGAGGGTACGGAGAAGTATCTCTACAAGGCGATTATGGCCAAGATAGAGGAGTTGTCTGGCACCCCCGGATTGCACTACCCCGAGGTGCCGCACAATCCTGCTTTTCAGGACTCCACCCAGAAAATGCTGTTTGTGTTAACGGACGGCAAGGTGATGAATGCTGACGGCACGTTTATCGGAACCGACTTCTTCAAGTGGAAGGAGGAGATTTGGGAACTGTCGGAAAAGCAGGCGCATTCGGAAATCCCATACGTTCCGATTCATTGTATCTATATCGGAGACCCTGGCGCCACGGCAAATATCAAGGACGAAATGGAGGCGCTTTGTGCATCCGCGCCCACAAAGGACGCTCTGAAAGGACAGTTCCACACCCTGTTCGATGTTGCGCAGTTGCAGGAGACGCTGATGGGAACCATCGACTCCATTGCCGCCGACTATAGGTTGGTTCTGGTGAATCCTGCAGGCAAAACGTACGACGGCACGCAACGTTTGCTTACCGTCACGCTGAAGGACAATGGCTCCGTGTTGGCGCAAGGAGTCATGAACTATGCGTTTGGGAACCAGCATGTTCCGATTGTTGTGGCATCAGAGGGCTCAAACACTTCGAACAATCGTACGATTCTTGCTGGTTTGCTCTACGGCTTGATTTTCATTTTGTTGGCTTATCTGATCATGCAATATTTAGTGCCATGGATTAAATACAGGATATTCTGCAAGAAATATATCGTGGAGTATCGTGGTGGCAGCGGCAGTTCTGCGGTTGAGCAACAGCATTGTTATCATTGCAAGGAACCTTTCCAAAATGGGGATAAGATTGTGGTGAAGTGCGAACATGTAGTGCATCTGGAGTGTTGGGAGGAGAATCGGAACCGCTGTCCGGAATACGGCATCCACAACTGCTCCAAGGGAATCCATTACTACAACAAGGAGCAACTTTCTGACCCGCGAAACGCCCCCTACTTTGTGATGTGGATGGTCTATGGCCTGATGGCGGGCTTGGTGTCATGGCTCTTCATGCGGCTTTGCTACTCTGAAACCTTGTTTTCGTCAATGATTATTGGTCTTTTGGGACTGCTGCGGCCGGCTGAAACGCTACAAGGATTCACCACCTTGTCGTTTGTCTCCAAAATCCAGTCCATGTTGCTTTGCGGCATTCTGTTAGGATTTTTCATCACCCTGTTTTTCAGCTATCAGATTGAATTCAGGAAGAAGAATTTCAAAATCTGGTGTCAGATGCTTTTGCGTGCCGTGGTCGGCAGTGCGGTAGGATTCGTTGCCTTCCTGCTCGGTGCCGTGGTGATCATCCTTTTGGGCAAGGAAACCAACTGCATCTACACCGACTGGATTCCGTGGGCGTTGTTCGCTGTCGGTATTGCCTTTACCCTTTCTTTCAAAACGGACATCAACCTCAAGAGTGCTTTGATTGGCGGATTGATTTCCGTGCTGATCAGTTTCGTGGTGCTCTATCTGGCCACTTTCGCCAAAGAGGTGCTCAGCATGTTCAGCTACATGATTTACGCCGCCGGCTTCGGAATCGCTATCGCGGTGGTGCATTTCGTTTCCGAAAAGTACTTCTTGCGCATTTCCGGTCCTGTGAAGGAACGTGATATCGCCATATACAAATGGATGAGTGTTACGGGCGGTTTCAACAAAGTGACCATCGGCAAATCCATTGACTGCACTTTGGAGATGAACTGGGATGATGCCGTGACTATTGCCGACAAGCAGGTGGAGATTTACTTGGAGAACGATCGTCCCTATTGTTGTGCCCTCACAGACGGCACTCGTCTGCCTAATGGACAAGTGATGCAGAAGGGCCAGACGATCTTGCTGAACCATGGTACGGAATTTACCATCGGGAATACGTTGTTTACCTATATTGAAAAAGACAAATAGCCGGCTATGAGATATTTGAGATGTGCAATTGGACTTTTGTCTTTTCTGTGCTGCGTGAATATTCTTTTGGGACAGAACGTGGTCACAGGAAAGTACAAAGGCCATATTGTCAAAATGAAGTTCTATAAGGGCAGTCCTGATGATATCCAATATTTGGAGTATGGTCTGGTAACGGAGTTGAACAAGACTGTGACACGGTTGGAGAAAGAGAAGTCCTCCCTCCAGAAAGAGTTGAACAAATTGAAAGGGAAAACTCCGGTGCAGGATGACAGCCTCCAGATGGAGTTGATTATCAAGGAACGTGATTTGCTTGCGCGGGAGCGGACAATTGACTCGCTGAACGAACGGGTGGATGTGATTTCCGCCTCGCTGCAAATGCTCCGGGACAGCCTGGCTACCTTGGAAAAAGTCACCCCGAGAGTCAGAAGTCTTTCGGCGGATTGTTCGCACTTCGGGGTAGGCTATAGCATCGGAATTCCTCTGGCCTTTAGCACTATCTTGGGTCAAAAGAACGTGTCGGGGCAATCTGTTTGGAATCGCCGGATGACCCTTTCCCATCAAGTCGGCATCTTCTGGGGAAGCCGTTCCTTGGTGCGGAAGGGCTCGTTGTCGTTAGGGGCCGGTGTGGAGTACAGTAAAATGCAGTTTGCGGCTGGGGCTGGCCAGACCTCAGATACATTCGACAATGCGATGGATCGGGACCAAGACAATTACATTGCTTACCTGACTGGCCATAACATGGAAGAACGGGCCACAATGCATTATCTGAGCATCCCGCTGACGCTTTCCGTGGGCCAACCCTATCATGACCGGGTCAGTGGCTACTTCCAGCTCGCTATCGTCCCCTCCTTTTGTGTTTCATCGTTGCTTAATGTGTCGGGATATTATGACTTGTCAGGGTATTACCCACAATATCAACTCACTTTGAGCAATTTTGAATCATTAGGTTTTGTGTCCGATAATAGTATCGGGCAAATGGATGAAGCTCTGAATGTCAACCGGTTTTTGCTGGCAGGTCGATTGGCAGGTGGTATATACTTGCCACTGTGCCGGACAAGTCAGGGCGAAACCTCGCCTTGGGTGCTCAAATTGGGGGCAAAGCTGGATTTCTCTATCACTCCGATGGCGAAGGGAGTGCATGACAAGGCTCCTTTCCAAGATGCGACAGCACACCTGAATCAAAACAACTTTCTGGCAAGTGATGGTTGTCGCTTCTTGAATCCCGCGTTGGAAGTGGGCATTATGTATATTTTCGGAACTAAAAATTTACGATGATGGCAAACGAACAAAGAGAGTGGGGCGCAGGCGTCTTTTCGCTGCTCTCCTGGTTTAAGCAAGAAAATGTGAAGAAGGCCAAAGTGATGGTCGTCGGGGCGGGCGCATTGGGCAACGAGGTGCTGAAAAACCTCGCCCTGTTCGGCGTGGGCAACATTTACATCGTGGATTTCGACACCATCGAATATTCCAATCTCACCCGTTCCATCCTTTTTCGCGAGTCAGATGCGGACAAAGGGTTATATAAGGCGGAAGTGGCCGCCAAACGCATCAAAGAAATCAACAAAAACATCAATGTGCAATACATTGTGGGCAATCTGAGCTCGGATGTTGGTCTTGGCGTGTACAAACAGATGGATGTGGTCATTGGTTGTCTCGACAGTCGTCTGGCCCGCCTTCAGTTGAACCGCCAATGTATGCGTGCCGGTGTGCCTTGGGTGGACGGCGGCATTGAGGACTTGAACGGCGTGGTGAAAGTCTTCAAACGCGGCGTGAACTGCTACGAGTGCGGACTTTCGGATACGGCCAAGCACAACCTGTTCCAGAAGATGTCGTGCGCCGGCGTGGCCAAACGCAACGAGGATGCGGGACGCATTCCCACCACGCCTGTGATAGCCTCCATCATCGGAGCGGTGCAGACGCAGGAAGCGATGAAACTCCTTCACCCGGAAGAACTTTATAAGGGCAACCTGACCTCCCTTTGCGGTCAGTGGTTCCATTACGAAGGAATGCACAACAATGTGAAGATTTACAAATCAACCGCTTATCATAACGATTGTCCGTCTCATGAGTATTGGAAGCCCGTGTTCAAGATTCCTCAGCTCTCGGCCGATATCACCGTTGAAAACTGTATCGCCATGCTCAAGGACCTGTTGAATGTGGAGAGCGTGGAAATCAATCTGCGAAACGATCGGTTTGTGGACAAAATCGTTACCCGCAACGACAACCAGTGCTTCAAACCGATGCTTCCCGAATCCAAGATTCCCGACTACATAGACTCTAATCCCCAGCTGTATTGCCGATTGCGCATGGATCTCAACCAGAACACGTATGAGAACATTGACGAGGAATTCCCTTACCAGCAATTGACGTTAAAGGAAATAGGTATTCCCTACTTCGATGTTCTCCAAATCACGACCGAGTCTGGATATTTTTATGTGGAGCTGACCAAAGACGAGGCCAAATATCCTTTCCAATAACCGTGTCGTCATCCTTATGAGATTCAATCAGAAATATGATTCGATAGGCGATTTGAAAGCCGAGACTTGGATGAACACGTATCTTCCCGATAACGTGCCCGTTCGGGTTAGCTCGAAAGGAATCTTCTACAGCAACTATTGCGAAGATCTTTTGGAGGTGGATACGTCTGCGAAGGAAGTAAACGTCTCTTTGTCGCGTGACGGGCTGTTTCACTTGCTCCCGGAGGCCCTTTTCGTGGATGAGAATTACCTGCGAGACCCGAAACGGAAACACAAGCCTTTCACTCCCGAAAAAGAGCGCATCCTGAACTTCTTCACTCCCTTTGATTCGGAATATTTTCAAGTCACCCTTGGATTGGACCGGGTGGTTCAGGATTTTGAATCCGATTTGGTGGATGTGTTGCTGAAATCTCTCTATGATATTGATGCACAGGCGATTCAGAACCCGGAAGTCAAAAAAGCACTCCCGTTGTTGTTGCAAGCTTCCGAGATCAGAGGCGATTATGTGCTGATAGGAAGGCTGATGACAGCCATAACAGGTTTCCAGGCCCAAATACAGCGGGTTTTCAGGACTTTCCCCGATAATGCCGGGAATGAATATGGGACGGTCGTTGCCAGAATCGTTTTTTACATTCCCTCTTTGACAAATACCGAGTATTCTTCCCTTTATGATGAATTGGGCGAGTTTGTTCAATTTATCGCCGAATGGTTTTTCCCCGTTGAACAGGCTTTTGAATATGCGATAAAAGAAGAGGGGCGTCCTTTTGTTTTGGATGGAACCCTTACGTTGGATTATAACACTTATCTTTAACAGTATGATGACTTTTGATAGAATTGACTGGAAAAGAGGCATGGAAATCATGCCGGAAACCTTTCTTTATGCGGATGGTTATCACGACAGTGTCAGTCGATTAAACCGCCAGCTGTTGGTGCCTTTCGCATACGGTTTGGTGCCTTTGCATGACTTCACGTTGAAATACACAATTACCGACCAAAAACTCACGATTGACAAAATATCCTGCACCATTATGGATGGCGAAGGGAATGTTCTGCATATCACGAAAGGAATCTTTCTGCCGTTGCCTAAAGAGGTACAAGGAACCTTCTATTTGGCTGTATCATGCGGGGAAGATGATCATGTAGAGAAAAATGGTGTTCCTATGCTGGAACAAGGCTATAAATTCCAAATTATCAATCTGTTGAACCCCTGCTCTCCGTTTTTGTTCCCGTTGTTGAAACTACATGCGGAAAATGGAGACTGGGAAGTCGTGGACTTCATTCCGCCTTGTTGCGTGCTCAGCGCCCATTCGGATTTGAGCAACTTGTCCAACCAATGCAGGCAATGCTTGGGGAAGATTCTCGATCTTGTTGAAAAAAAAGGGGATAAGGATGCTTATTATCAAATCGGCTATCTCTTCATCGAGATGTCTAATTCTTTCCGATACGACACTCCTGCAATGCTCATTTCCTATTTGAAAAAAGCGGTTTTCATTCTCAAATCGAATGATTTTTTCAACGGCTCAGATGATGAATTGCTTGATAGGGCAGGGGAGTTTGTTCAGCTTGAGTATAACCCGAACGCACTCTTCGAAACCATTCAGGAAGCCTTGTCGTATCTTCATGCCGCACTCGCCTTTCTCCAGCAGACCAAACCGGAGCCGGTAGTGGAGAAGCCTAAGCCCGAGCCAGAGGAAGAGGAATTCACGTATATGTTGTAACGATGTACATTAAGATACCCTTTCAGATTGTGAACGGCTCTGTGGAGCAAGAGACGGACATCAAGAAATCGGTTGACCGCTTCATCGATTTGCTGATAGCCACCCCGATGGGGCATTTCAAGGCAGATCCCGATTTCGGTTTCGTGTTCAAGAATTTCCGTTTCGAGAATTTTGATGAAAAAAAGCGCACGATAGCCTATAGGAAGGCGGACGAACCCATGAACGATTTCAAGATTACGGGGTCGAGCAAGAACCCCAAGAACTTTGCATACGCTTTGAAACGCAATATAGAAATGTATGAGCCGCGAATGGATGTGAGTGAGGTCACGATGGATTATGATTCAAAAAAACATAATGTCAAACTGTTGATTTCAGGGCTGATTAAAGGGGAAAAGACGCAAAACTACAGTCACGAGGTCAATTTTTATGTGTGGTAATATGGATAATCAGTTGAATATACAATCAGGTAAGGCGTTGCTTGAGAAAGTTATCAAGCAATGGGAACAAGACGGGCTTTTCGACAGCTTTGATGATGCAAACAAGAGGCTGGATCGTGATGGAGAGAGTGCTGTGAGGCATAATTTGGAACGGGATCCTGTCATCAATCTCTTTATGACGGCGTTGGCTCATCAAACTAATCTGTTGAAAGAACAAATTACGGAATTGCGCACATCTCTGTTGGATGAATTCATCAGGCGAACGGTCCCATTCACGTTGACCAGACCGACACCTGCCATGACAGTTCTAAGAGCGAAAATGGTAGATGCCTCGGAGTCCTCTTTGATCGTGGATGATTCGACGTTGATTCGTCTTGAAAAGCGGTCTAAGACCAAAATGCGGTTCAAAGAGCAGGAAAGTTTCTCGTTCATGCCTCTTCTGAAGACAAAAATCCTGAACACAACGGTAGGGTCAGTCAGAAGGGTAAGTAGGAACACTTTTGAAATATCCTTTTCCGGGAATTCGAATGTAGATAATCTTTCGGGAGTGTCATTCTTTTTCCCCAATCACACAATTTCGTCGTTGTCCCTCCAGGTGGACGGCGTTCAACTTCCTGTGTTCTCCCTCAATGATTGTGACCGGTTGCCATTATGTGATGTTTTTAATGTGAACCACTGTGTTTTCAATCGCTCATTGCTCTATGGAACGACCGAAAGCTGGTTGGATAGATTAGCTCCCTTGGCCAACCGCTTGTTTTATGTGGGGAGTTACGAGGGTGACGAGTTGTCGTCGGCCATATCAGTTCAAATGACCATTAACGATCCAGAAGAAGTGGTCCTTTCAGACTTGGATGTGTTTATAAATTGCATTCCCATTGTGAATGTGGAGAAAGGAACGGTCAATTTGTCGGTTGATGAACCCATAAAAAAGATTGCCACAGAGAAGATTGTCGATATTCAAGAAAAGAAAGAATCTCCCATCACCCAATCGGTAAAAGCGGGGAAAGTCTTTCTTCAGTTACAGGCACCTTCGGACAATTCGTTTGATTTAGAACAAATTACCTTGCGCAGGTTCGCAGCAGAGCGTTTTCATATTGGCGAATTAGTCAATCAGACTCAAGCCCTGACGCATCGTTATTCGTCTGATTTTCACGCGTTCAGACCCTTCGCCGATGTCGAGTTTGATGAAAAAGTGAACGAAGTACGAGTCTTGTTGAATGAAATTGAGAGCATCATCAGTAAGAATCAGTCGGTGCCCAACGGGGTGTATGTGATGCTTCAGAAACATCATAACGGTCATTTTGCGAGTGAACAGTCGAGAATTGCCGTCCCCTATCTACTGACGGACGGCCAACGGGGAAATGGGCTTCTTCCCAGCTGTGCAGTGAAGCTTCCTCCGTTGTTTGATGAGTCGAAAAGCGTTATTATGATGACTACTTTTGGTGGCAGTGACGAGGTTACGGACGATGAGACGCTCCGCCAAATGGCCAGTTATTACCACCTTACCAAAGAGCGGCTGATTACGAAGTCGGATGTCAAACAGTTCTGTTGTAAAGAGTTGATGAATACTTATCAGGTTCCGAAAGAGGCAATTCGTGATATTGCATTTCGGTCTGAAATGCACAATGGACATCAGCGGATGATGATTGACATAGCATTGTCTCCAACATCAAATATTGAGGATGCGGACGATTTGTCTCAGCGTATTGCTGCAGAGATACAACAGAAAATCAATGTCCGTGTCACAGGCTTTTGTGCTTTCGAGGTGCGTGTGAGAATCTAACCCAAAGGAGTATGCGTTTTGCCCGATTTTTCCTGCTTGTTGTCACACTGTCGGTTTGTAGTGTTTTCATTGGCTCGGCGCAGTCTGTCGAAAACGACTATAGTTGTGAAGACCAAATTGACCAGGTGATATTGTATGCTCGTTTGAAGTTGGGCTGCCCTTACGAATGGGGCGGTTCGGGTCCTCGCACATACGACTGTTCTGGCCTCGTGAATTATGCTTTTCAGCAGATAGGGGTTGTGGTCACTCGCACAACCAGCACCTTATGCATTGAGGGGGAACGGGTGTTTCTGACCAATATCAAACGGGGAGATTTGGTTTTTTTTGTGTCGGGAGAGTATCCAAACCGGCATATTTCGCATGTGGGAATTGCCATTTCTGACTATGACAACGGGGATTTCAAGTTTATCCATGCTTCGGCGGGGAATGGCTGTGTGGTCATCAGCCGTTTCACCGATTCGAACTATCAGACCACTTACGGCGGCGCCCGCAGGATTATCCGGTGTGATTAGACAATGAACTGTATCTGCTTGCCGGGGCTTGCCAGAGCGTGGAAAACCGCCTGAACACTGTGATTTCCACGTTGTTAATAACTTTCGGCCCATTGTGGATAACTTACTCTTGACAAAAGCTGTTTTTTGTTGTATATTTGCAAAGTCGTTTTCATGACGATATATGATAATCACGATTTTTTTGTACTTTTGCCGCCGTTTTAAATTTGGAAAATGGATAAGAATACAGTTATCGGTCTGTTGCTGATTTTCGCCCTGTTTATGGGCTTCAGCTTCTACCAGACCTCGAAGGTGAAGAAACAGCAGGCAGCGCAACAGGAACAGGCGCTGCAGGAACTGGCCGAATCGGCCGAGGAAACGAACAACACACTCTCCCTTGACGCTCAGTCGGATACGAACAAGACCGCTGAACCGGCGGCCGCCAAGCTCACCCCGGCGCAGAAATTCTCGAACGCGCAGGTGGATGAAGAGGGCGACTATACCGTGGAGACCGCCAAGGCTTACTACCGCTTCAGCAAGAAGGGCGGCTACCTCAAGGAAATCCAGCTCAAGGATGTCTATCGCTACACCCCCAAAGGCGCGGAAAAGGAGCCCTTAGTCATCTACGAGGGCGGCTCCAACAGCATGGCCATGAAGCTCATGCTGCGCGACCAGACCGAAATCTCCACCGATGAATGCGTCTTCGTGGCCAATACCGACGAACTGGTGGTGGATGCACAGCATAACAAGCTGTCGCTCAGACTCTACCCCAACTCTTCGGCGGACAGCGCGCAGTGCCAGGTGCTCAACCAGAAATCCTACATCGAATATCTCTATACCTTCTCCAATGAGGACTATAAGTTTGATTATCAAATCAATATGGTCAACATGGAGCCGTATCTCTACCCGAACCGCCACAGCTTCACCATGAAGTGGCAGGCCCAGCCCAAGTGCGTGGAGAAGAACTACGACTACGAGAAGAACATTACCTCTATATATTATATGGACAACAGCGACGAGGTGGATAACCTCGACGAGCGCAAGCCCGACCATAAGGAATTCACGTCGCCGCTGAAGTGGGTCTCCTTCAAACAGCAGTTCTTCACGACCTGCTTGGTGACCACCGACCAACCCTTTACGTCGGGTTCCGTCACCGTGAAGGTCCCGGAAAAGGGCGAGACCAGCATCCTGAAGGATCTCGACGCCGACCTCGACTTCGAGATGGCGAACCTGAACGACGGTCATTTCAAAATGTACATGTTCGTGGGTCCGAATCAGTATCGCCTGCTCAAGGGCTACGACCAGAAACTGGAGCGTCAGGTGCCCCTGGGCTGGGGTTTCTTCCTGCTGCAGTGGATCAACCGCTTCATCATCATCCCGGTGTTCAACTGGTTAGAGGCATACGGCTTGAGTTACGGTCTTATCATCCTGATACTCACCATCTTCATCAAGATTGTGGTGTTGCCGGTGAGCTACAAGACCTATATGTCGTCGGCCAAGATGCGGGCACTGAAGCCGGAAATCGAGGCTCTCAATGCGAAATACCCGAAGGAGGAGGACATGATGAAGAAGCAGCAGGCCACGATGAGCCTCTACAAGAGCGCGGGGGTGAGTCCGGCCGGCGGCTGCGTGCCGATGCTGCTGCAGATGCCTATCCTCATCGCCATGTACCGTTTCTTCCCCTCCGCCTACGAGCTGCGCCAACAGCCGTTCCTCTGGGCTGAGGACCTCTCCACCTACGACTCCATCTGGGATTTCGGCCATAACGTCCCCTTGCTTGGCGACCACCTCAGCCTCTTCACGATCCTGATGACCATCGCCACCATCGTCTATACCTGGCTGAACCAGAAGCTGATGGCCCCCACGCAGGGCAACAAGGACCAGCAGCGCATGATGAACATCATGATGTACATGATGCCGATCATGTTCCTGTTCATGTTCAACAACTTCGCATCCGGCCTCACGTACTACTACCTGCTCTTTAACCTCGTGACCTTCCTGCAGATGTTCATCTTCCGCATCGCCGTGGATGAGGACAAGCTTCGTGCGCAGATGCAGGAGAACATGAAGAAGCCCGTCAAGAAGTCGCGCTGGCAGATGAAGATGGAGGAACTGCAGAAACAACAGGCTCAAATGCTTAAACAACAGCAACAAGGACAAAAAAGAAAATAATTTTCGGAAAATACGTCCGCATAAACGAAATTTAGTAATTTTGCGGTCGAATTTGAAACAATAAAAGTTAACGCCATTATGGAAAATCAAGACAGAAATGAAGTGCTCTCCAGAGCGGTCAAGGCAGGAAAAAGAACGTATTTCTTCGATGTGAAGCGGAGCCGTAACGAGGAGATGTACCTCACCATCACGGAGAGCAAGCGCAAGTTCAACGCCGACAACGGCAACTTCTTCTACGAGAAGCACAAAATATTCCTCTATCCGGAAGATTTCGAGAAGTTTCAGAACGCCCTTTCCGGCGTGATCGGTTTCATCAACGATGGTACTGTGCCCGCCGAGGATGACTTCATGGAGAACGACAACTTCGAGAAGAACGAGGACATGGATCTGGGTATCACCTTCGACGACATAGATCTCTCATTATAATGGGGAAGATAGTATCCATTGTAAACCAGAAAGGTGGGGTGGGGAAGACAACCACCGCGGTGAACCTCGCGGCGTCGTTGGCCCTGCTCGACTTCCGTGTGCTGCTCATCGACGCCGACCCGCAGGGCAATGCCTCCAGCGGCGTGGGCGTTTATCCCGATGACGACACGGTGAGCATCTACGACTGTATCGTCAACGGGAAGATGGCCTCCGAGGCCGTGGTGGCGACGAAAACCCCGAACCTTTTCCTGATGCCCGCCACGATCAACCTCGTGGGCGCCGAAATCGAGATGATCAACTACGACCGCCGCGAGTACCGCATGCGGGATGCACTGGTGGATGTGAAGAACGACTACGACTTCATCTTCATCGACTGCGCCCCGTCACTCGGACTGGTGACCCTCAATGCCCTGGTGGCTTCCGATTCGGTCATCATCCCCGTGCAGTGCGAGTACTTCGCCCTCGAAGGTCTCGGCAAACTGCTCAACACGGTCCGCATTGTGCAGTCGAACATGAACCCCGAGCTCTCCATCGAGGGCATCCTCATGACCATGTACACGAACCGCTACAAGTCGGCCAACGCGGTCTATGAGGACGTGCGCTTCCACTGCCGCGACATCGTCTTCGATACCGTCATCAACCGTACCGTAAGACTCAGTGAGGCACCAAGTTATGGTGTTCCCATCGCGGTTTATGACATCAAGTCCGTGGGTCATGTCAACTACATGAACCTTGCCAAGGAGTTTTTGCTGAAGAACGGATATACGGTGTAGTGGCAGTTGAGAGTTTAGAGTTGAGAGTTGAGAGTTTAGAGTTTATTAGGGATTATGGTTGGATATGTGTTGGTCGTAAATTGTGAATTGTGAATTGTGAATTGTGAATTGAAAATATGCCAAAGAATGACAAACCGTTAGGGAGAGGGTTGGGCGCGATGCTCGGTGATATGCCGATCCCTGTCCATAAGGATAATGCGAATGTGGTGAGCGGCAACGCGAACATCCGGATTGAGTCCATTGAGGCGAACCCGTACCAGCCGCGCACCAAGTTCGACGAGGATGCCCTGAACGAGTTGGCGCAATCCATCAAGACCTACGGGCTGATCCAGCCGGTGACGGTGCGTCCGGTGGGCAGCGGCAAGTACCAGCTGATTTCCGGCGAGCGTCGTTTCCGTGCCGCCCAGATGGCCGGTCTTACGGAGATTCCCGCCTTTGTGCGCACGGTCGATGATGCCCTTTCCATCCAGATGGCGTTGGTGGAGAATATCCAGCGCGCCGACCTCAATGCCCTCGAAATCGCCATGAGCTACCAGATGCTCATCGACGAGTGCCACCTTACCCAGGATGAACTGGGGACGAAGGTGGGCAAGACAAACACTACGATTTCCAACTACTTGCGTCTGCTCAAACTCTCCACGCCCGTACAGGTGGCCGTGCGCGACAACCAGATTTCCATGGGTCACGCCCGCGCCTTGGTGGCGGTGGAGGACGAAGCGTTGCAGGCCAAATTGCTGCAACAGATTGTGAACGGACAACTTTCGGTGCGCCAGACGGAAACGTTGGTGAAGAAGACGCTGGAAGGCGTTCTCGACAAGAAGTCGAAGGTGAAGATCACCCTTTCGGACGAAGTGCGTTCCGCGCAGACCGCCATTTCCAAAAAGCTGAACACGAAGGTGAGCATCAAGAAGGACATCTCCGGCAAAGGCCAGATTCAGATTCCCTTCGCGTCAGACGAGGAACTGAAGAATATTTTGAGCCTGCTGCAATAAAACGGGAGTTTTCACGTTAGCAGCATGCAATTAATTTCGAGTATGAAACATCGTAAACAGATTCTAACAGTAGTTATCTTGCTCTGTATGAGTCTGTTTGCGTATTCTCAGGAGATTGCTTCCGAGAAGCAGTCGCGGGTGAAGGCGTCCGATTCGGTGCAGGTTTCCAAGCACAGCCCCACGGCCGCGATGCTTTGGTCCATCATCCCCGGCGGCGGTCAGATTTACAACAAGAAGTACTGGAAAGTGCCCATTGTGTATGGACTTTTGGAAGGTTCGTGCTATTTCCTCACCAAATACGCCTCCGACATGATGCTCTACCGTCGCGAGTTCATCAACCGCCGCGACGGCAATACCGAGCTGCTGATACCCGGTCTGGCGGACATTCCCGACGAGAACATCCTCTATGCCAAACAGAAGGCCCAGCGCAACATGGAAATCTGCATCGCGGCCACCGCCATCATCTACACCCTCAACTTCATCGACGCCATGGTGGACGCGCACCTCTACTATTTCGATGTTTCCGACGACCTCTCCTTCCATTGGAGCCCGATGTTGCTCCCGAATCCGATCAACACCTCGCCGTCGTATGGGGTGAGCGTGGTGTTGTCTTTTTAATGAAGAATGAAGAATGAAGAATGATAATACCATAACAATATGAATAGTAATAGATTTTTTTTGGTTTTGAAGATGATGGTGGTGGCGGTGTGTTTGTGTGGGATTGCACAGGCGACGGCGCAGAACTGCCATATTAAATGTCGTATGGATGTGGCTGAGTTTCAAGGGAAAGCGGTGGTGCTGTATGACATGAACACGGGGAAGCAGCTTGGCAGCACGAAAATTGCTGACAGCGCTTTTGCCTTTGATATTGACGTTGCGGAACCGTTTGTGGGCTATATGCAGACCTCCTCGCTCACGTTAGGGAGCAACAATTACTTCTATTTCCGCTTCGTGGCTGAGCCCGGCGAGATTTACGGCGATCTCGTCACGGATTCCTTGTCGGGAACTCCGCTGAACGACCTTTATTACAGTTTTTCCCGGAAATACCATCAAGAAGAGGAACGGATTGACCAGATTGCAGCGAAACTGGAAGGTGCAGAGTTTATGTCGGCAGGAGAAGTGGTCCGTTTGACGCAGGATTATACGCAAAGCTGGAAGTCCTTGATGGAGTCCATGGCTGAAATGTATGAAGCCAACAAGACCAACGCGGTCGGTGCTTTGGCACTGGAAGATTACCTTGGGTATGACGCTGTGGATTACGAAACCGTCCTGCAGATGCTGGAAGGGGCCGCTCCCGTTGTGACCACGTACAAACGGCTGGAAAAGAAGCTGCAAGCGATGGAGAAATTGAGCCAAACGGCTCCCGGCAAGCACTTCGTCGATCTCGATTTGATTGACTACAAGACGGACAAGCCCATCAAACTGAGCAAGGTGATCGACGGGAAAGTCGCGATTATCGATTTCTGGGCCTCCTGGTGCGGTCCCTGTCGCCGCGAGATCCCCAATTTGGCCAAGATTCATGAAAAGTACGGAAAAGACAAGGATTTTGTGTTGGTCAGTCTCAACGTGTGGGACAAGCCCGACGGTCGTGCCAAAGCCATCAAGGATTTGAAAATGTCCTGGACGCAGCTGTTGGACGGCACCCGCAACGCCACCGATGTTTACGGCGTTGACGCCATTCCGCAGATCCTGCTCATCGGCAAGGACGGCGTCATCATCGCCCGCGATTTGCGAGGCGAGGAGATTGAGGCGGCGGTGAAGAAAGCGTTGGGAAGGTAGTTGAGAGTTGAGAGTTGAGAGTTTAGAGTTGAGAGTTGAGAGTTTAGAGTTGAGAGTTGAGAGTTTAGAGTAAAATGAAAGTCGCGATATTAGGATACGGGAAGATGGGCCACATGGTGGAGAAGGTGCTGCTGGAGCGGCGGCACGAGGTGGTGGCCGTCATCGACAATGAAGAGGACTGGCAACGGCTTGACGGGGAGTTCCGGAAGGCGGAGGTCGCCATCGATTTTTCCGAACCGTCGGCCGCGGTGCCGAACATGCTCCGTGCGTTCGAGGCGAAAGTCCCGATCGTGGTGGGCACAACGGGCTGGCTCGACCGTTTAGACGAAATCAGCGCGAAGTGCAACGCTGCGGGCGGCAAGCTCGTTTATAGCGCGAATTTCAGCATCGGGGTCAACATCTTCTTCAAGATAAACCAGTTGCTGGCGCAGCTGATGAACGATCAGGACCGCTACCACGTGGAGATGGAGGAGACGCACCACATCCACAAGAAAGATGCGCCGAGCGGCACCGCCATCCATCTCGCCCAGGACATCCTCCATGAAGTGGATTCCCTGCAGCAGTGGCAACTCACGCCCTGCGACCACACCCGCGTGGTGCTTCCGATCACGGCCATCCGTGAAGGCGAAGTGCCCGGCACGCACAAGATTGTATGGTCCTCCCCCGAAGACACGATCGAGATCACCCACACCGCCCACGGCCGCGAAGGCTTCGCCCGTGGCGCCGTCCACGCCGCCGAATGGATTGTGCTGCAACCCTCCGGCGTATATCCTTTTGAGAAATTGATAATTGATAATTGATAATTGGGGCTCACCCCTAACCCTTTAACCCTTTAACCCCTAAACATGTTCATATCCAAAACCGCCCTTATCGTCATCCTCATCATCTCCTTCCTCGGCTGGCAAGTCGGGATGTGGGGCATTTTCAAGAAAGCCGGTCTCAAGCCGTGGCTGTCGCTGATCCCGTTCTACAACGTGTGGCTCTGGATCAAGGTCGTCATCGGTCGGCAATGGTGGTGGATGCTGCTGTTCCTGATCCCGTATCTCGGCATCTTCATGTTCTTCTACATGGTGTGGGAAACCATCCGGCAGTTCAACAAATACAGCTACGTGCCACTGATTCTCGGCACGATGTTCTTCCCGTTCTACCTGCCGTATTTGGGTTTTTCGAAGAAGGAACAATATGTCACGCCGGAGAACTTAGAGCGTCCGAAGAAAACGTCCGCCCGTTCCTGGGGCGACGCGCTGATTTTCGCGGTGGCTGCGGCCTACATCATCCGCGCCTGCTGGTTCGAGCTCTACACCATCCCGACCTCCTCTATGGAAAGCTCCCTGATGATCGGTGACTTCCTGTCGGTCAGCAAGATAGCCTATGGCGTGCGCGCCCCGCAGACGCCCATTGCCGTGCCGTTCGTCCACAACAAACTGCCCAAAACCGAGGTGAAGTCCTATTCGGAAATCATCAAACTGCCCTATATGCGTTCCAAAGCCCTCAAGCCGGTGAAACGCAACGACGTGGTGGTTTTCAACTATCCCGACGGTGATACGGTGGTGGTGGAACGTCAGGCCGAGAGTTATTACGCCATCGTGCGTGAGTTCGAGGCAATGTTCAATCCGGATGCCAGCGATGTCGAGAAAAACAACCTCTTCCGCCATTATCCGCCCGAATATATCCAGCAACTGCGGATGAAGTACCCCGGCGCCTACCGTCCCGGAAAGGGTAGGGATGTGGTCTGGCAGGAGTACAAGGTCATTGCCCGCCCCGTCGATAAACGTGAGAACTACGTGAAACGCTGCATCGGCACTCCTGGCGACAAACTCGAGGTCAGAGACTGCCAAGTCTATATCAACGGACAGAAGGCGCAGAATCCCGACCGTATCCAGTTCATGTACATCGTTTCGCATCCCTCGGGACTGCAACTCTCCAAGAAAGAGCGCAAGACGCTGAACATCAACGAAGAGGATATGCAGCAGATCGACATCAACCATTTTCTGTTCCGGCTTAATGCCGAGCAGAAGAATCTTATAGAGCAGAAGGGTTACGAGGTGAAGATGTGGAAGGACGATGACGGCGAATACGATCCCGACATCTTCCCGCACGACAGCAACTACCGCTGGAACAAGGATTTCTTCGGTCCGCTCACCATCCCGCAGAAGGGCATGACGGTGGAGATTTCGCCCGAGAACATCGTCCTTTACGACAAGATCATCCGCAATTACGAAGGCCACGACCTGCAGGTGAAGGACGGCAAAGTGCTGATTGACGGGCAGGTGGCCACCGACTACACTTTCGCGATGGACTACTATTTCATGATGGGCGACAACCGTCACAATTCCGCCGACTCCCGTTTCTGGGGCTTCGTGCCCGAGGACCACATCGTGGGTAAGGCATCTATTGTATGGCTCTCCATCGACAAATTCAAGACCTGGAGCGACAAGGGCAAGGTGCGATGGAAAAGGATGTTCAAGAAGATACGGCTGTAAACGAGTTACAGAAAGAGACTTTCGAGCGAGAGTCTCTTTTTTTTGCTGAAGCCCATTATGTCGAAATCGTGGCTTTGAGGAAAATTTGTTTGTTTCAGAAAAAAAAAAGTACTTTTGCAGCATAATTGAATCGAGTATAAAACAAGTTGACAACCCCTTCAACAATGAAAAAAATAATCTGCCTCATAGCTGTTGCTATAATTACTGTCGGCGCGATGGCGCAAAAGGTGACTGTGAACGAGCGTACGTTGACCAATACCCTCAAAGAATTGAACTTGGAATTGAAGACGCTGTGTGATCAAATGCCTGAGACACAGCAAGCTTTCAACAAAGAGTACAAGAGTCAGCATCAGCGGATGATCGATGTCATCACACGGACGAACGAACTCTCCATCCTGCTCTATTCGCAGGAACAGAAGCGGACGTTCGACATGGCCTACGCTTTGAAGAAAGTGACGACCAGCTATCATGATTTCAATCAGGGTATGCGGCCGTATGACCAAGTCATCAACGACTTCAACTTTGAAGTAGAGCGTTATGCGCGTCTGATCGAGGCCCTTCGCCGTCTTCCGCCGGAGATGAAGGAGATAGAGGTTGAAATTGTGCCGGACAGTCTGTTATACCATAATGAGGAGTTGTCAGATTCCAATTTGTTGGAAACCGAATCCTCCTTGGAAAGGGAAATTATCCAGATCGCCATTAAGGACAGCGCTGCGGCGCCGTTTGTGCTGGACGAGGCGGGGGAACAGTACCGCACCTCCTGTATTCTATACGCCTCCGAACTGCTGAAGATGTATGCAGAAAACCGCGAGACCGTTGTGGCGGACAGCTCCCATTATCGCGAAGCGTTCATTCGCACAAAAGAGGCCTACGATTACGCAGAGGCACAATACACCGCATTGGACCAGTACGTCTTTTTTGTAGGACAAGCGCCGTATTGGGAAGTTCTCTCCAACTTCAAAACCTGTTGGAAGAATATGAAGAAAGAGATGCGCAATGAGTATGATTTTGATGCGTTGAAGAAGGCAAAAGCCGAAGATGACCGATATTACAACAAACTCTCCGGAAGGGCGGAAAAAGCCTTTTCGGTAATAGCCTGCGGCATCCAATTGGGCACACTTCTTATGCTGTGGATGTTGATATATGTCATTCTCTGGTTGATCAAACGTTTCTCCAAAACCCCGAAAGCCGTCCTGAATAAGTCATTGTTACTGTTTTCCATATTCGTGAGCACCCTTTTGTATTTCTTGACATTCGGCTATTTTTGGGAAGGAAGCGAGTATGTGCATTACGGTGTGAAAAACATCAACATCTTCCTTTGGCTGCTTGCGGCTGTTTCCGGTTCATTGCTGCTGCGTGTCAATACAGACCAAATCCGTCACGGCATCAGTCTCTATATCCCCACCATTCTGCTGGCATTGTTCATCATCATCTGCAGGAACACTTTTATTCCGGACATTCTGTTGACCATTGTGTTCACGCCTGTCCTGCAGGTTGCGGTGTTGGGACAGTTGTTCGTTTGTCTGATGAAGCAAGGACAAACCGCCCGTATCGACAGTATTCTCGGTTGGGTTTCGTTAACCGTCTATAGTATCTCGTTGATTAGTGCGGTCATCGGTTTTATTTTCTACGCTTTGATTTTCACTGTTTTTTGGTACTTCATGATGGTGAGTTTGTCAACCATCCTCTGTGTCTCGGATTTGATGGACCGTTACAAAGAGAACCGGCTGGACGAGCGCATAGAGGAAAAGCGAAAACACAACGCGTACGTGTTTGGTGAAGACCGTGACATTATGCTTTTCAGCGTCACATGGTTCCACGACCTTATCAAGCAGGTTGTGGTTCCCGTCCTGATATTGCTCTCCATACCGTTTTTCATCCATCTCTCGTTGGATATGTTTGATTTCACGGATCTCTTCAAACGCTACTATTTTGATCCGTTCTTCCAGCTCACGGATGAGGCCACGGGTGTCTCCACGCTGCGCGTTTCCGTCATGAGCGTTGTCTATCTGCTGAGTCTCTACTTTGTGTTCCGTTACATCAATCGCGTCCTTCATGTCCTTTGGCACTATATCCGCTATACCTCCTTTATGCGCAAGAACAAGCGCACTTACATACGCGCCAACGAAATCAACCTCTCCATTGGAAACAGTATCATCAGTGCTTTGGTCTGGATGACCTACATTATTGTGATGGTGGATGAATTGAAGATCCCCACCGGCTCCCTGGCATTGATCGCAGGCGGTTTGTCTGCCGGTATCGGTATCGCCCTCAAGGATATCCTCAACAACTTTATCTACGGTATTCAGCTGATGGGTGGACGTCTGCGTGTCGGCGACTGGATCGAGTGCGAAGGGGTGCGGGGAAGGGTTACCGGCATCAACTACCAATGTGTGCTGGTGGAGACCATTGAAGGTACCGAGATGTCTTTCCTGAATGCTTCTCTCTTTGGACAGAATTTCAACAACCTCACTCGGAACAACTCATACGAGATGACCAAGGTCATCGTCGGTGTGGAATACGGCACCGACGTGGAAAGGGTGCGTGAAGTACTGTTAGAGGCAATGAAGCAGTTGGATACCAAAGACAAATATGGACGCCATATCGTGGATCCGAAGAAAGGCACTATCATCATACTGGAAAGCATGAGCGACAGTTCCGTGGATATCGCCGTGAAACAGTACATATTAGTCCCCGAACGGATTGCATACGTGGAACGTGCCAAGGAAGTCGTCTATAAGGCTATGAACGATGCGGGTATCACCATCGCTTTCCCGCAGTGCGATATACATATTAAAGACATTGTAAAGAACGATAATTAAGATATTATGGACGTAAGATTCAAACAAAAAGGCAAAATCGTTGACATCGCCATCGTATTGCTGGCTGGCGTAGTTTCAGTGGCTACGATGATTTATGCAGTTTTCCATTTCGGGCTGGCAAATGCCTGGAACGAATTGATACTCAATTTTTTCTATATCGCTTGTCTAGTGATGATAGCGATGTATTTCTTAAAAGTGGGTATCACCACGAAACAGTTCAACTATTGGTGTACTCTGTGTGTGGGCATCACCGTGTTGTTGCGCGACATTCTCTTTCCGCCCCCATTGGTGAATTACGCGTTCCATTTGGTCTGTATCACACTCGCGGTGCTACTGGTACTCATGCTCACCTTCTTTTATGCGCGCAAAGATTGGAAAACGTATTCCAAGGGCAACTTGTGGATGATTTGTGTCGTGGATATGGTCCTTGCGGCACTCTACAACATAGACATCATGTTGGAACCCACCGACGAATACACTGTCTTCATGCTCACGGAAATCTGGATTCGTCCCACCATCACCTACGGCTTGGTGGCCTGTTTCATTGATGAGAAGGAAGATGATGAGAGAACAAGATAATGAAAAGCATATAATAAATAAAAAAAGGAGGAAATTATGATTCTTAAAAAACTCACAGATAATCACCCTGATATTCCCGCGCTCAAAAAATTGTATGATGAAGCATTTCCTGAGAATGAGCGTCCCATGAGTATGGACACCATACTCGCGTTCATGGATCAGATTCCGTGTGATCTTCTGGGCGTTTATCCCGAAGAGACCCCGGGTGAATTTTCCGGTTTTTTCTTTGGAATCAGGGGTGAGGCCGGTGTATATGGGGTTTATTTTGCCACTCGTCCGGACCTGCGCTCAACCGGTATCGGTGGCAAAGCGTTCAGAGCCATCGTGGAGCACTATGGAGACACGCAGTTCTGGTTCTCATACGAGAGCGTTTTCGAAGAGAGCGAAAACGCCGAACAGCGGGAGCGCAGACGTAATTTTTACTTGAGAAACGGCTTTCACGAGACGGGGTGGTTCACCAAACTGAACGGCACCGAATTCATAGTTGCTTGTTCCAAAGAAGAGTTTGATAAGGAGGGCTTCGAAAAATTCATGGCTTCCATGGCCGCTGGTCTTCCCAATCCTCAGGCCCTTCCGCAATTATACAGACGGCAATTACGACAAGTCTTTGGCCGTCAAATGCAACAACGGTACCTTCGTCGGCAAGAAAACTGACGAACTGATTATCTTTAAGGGCATCCCTTACGCAACGCAGCCGGTGGGGAAGCTTCGTTGGCAGAAGGCGCTTTCTGCCGCAGACGATGGCGGCGTTTACGAAGCGATAAATCCCGGCCACGTTCCCATTTCTTTTTTTAACGACTCGATGGGAACGGCGGAGTTTGGAGAGGACTGCTTGGTGCTGAACGTATATCGCAATACCAGCTGCACTGATAGCAAGAAGCCGGTCATGGTGTGGATTCACGGTGGTGGGTTCTGCGCCGAATCCCAATCGTCGCCCCTCTACGACCTTACCAGTATCGCCAAGCAGTACCCCGACATCCTGTTCGTCTCCATCGACTATCGGGTCGGCTTCATGGGATTCATGAACTTCGAGCGGGTTCCTGGCGGAGAGAACTTCAAGGAGGCAGGCAACCTGGGCCTGTTGGACCAGCTTGAGGCCTTAAGGTGGATACAGAAAAATATCGCCGGGTTTGGTGGCAATCCCGACAATGTGACGATTTTTGGCGAGTCGGCAGGCTCGGCAAGCGTCACCTTCCTCCCGCTCATCGATGGAAGCGAGGGACTCTTCAAGAGATGCATCGCACAGAGTGCCAACATCGCCTACACCGACACGCCGGACCCCGTTCCTGGACTCGCCTATTACGTCCGCAAGGACGGCCACGTGACCGGCAATTCCTTCGAAACCGCCAGCTGGCCCAAAAGGAGTTGGGAGACAAGTACCATGTGAAGGTCACCTGCGCCCATCTGGAGGTGCAGGCTGATGAGGATCTCCCCCGTTTTGCCAAGTTAGGCGTGTTCGCGAATTACACCCCCTGGTGGCATTGCGGCGGCGACCCTGGCGTGTTGACCCCGATGCTTGGCGAGAAGCGCGCCACCACGATGTACCGCTGCAAGACGGTTTGGAACACGGGCCTTGTATCACCATCGCGACGGTGTTGACCTTGTTCAGTGTGCTGCTTTTCACGAAGCTGCGTTCTGACTTGGTCTTTTTGGGAGCTATCGCCATCCTGTTTGTGACAGGTGTATTGGATGCCAAAGAGGCGTTCTCAGGCTTTAGCAGTTGCCATAGTTGTCAAAAAAAATGGGGTCGAATAGTAACAAAATTACATTGTGAGAGGTAAAAGGTAGAATTGAATTAGTTGTGAGCAAAAAGAGTCTGATCTGGAAAATACCCTGCATCGTTTTAGGTGTCATCTTGGGAATCGTGCTGTTGCTGTTGATTACAGTGACGGTGATTCTGGTGACGCCCAAAGCCCGCACGGCCGTCTTGCACAAATGCGTGGAGGTGGTCAATGAGCGGACTGACTGGGATGTGGACCTGGGACGGCTCTACCTGTCGCCTTTCCATCACTCTCCGATGATTCTCTACCGCGCCTACAAGGGCAAAGAAGACCTGCCGTTGCAGGTGGAAATCGACAGTCTCTATGTGGGCCATCGCGGCAAGGACACGCTCATTTACGTCCATGCCCTGCGCCTGCAAGGCAATGTGAATAAACCAGGGGTAGGGGAGTCGAGTGACGATTTCACCGCCCGCACGATTGTAGTCGATCAACTGCTGCTGGAGCAAACGACCCTCCATTCCGACACGATGATAGCCGCGGTGGGTATCGACGCTATTGTGAAGCATCTGAATGTGAAGAGTCCGGGACTCAATATCGCGAAGGGAAATTACCCGCTGCACGGCCTGAAGCTGGCAGATGCGTATGTGGGCATTGAGCTGCGCGACACGCCCCCCGACGAAGAGGAGGACACCACCTCCACCCCGATGGCTTTCGACATACCGGATGGGGAGTTGCGTAATGTGCGGTTTGTGCTCAATCCGATGGGACTGGATTTGCGGGCCGGCACGCTGAGCACGAATGTGTTGGCGGATGTGGGGGGCAACCTCTACGATGCGCGTCGCCTCAATATCGGGAATGCTTCGCTTACCCTCGGGACCCTGCATCTGCCTTTTGACACGATCTACGGGGATGCGCTGGTGGATTTGAACACCGATCTGATTAACTCGAACCGATTGTACGTCCGCTCCGATTCGTTCGGGGCGAAAGCGGACCTGACGGCCACGACGCTGAATTTGGAAACGATGCGGGTGGATTTGTCAGGGAACGCCGATTATCAAGGCAACAAGGCGAACTTGAGAGGATTCTATGACATCGATGACGAGGTGTATGATATGCTGGTGAATGTCGAGCATGTTAACCTGAATCCGTTCCTCAAAGACAGTGCATACGTGGATTTGGTCGGCGAAATACATGCGCAGGGGAAAGGGATAGATCCTCATTCTCCCGCGATGAAGTGCAAAGTAGATATGCACCTGACCAACGGCATCTATGATCAAATCGATGTTTCCGGTCTGACGCTCAACGCCGAATTAGCCAATAAAACCGTTGCCGGGAACCTGCATTTGCCGGTGAAGATGACCGACCGTGACCTGCGGCTGAAGGCGGAGACGGAACATCAGTTCCGTGTGTCGGACTTTTTCACCCCCGAACGGATGAACGTGGACTACCACACACAGATGAAGCATCTGATTGCCCACGTGGCGGGCGAGGATTTTGACATCAAATCCCTGGACCTTGACTTCACTACGGATACCGCCACCTCGTTGTATTTGGTCACGCAGGGACTCACCATCGATGCACAAAGCCCAATGCACGCCCTCCGGTTGGTGGATGAAGTGCAACCCTTGCTCAGAATTGTTTCGGACACCGCGTTTGTGAATTCCATTGTCTCGTTGAAAGACCTGACGCAGTTAGACACGCTCCGAAGGCTTATCCCCGACATACAGGCGGAGATAGAGCTGACGGAGGGGAGTCCTGTTCAGTCCATCATCGAACGGGCTGGATTGGATATCAACGAGTTGACGTTGTTGTTGAAGTCCGATTCGCTGCAATCTAACCTGACGCTGGATGCTTCCATACCCTATATTGACCATTCGGATGACAGTGCGGGATTACGCCTGCCCGCTACTACAGCGGCGCTGAGGGTCAACATGACGGAAGGCAAAACCATCGCCTCGGTCACCGCCAACACCAGCATCACCGATGGCGTGATGAGTGTGGACGACCTTTGTACCGATGCCGCGCTGCAACTGAATCTGGAACGCGACGGGCGCGAGCTGAAGGGGACGGGGCACCTTGCGCTGGACAGTCTTCTTTACGATGATATGGTTCTCGGAAACCGGACGGCCGATATCCGGATTTCGCCCTCCGAGCAGTTTGGCAACGCTATTCGGGCGGATTTGCGCTTGGACGATATCCCGCTTGAGCTGGTGGACAACATTCTGGATATGGAAGACATCGAGCTGGACGGCATTGCGCGGGTGAAGGCTTCCGCAGACGGTTTGCCTGCCCAGATGGACCTCTCCGCCGAAGTGCTCCCGCTGGATGTGACGGTTTATTACAAACCCTACGAAGTGCTGTTGAATATGGGTGAAACGCCCATCTTGATGAAGCATAACAATGTTGATTTCAACGATTTGCACCTCTATTGCGCCGACAATTCCTATTTGGCTGTCAACGGTGGATTTGATCTCAACACGATGCGCCTGGATATGGATTTGTCTGCCGACAAGTTCTCTCCGTTGACCCTGGAGCCGGATGGGGTATTACCTGTCTATGGAGACTTGTCCACCGACATCCGAGGGAAAGTGGCCGGACCGCTGGACAGTATCCTCGCAGACTTGGATATCACCGTCCTGCCCACTACCGACCTCACCTATCCGATAGACAAGAAGAATCTGGCGCAAGTGAAGCCCTACGGCACGGTCAACGTTCAATACAATACCGCTGTCGGGGAACTCAACCTGGGCGGACAAATCAACATTGATGAAGGCGTGGTTCGCTATTCCCCCGATTTGTATCCCATGATGCCCTTCCATGTGGATTCGGGAAGCCATGTCGTCTTCAACGGTCCGTTGGGACAGACAATGGTGAAAGTCTCTGCTTCGCAGCAGGTGAAATCGGATGTGCAATCGGAGGGCGAAGAGACGCGCCGTGTGGTCTTCAACACGGGTGTGCGTGTGAACGGCATGCTCGATTCGTTAGGTCTTGACGCCATCGGCTTCTTCCTTGAAGCGCCGGATGACGAGACCGTCACGCGGGAGCTTGCCACTATAGATGAGGAGACCCGTGAAGGCATAGCGGCCGTCTTGCTGGCAACCGGCATGTATATGGGCGAGAGCAATGTGGCTGCGCGAAGGGAAGGCTATACCTTGTCCAGCATCATCAACAGCCGTCTCAATGCCGCCATGGCGAATTCCAAGATGGGGAAGGTGATCGATGTGGATATCAGTAGCGGACAAACGGTGCATGCGTCCGGCAAGACCAATGACATGAACATCGCCATCAGCAAGTCCCTGTTCAACGATAAACTGCGCATCACGGTTGGCTCCACCATCTCCGACAACCCGGAGGTCAACAAAGCCAATGGATTGCTCAGTCGTATTTCCGCAGACTATAAACTGACCCAATCGGGTAATGTGTATCTGCGCCTGTTCTCCCAGCGCGATTATGACAACATTTTTGAAGGCGAGCTCAACAAGTCCGGTATAGGTGCGGCGGCTACCAAACAATGGAAGCGTTACCATTTCTCCCCCTCGTTGGGCGATTCTATTTTACGCACCTACAACCTCACGGCGGATGCGGATGTCGCCTATCGTTCCAACAACAGTATCGGTCCGAACCTCACCCTTGCCCATTCGATGAAGAACCTTTTGGGACGCGGGGAGACCTTCGCGGTAAAGGGCTACGGGGCGTACTACTGGTCACTGCGCAAACGACAACCGGGAGACCCGAAAACAACCAACACCTACAAATTCGGTGTGGATGCCGCGCTCGTGTTCCCGTATCTGCACTGGGTGGGGGACAACAACCCCGACGGCGACACTCGCTACCGGATAGGGTACAAGTACGAAAACATTGCCGGTGGATACGGCGTCCACAAGTTCTCCGGTGCTTTCTCGTATTTCATCCGCTCGTCTCGTTATGTCACGCATGTCTTCACGCCCGCCTCGCTCTCGGTGGTCAGAGTGAAAGCCGAGTCACCGGATTTGATCAATGACGCCACTAACCGTCCGGAACTCCTCAAACTGCTCTACGGAAACGAGTTTATTCCCTCCATCGGTTATGGGATTACCTATAGTGATTACCGCGCTAAACGGAGGGTCAACACCATGATCGACTTCGAAGTGAAAGAAGCTGGCAACCTGACGAACGCCATCTATTGCCTGTTTGGACATCCGTGGAGCGAAGTGGACAAAGAGATTGCCCACATCCCATACGATCAGTTTGTCAGGGTGACGGCTGAGCTGTGGAATAAGTTCAATCTGACGGAACGAGTATGCATCGCCACGCGGCTTTTCGCTGGAGCCAATTTCCCATTGGGTAACTCCAACGAATCCGCCCCGCTTTCCGAAGCCTTCTATGCCGGCGGTCCCAACAGCTTGCGTGCAGCGGATCCCTACGCCTACGGGCCGGGCAATTACCATAGCACCCAATACAATCAGAACTTTTTCCATGCCGGTGATATAAAACTCGAAGCGAACTTCGAACTGCGTTTCCCCATCGTTTGGAAACTCAATGGCGCCCTGTTCCTCGATGCCGGCAATGTGTGGAACTGGTATAATATCTCCGACATCCTCAGTAGTGAAGATTATGCGTCGTTTGTCGAGGGAATGGGGATAACGGAAGAACTGCAGAACGGATTTATCGGAAATCCCAACATCGCGAAGCAGATCGCCTTAGGTACCGGCGCGGGTCTCCGTCTCGACATCGACGGACTCGTTATCCGCCTGGACTTGGGTGTAGGCATCCATGCCCCATACCAAACCTACAAATACACCAAGGAAGGCACGCAGGATCTCACACGACCGATTACCACCTATTACAATATGCCTTCTGTTCTGGATGGCCTGCACCTCAATTTCAGCATTGGCTATCCGTTCTGATGGATCGAAGGGGGTACATGAAAAAAGCACTCCCGAATTTCTTCGTAAGTGCTTGATTTTTAGTGTGGGAACTACTAGATTCGAACTAGTGACCCTCTGCTTGTAAGGCAGATGCTCTAAACCAACTGAGCTAAGCTCCCTCGCAAATGCGGCTGCAAAAATACACTTTTTTTCGTTATTCTCGAACGGATCCGATAAAAAACGGAATCCGCTGTCATAGAGCGGTTTAGAAAATCACCCCGACGGTGATGCCGGCGTATTGGGGCAACCGGCCCTCCTTGTTTCGGAAATAATGCTGCAACGACAAGCGATAATCCGCGCCGATGGTGATGAACCCGAACCGGAAGTCGAAGCCGGTGGTGAAGAGCACCCATTGGCTCTCGATGTTGGTCTTGTCGTACCCCAAGATGTTTTCCGTCACCTTCAGCAGTGGCTGGTAGGAGATGCCCACGTTCGGCATGAACGTGATTTTCTTCGTGATGGGCACCTCGCCCACCGCCTTGATGGGGATGATCAGATAGCGCGTCTCCACCAAATCATTGATGCTCTCGCCGTTGTGGAGATTCACCTCGAAACGGCTCTTGAAGTACTGGTAACCGAGACCGATCTCGCCGTACACATACTTGCCCGCCCGGAAATAGACTCCGAAATGCGGCGTCCTCAGATTCGTCAGGTAGTCCTCATACGAGTAGGCCCTCACCAACGGGATCTGCGTGGAAATCCGGAACCCGAACTGGTACCAGTTTTGCGCGCCGGCCGCCATTCCGAACAATCCAAACAACAACAAAAGAAAAAGCCGTTTCATCTCACGCTCAATTACTCATTACTGATTTCTAATTGCTTGGCCAGTTCCGTCTCTTTCGTGTTGAACTGGTTCATGGTGTGTTGCATGCCCACGGTGACGAAAGATTTCACGGCGCTGACAGCCCGGTCGAGACAAGGTTCCACCAATTTGAGTTCCTCGGAGGAGAAGCGGCTGAGCACGTAATCGACCTGGTAGCCCTGGGCGTAGTCCTTGCCGATGCCGCAACGCATGCGCGGGATGTCGGTGCGGCCCAACGTCTCGATGATGTTGCCGATGCCGTTGTGCGAACCGCCGCCGCCCTTGGGTTTCAGCTTGAAGATGCCCAACGGAAGGTCGATGTCGTCGTAAATCACCAGACAGTGATCCACGGAGACGTTTTCCTCTGCCAGCCAGTATTTCACCGCCTTGCCACTGAGGTTCATGTAGGTGGTGGGCATCAGGATGACAAGCTCGCGGCCCTTGAACGAGGCGCGGGCCACGTATGCCAGCCGGTCGTTCTTGAATTCCGCCTTGAACGCCTTCGCCACTGCGTTGGCCACCTCGAAACCGTAGTTATGTCTTGTGCCGGCGTATTGCTGCTCGGCATTTCCCAATCCCACAATCAGATAGCGTTTCTCATTCTCCATCCTTTTCCTCGCTTTCTTCTTCAGACATGTTCACAAAAAAGGAAAAATGCAGCTTTCCGTAGCGACGATGGTCGTAAAACTTCGGATGACCGGAAAAATCGTGCTTCCCGGAATGTTCCATCACCAACCAGCCGTCGGGCAGCAACAGGTTGTGCTCGAACACGTTGTCGATGATCTTCTCGATGTTCGGCAGGTCGTAAGGCGGGTCGGCGAAGATGATGTTGAACTGCTGCCGGCACGAGGCGGTGTAGGCGAAGGCGTCCTGCCGGATCACCGTCACCTGGTCGTTGTAGCGCAGCTGGTCGATGGTCTTCTGGATGAACTTGGTGCACAATGGACTCTCATCGACCGCCACCACGGAAATCGCCTCGCGGGAAGCAAACTCGTAGGTGATGTTGCCGGTGCCCGCAAAAAGATCGAGTACCCGCACATTATCGAGGTAGAAATAGTTGTTCAGGATGTTGAAAAGGCTCTCCTTGCCCATGTCCATGGTCGGGCGCACGGGCAAGTTGGTGGGCGCGACAATATGCCGGCCCCGGTTTTTTCCACTGATGATTCGCATGATTACAGGATGACGGGATTCAGGTTACACGATTTGAGCAGCTGCGGCAACTTCCGGTTCTCCTCCGCAAGGAATTGCAGATAGACCGCGGGCTGGCGCAGGTTTTGCTGCCGGATGACGTTGAGGATGTGGTAGAAAGTGTCTTCGGGCTCGGCCGGACGGAAGCGGTTCATGAGGAGCACCTCCTCTTTCTGCACCGCCACGATGTCCGTGAAGTCGTCGTTGAGGGCGGCGATGAGGGCAGGCTGAGGCCCCTGGGCGCACAGGAAGCGGTAGAGCAAGGTGGCTTCGGAGACGGTCTGTGTGGGGTAGGGCAGTCGTCCTACGGTGTCGGCCTCATTCTGCGTCAGGAAATAGACGGCGCGGTAAGTCCCCACCGTGTCGGAAAAGGTGGCTCCGAGCTGGGTGGTGTCGAACTGCAGGGCGAGGTAGTCGCGGTCTTTGGACGGGTCGTAAAGCTCTTCAGGCACGAGCATCGGGATATGCCGTGCGGCCACCACGTTGACGGTCTCGCCGAGGGGGAAGAAGAGCGGGGCCTGGGTGGTGAGCAACGCCCCCGAGCTGTTCGGGAAGTCCCGATAGGTCAGCTTGCCTCCGTCGGGCTTATAAAACGAGAATCCATCCGGCGACATGCGGATGGATTCTCTTCCATATACTTGAATAGATGGGTTCATCGGTCGGGGTTTTACTCCCAGCTGCCGGCCGTGCTGGCTTCGGTCAGGGAGCCCATGTAGATGCCCTCGTATTGGGACTTGTACTGGTTCTCCTCGGAGAGGTTGTTGTAGAAAATCTTGTTCCAGAGACGGGTCAGCGGACCGGCGTTCTCCGGGGTGATGGACTTGTCCATGTTGTAGAGCATGTCGTCCAAGCTCACGTCAATGCGATAGACGGGGATGGTGTAGGTCTTGCTGGAGAGGGAGTCGGTCTGGATCTGGTACTTTTTCTCCTTGTTGGAGAACGGGATGTACTGGAAGTGCTTGAAGTTCTCTGCCGGAACCTTGTGGTCGATGTCTAAAATCTTCTCCAAAGCGGGCACCTCGACAATCTCCTTGTGGATGAGGCCCAGTTTGAAGGCTTCGGCCTCGCTCATGGTGTCGGGGAAGTTACCGACGTTCTTCTCGATCTGCACGGTGCCGTTTTGGACGAAATCCATCAGCTTGTCAATGTCATCGGCATAGACTTTGTGGACGTTCTTATAGACGGCCTGGGCACTGCGGATGGCCAGCAGATTCTGCACGTTGGCCTCCTTGCGGAGCTCGTAAACGGTTTTGAATTTTTCGGGACGCATGATGCTCCGTGCGGCGAAGATGGCCAAAACGACCACCACGATGGCCAATAAAATAGCGATTAACCTTCTAATTTTCATAACGTTATATAACTTTTTTGATTAAATTCCTATTCCTAAAATTATCTGCAAAAGTAGTAAAAAAATGACAACAAATTTTCCTCCGGCAAAATTATTTTCAAATGGTGATTGTGAATTAAAAGAGGATGCGGTGGATGCCGGCCTCGTGAGGGGTGGTGATGAGATTCTTAAAACGTTGGTAGTCAGACGGATTCTCCACGAAATCCACGTTCTCGGTATCGACGAGAAGGATGGGAATCTGCTGGTTTTCACGGAAGTAGGTGAGGTATTTCTCCTGGATGTCGGAAAGGTATTCCAAGGTGATGTCCTTTTCGAAGGGACGGTTGCGCTTGGCAATCTGCCGGAGTAGCCGGTCGGGTTTGGTGTAGAGGTAGAGAATCAGGTCGGGTTTGGGCAGGTTGGTGGCGACGGCGTCGAACACCATGCGGAAGAGCGCGAACTCGTCGGGGGAAAGGTTGTTCTTGGAGAAGAGCAAGCACTTGTCGATGAAGTAGTCGCCGAGGACGAAGTCGGTGAAGAGGTCGCGGGAAGGGAGCATCGACTTGAGCTGCTGGTAACGGTCCATCAGGAAGGTCATCTCCACGGGCAGCGCGTAGTGCTCGGGATCCTTGTAGAATTTCTCAAGGAAAGGGTTGTCGGCAAAGCGTTCCAACACCAGTTCGGCGTTGAAATCCTGGGCCAGCATGGTGCTGAGGGTGGTTTTGCCCGCCCCGATGCTGCCCTCCACAACGATGTAATTATAAGGTACTTTCATTGTTCAAGGTTCAAAGTTCAAAGTTCAAGGTTCAAGGTTTCACACAATCGGGCCAATCCGTATGAATAAGTCAGGCTAAAAGGTCGATGTTCAGTTCGCGGAGGGGGGCCAGCACAAATTCGCGCTCGGCGATGTGCGGGTGGGGGAGAGTGAGACGCTCGTTCTGAAGATGCATCCGGTCGTAGTCGAGGATGTCCAGGTCGATGGTGCGGGCGTGATAGACCGGCTTGCCATCGACAACAGTGCTCTTCTCCGTCCGGCCCAACCGCCGCTCGATCTCCTGCAGTTTGTCCAAAAGCGCCATCGGCTCCAAATCCGTCTCCACGACAACCACTTGGTTGAGGAACGGGTCGGAGTCGAAGCCCCACGACGGGGTCTCGATCACCGACGAGCGTTGCACAACCTTACCAACCTCCCATCCGATGAGGCACAGGGCCATTCTCAGATAGAAGTCGCGGTTGCCCATATTGCTGCCCAAAGCAATGACGGCACGGTGTGGCATCCCTCGCGCGGGTTAGTTGTTGATGAAAAGCAACGGTTGCGGCGCAATCCCCACGATGACACTCAGGGATTTGGAGTAATTCAGGATGTTATCGATGATTTTTCTCGAAGGTTTCTCCCTTTTGACCGTCTTTTTAATAACAGAAGTATAATTTTTATCCATCGGCAAAATATTGATGATACAATTAAAAAACACCGCAATAACGTCCGGCGCGGTGTTTTATTGTATGGAGGATGGAAAAATATTTTCGGGAGAAGTAACTGCTTGGTTTTCAGACGTGAGACGTTAGACGTGAGACGTGAGGAGGGTTCGGTTCCTCTTCTTACATCACACGTCACACGTCACACATCACACGTCACACGTCTCACGTCCTACTTCTTAAAAATGAAATACACCGCCAGAATCAGCAGGCAGAAGCCGATGAGATGGTTGTGGGTGAAGGGCTGGTCCTTGAATAAAAGGAGCATGAAGACGGTGAAGACGGTGAGCGAAAGGAACTCCTGGATAACCTTCAGCTGCCAGAGGTTGAAGGGACCGCCGTTGTCGATGAACCCGATACGGTTGGCCGGCACCATGAAGCAGCACTCGATCAACGCGATGCCCCAGCTGAATAGGATTACCAGCGGCAACGACAGCTTGCTGAACCACGCCGTGCTCTGCAACTTCAAATGACTGTACCACGCGAACGTCATGAACACGTTCGAACAAATCAGCAGCAAAAAAGTATAAACGCCTTTCATTATAATATTGTTTTATTTACACATCCACCGCCTCCCCTTAACCCTATAACCCTGTAACCGTCTAACCCTGTAACCCCATAGGATAGGGTGGGGGCGAAAAAAAAACGGCGGCAAAGATAAAATTTTTTATCGCGTCGAGAATTCAATATCCGGGAGCTTTTTTGATCCCAATCCGAAATATGAAAAAAATGGAAACCACGCTCGCCGCCGGATGATCACCAGGACAACAAGTCCAAGCCTTTATAACCGATGTTTACAAATGTGATACAACGGTCGCACTGACGGGGTTCACAGACACAACGATTGAAAATACAAAAGTAAACGGATCAAGACCATGATTCACAAGCATAACTAACGAACAATACAAAAGTAAACCACACAAATGAAAATACAAATATAACCATTCGTTCAGGTATGAATTCTGCGTGAAGAGTTGTATTACAACTGTCAAATCACGAGCTTTTCCGTCACCCACAACGCCTAACCATCGAATCTACCCGAATGCCTGTCTACGACACCTATTAATATTTTATAAGAAGCTGATTCCCATGTATTTTATACGATTAATCAAATGTATAGCACCAAGTATGTCTATATACTTTATCAACATTTTCAATTATGAAAATATTAAATCTATAAATGATTAAAAATCAAAGAATAATACAGTTTATGTAATGTATAAGATAAAATAGTTATCAACGGAAAGAAGAAGGGTTGTATTTGTTCATAACCCTCGATTTTGTTGATTATTTCTGTGAATCACAGATGTAATAATTAGAGTATGGTGTTGTTTATTTTTGTATCTTTGCCACCTCGTTAATTGAAATAGGAATTAATCACAAAAGTAAAATATGATAGACAGAATTAAACGAGTGATCGATTATTCACAACTGTCCGCGTCTGCTTTCGCGGATACAATTGGAATCAGCCGCTCCGGAATGACACATTTGTTAACCGGACGCAATCAGCCCAGTCTGGATGTGGCCAGGAAAATCTTGGCCAAATATCCTGAGGTTTCCACCGAATGGCTAATCATGGGTATGGGGGAAATGCTGCGTGTGGATGAACCGCAACCCCAGCCTCAGTCGGCGGCTTCCATCGAGGAACCTAAAACAGCCCCGGAAGCATATCCCGACGAGAATTCAAAAATCGGCGCCCAATTCGACCTGTTTGGCGAATATGCTGCTCCGGACGATTCTGAAGAGGATGTTGCCGCTCCCATTGAGGATATGGAAGAGACGCCGTCGGAAGAACAGGCTGACGATGAGGCAGATACCGCAGATGAAGAGGTCGAGGAGCAAGAAGAGGAGCCGGACGCGGTTCCCGTGCCCGTCGTGACACCGGCACAACCCGCCCGCGTGCCTGCCGCCCCTGCACGTCCGCGCAAAGCTTCCGCCGAGGCCCGTCCGGTATCCGCGCCCGCCCGCCGCGAGCGTCATACCCCCGCGCCCCCGCAAGAGAAAAAACTGCAGAAGATCGTCTTCTTCTACGACGACCATAGTTTTGAAGTGTATTCGAATTGAGACGTAAGACGTGGGACGTAAGACGTGGGATGTATGATCTAAGACGTGAAACATGAAACTACTTGAAACATAAGGTATAGTTACATATAGGATCTGAAAAAGCGTCCACCCCACAACGTCTCACGTCACACATCACACATCACACCAGCTCCCAGTCCGCCAGCTTCATGTCGTCGGCCTCTATGATGGCGAGGTAATTGAGGTAGCGGGAAAGTGCGATTTCCCCGTTTTCCACGGCCTCCTGCACCAGACAGCCGGGCTCGTGGGTGTGGCTGCAATCGTCGAATTTGCAGCGGTTGTTGAACGCCCGCAGCTCGGGGAAGTAGTCGCGGACCTCCTCTTTCGTGTATTGGATCAGCCCGAACTCCTTGATGCCCGGCGTATCCACCATATAGCCACCCGCCAGCGGGAACATCTCCGCGAACGTGGTGGTGTGTTTTCCCTTGTTATGGACTTTCGAGATGTCGCCTGTGCGCAGGTTCAGGGTCGGGTCTATGGCGCTGATGATGGCCGATTTTCCCGTGCCCGAGTGCCCGCTGAAGAGGCATACCTTCCCGCTGATCATCTCCCGCAGCGCATCGATTCCTTCACCGGTCACCACCGACGTGTGCCGGATGCCGTAGCCGATGTGACTGTATAGCTCCGAAAGCTCCTCCACCACGGCTAATTCCGCCTCGTTGTAGAGGTCCATCTTGTTGAAGACCAAGCACACGGGAATGCGGAATCCCTCGGCGGCCACCAAGAAGCGGTCGATGAAGCCCAGCGAGGTGCGCGGCTCCCGCAACGTGACCACCAGGAACGCCAGGTCGATGTTGGCGGCGATCAGATGGCGGATTTTCGACAGGTTGGTGGATTTCCGCTCGATGTAGTTCTTCCTCGGCTCGATTTTCGTGATCGTGCCCGTGCCGTCCTTTTCCAGCTCGTAGTTCACCCGGTCGCCCACCACCACGGGGTTGGTGTTCTTGATGCCGTGGATGCGGAACTGCCCGCGCAGCCGGCACTCCAAACGCCCGCCCGTGGCCTCGTCCAGCACCGAGTACCAGCTTCCCGTGGATTTTGTCACTAAACCGTCCATTGTCTCTCAATTTTGCGGCCGCAAAGGTACAAAAAATAATGAAGAATGAAGAAAGAAGAATGAAGAATTAATAATGAAGAATTAAGAATGAAGAATTAAGAATGAAGAATTAAGCGTGTCTCC
>JAGCVQ010000027.1 GCA_017962275.1 Bacteroidales bacterium
CCGTCCGTCCACGTGTAGGAACCGCACTCGCTAACAGAGATGGCAGTATGCACCGGATTGTTGATGGTCAGGTGCAATGTATCAACTTGCGTGCAGCCGTTAGCATCCGTGTGACTGTAGGTATGGTCGCCGGAAGTGGTGTATGTCTGACCGTCGCCTTCCGTCCAAGTGTAGGAACCGCACTCGCTAACAGTGATAGCGGTGTGAACCGGATTGTTGATGGTCAGGTGCAGCGTGTCAACTTGCGTGCAGCCGTTGGCGTCCGTATGGCTGTAAGTGTGGTCACCGGAAGTGGTGTAAGTCTCACCGTCGCCTTCCGACCACGTGTAGCTGCCGCACTCGGCAACGGTGATGGCGGTGTGCACCGGATTGTTGATGGTCAAGTGCAAAGTATCGACCTGCGTGCAGCCGTTGGCATCCGTGTGGCTGTAAGTATGGTCACCGGAAGTGGTGTAGGTAGCGCCGTCGCCTTCCGTCCAAGTGTAGCTGCCGCACTCGCTAATGGTGATGGCGGTGTGCACCGGATTGTTAATGGTCAGGTGCAGCGTATCGACCTGCGTGCAGCCGTTGGCATCCGTATGGCTGTAAGTGTGGTCACCGGAAGTCGTGTAAGTCTCGCCGTTGCCATCCGCCCAGGTGTAGGATTCGCATTCGGCAATAGTGATGGCGGTATGCACCGGATTGTTGATGGTCAGGTGCAAAGTATCGACTTGCGTGCAGCCGTTGGCATCCGTATGGCTGTAAGTGTGGTCACCGGAAGTCGTGTAAGTCTCGCCGTCGCCTTCCGTCCACGTGTAGGAACCGCACTCGGCAACAGTGATGGCAGTATGCACCGGGTTGTTGATAGTCAAGTGCAATGTATCAACTTGCGTGCAGCCGTTGGCGTCCGTGTGACTGTAGGTGTGGTCTCCAGAGGAGGTGTAGGTCTGGCCGTCGCCTTCCGACCACGTGTAGCTGCCGCACTCGGCAACGGTGATGGCGGTGTGCACCGGATTGTTGATGGTCAGGTGCAATGTATCGACCTGCGTACATCCGTTGGCGTCCGTGTGACTGTAAGTGTGGTCGCCGGAAGTCGTGTAAGTAGCTCCGTCACCGTCCGTCCAAGTGTAGGAACCGCACTCAGAAACGGTGATAGCGGTATGCGTCGGGTAGTTGACGGTCAGGTGCAGGGTCACAATACTGTCGCAACCGTTGGCCGCAGTGAATGTCTTCTTATAGTTGCCTGATTCTGTGTAATTTGATCCATTCCATACATACGGCAGCTCGTTCTCGCAAACTGTCTGGTACACATCCACCTTGTAGTTTTGTTTCTCTGTCACCGTGAACACTTCGGAGACGAGACTGTTTCCGGACGAGGAGGTGACGGTTACCCTGTAAGTGCCTGCAGGAACGGTGATGGAAGCAGTGGTCGCACCAGTGCTCCAATGATAGGTGACCGGCACGTCGGAACTGGCGGTCAGCGTGGTGGTGTGACCTTGACAGACACTGTTTTCGCCTGCAATGTGAACGTATGACGGAACGATGCTAATCGCTTCAGTGGTGAAGGTCTCGGTGTTGCTCCAGGCACTGGAGCCATGTCCGTTGCAATTCGCTTGAACCTCCACCTGATAGGATGTGTTGGCGTTCAAGCCAGTGAGGTTGTAGGGAGATGTCACATTGTTCAGAACAGTCCACGGAGCATTGCTTCCCGTCTCGGTGAGCGTCACTTGGTCATTGCTTTCGCCCAAAGAAACGGTGAATTCGTAGGTGTGTCCGGCCTCGAAAACAAAATCGTCGTATCTTCCGGGCACATTGCCGTTCGCGGAAGCGATCCAGATGCGGTCATCGGGGGTCGGATTGGTGATACACCAGTCATAGACACCCGCTGGAATCTGGATGGAGACGCTGTTTTCATAGACGATGTTGCTGGTGGTGCAGGCACCGTCTGCGTTGGCCGGGATCTTGTACTCAAATTCGGCGTATGTCGCTGCTGAGGCGTCTCCGGATTCGGTCAAACCACCGCTTGTCGGTATGATCGTCCCGTATGCCGTGGCATCTGCGTCCAAAAGCATTTGGTATCCCGATCCGTCGTTCCATACATTGCCGGCGGTCAGAATAACGGTTGAAGGTCCAGTGTTGGTTTCCCTGTATCTTATGTTATAGCTGTCCCCTTCTCCTATCCAGCTGATGTTCGCGCTGTTGCCGGTGATGTTGCTGACGGCGACATTCACAGGCGTAGAACATGAACCCATGTCTTTGGTGATGCGGATTTGGTTCTTCGAGGATATCGCCGTGCCCGAATAACTGGACGGGGAAAGTGCATTGTAGTTGGTGTTGTCGCTGTAAATGTAGATGGCTTGGTTCGAGGCACTGAAAGTAAGGAACGGCGTGTTGCTTTTGTAACTACCCGTGTTGTCATCCACAATGATGGCCACATTGTGAACGCCGTCGTAGGCGAAAGGCGTGTTGAGTGTGATGGTGGTCCAGGCATTGTTCGCGAAGTTCACGGTGCCGCTGAACACCTTGTTGGCGTCGGTAACCGTGAACCAGTCGGAACCGCCGCTGAAGCTGCTCTTGCTGGTGCTGACCATGTAGATGTCCAAGTTGCGGTTGCATGACGTCGTGGCGTTCTTGTAGAAATCGATGCTCGTGATTTGACCGGCTTGGCCAAGCTCCGCCGCGGTGTAAATCTGTTGGGTCAGCGAGTAGTTGTAATAGTTGTTCGTGGGGAGGTAGTTGCTTGTGCCCGTGCCGCTGCCGATTTCCACGGTTTGGGTGTTGGAGGGCAGGAACGTGCAGACGTTGCTCCATTGGCTGTTGCCATTGACGCCGCCGCAGTTGGCCCGGACGCGGGCATAGTAGGTGATTTCGGAAGTGAGACCGGTCAGGGTGGCGCTGGTCGAGGTGACATTCACCTGCGTGTAGGTTCCAGCGGCGAAGGAACTTTGGGTGCCGTATTGCAAGGTCCAACTGTTCGCGCTGCCGTTCTCGGTCCAGCTGAGCACGGCCATGGTGGCGTTCAGGGTGACGCAATGCAGGTCGGTTGGGATCGGACAGGCAATCGGGGTGCTGAAGGAAACGTTCCTCCAGTAACTCGTCTCGTTGTCGCAGACCGACTGCACCCGCACTTGGTACTCGGTGTTATCCTGCAGGTTCGTGAGCGGATAGGTGGTCGCCGTGACATTGGAGGCCAAGGTGGTCCAGTCCGAGGAAGCGGTCCGGATACCGATGTTGTAGCGGGTCGCGGTGCCCGTCCAGCTCAGGGTGGCACTGAATGGGGTGATATTCGTCACGTTCACGGTGGTTGGGGCGGCACAGTTTCCATCATCCACAATTTCCACATTCTGGAAATAGGGGATGTAGTTCTGCGCGAGGACCACCAGCTCGTAGGTGCCCGTTTCGATGGTGGCGGGGAGGGTGAGCGTCAAATTGCCGCTGGCGTTGGCAAACCCCGCGACGACATATTCGGTGGTGTTTTTCTTCAACGCGACGTAGGCGTATGCGGGAACATGCACGGTGTAGGTGGTGCTGCTCACGGGGATGGTGGCTTCAGCCGTGACCGTCATCGTGTTGGGGATGCCCAAATAAACGCGGACCGAGGGATCCCCGAAGCAGTGGTAAATCTCCCAATAATACTGTTTATAGGTGTTGGAGGAGGAAGAGGACTGCACCGCTAAATTACCCCCTTGCAGAATGCCGCCGATGGTGGAAACCCAGTTGCTGTAGGCCACTTGGCTCTCCGTGTGGAAAAGTTTGTCATACATGCCTAAATTGGTGGCACTGAATGACATGTTGGCGGTGATGTTGCTGCGCACGCCCACGGCCCAATAGACGTCCTGGTCCCAGTAGGTCTCCTTGGATGCGCCGATATAACCCATGGCACCCTTGTTGGCAGTCCGCAAGAGCGCTTCGGCAAAACACTCGCTTTCATCGAACTTGCCAGTAAGACAGCAGTTTCCAATCAGCAAGCCGTACTTGTTGGCGTTCGACATAGAAGAAATATGCGATGTGTTAAAGGCCGGTTCATACCAGCCGGAGGAATTGCCGTGTGCGGTGTAGTTGGCGAAACCAACACCGGCACCAATTTCGCTTCGGATAGTGGCGGCCTGACTGGAACAGTTGTGGAGATGCTTATAGACCGTGGTGAAATTGTACGGGTTCGGAGTGGCGGTGGTGTTCTCATAAACATATCTGCTGGCATAGTTTATTTGGCCGTTGGCATGGGTGGGGGACCAGCTGTTGTCCGTGCCCGCGATAAGCACCGCCCTTCCCAGATAAGAGGGGTCGGGCATGGTATATTGCTCATACATCATAATCTTGTCCAACTGGTTCTTCAGCTGGGTGGCGTTCGTGGCGGAAAGACGTCCGCAATAGCAGTCCGGTATGTTGTCATTCCCCGTAAGGGTGGAATAATAGAGGTCGGTGTAGTGGGTTTCACTGCCTCCCGGATCCACGGTGGAGGCGTATGCGGGAATCTGCGCCACATCGCCGATCAGCAGCAGGAATGTGGGGGCCGGGTCTGATGACGTGGCGTTGTTGTATTTGTTCTGGATGAAATTCTTGATGGAGGTCGTGGTCGTTCCCACGCTGGAATTACTGGTGTATGCGACCTCCACTAAATAACCCAGTCGGCGTTTCCATTCCACAAACTGGGTCAGGCTCGTGTTGGAGGAGAATGTGGAGTTGGCGATGATCAGATACTTGATAGGCACACCCTGGAACTCGTTCTTGGCGGCGTTTTTCATCTTGTTGATGACCATGGCGGAGTCCAACGTGAACATCGGCGAGGCGTACTTCTTCAAATTGTTGGTCATCGCCATGTCGGTGTTCGCGAAGGTGAACTCCACGTCCACGCGGGTGTAGATGCGGACCCTGTGGGTGACGGGGTTGTACTGCACTGGGGAGAAATAGACGTTGGCCAAGGCGATGTCGCGCCGGATGCCGGCCTTCTCCACACTCACCAACGGCAGCGCATAGAACGTGTCGGTGGCGTAAACCGTCTGGTCGTAGTGAAACGGCGGGTTTGTCGCACTTTTCGACACGCTCGGTTGTGAGGGGTAGATCGGATGGGTGATGCCGAGGTCAGCGGCAGCATACTCCGTGTATTCCGAATAGACTATCGTGACGACCACCGAGTCGCACACGGGAATTTGCAACAGCTTGGAGAACAAGGGCAGCTGTGGCGCACCGGGGTTATAGGAGACATCGTAATCCGGCATGGAAATCCGCGAAAACAGACTTCCGTTAGCCGATACGTCTTCTGCCGAAAGCGAGTCTGAATGGAACGAAATCGCCACTTTCTGGTAAGTGTTCTCTGAAATGTGAAGGTTTTGCGCGAAAACGCTGGCGCATAATCCTAAAAACAGTACAAGTTGGATAAATTTCCTCATATTCTAACTATTATAATTTCCGCAAAATAGTGAATTCTTAAAACTAGCAAAGATACACTTTTTTTTCATATAGGAGCAAAAAAAAGAGGCACACAAGGTGCCTCTTTTTTTGGAAATGCGTTGGCGAATTACTGCTTGATCAACTTCAGGTTGAGCATGCGGTCGCCGGTGTTCACGCGGACGGTGTACATGCCGGTGGGCAATACGGAGACATCCAGGTCGGTGTCGTCGTCAAGCATCAGTAGCTTGCCGCGCATGTCGAAGATCTCCACAGAAACCGGGTCGGTTTCCAGACCCATGATGCGGCAGATGTTCTTCGTCGGGTTCGGAGCGAGGAAGACAAACGTCACTTCGTGGTTCTCGACACCCACGCTGGTGGTCAGATGCAACGTCACCACAGAGTCGCAGCCGTTGACCGTCTGCAGCGTCTGCACGTAGTCGCCGGAAGCGCAGTAGGTCTGGCCGTTCCACGTGTAGCAGCTGTCCGGGGTCTCGATGGTGAACTCGGAAGCCGTGGAGTTGTTGATGGTCAGATGCAATACCACAAGGCTGTCGCAACCGTTGGCGGCGGTGAGCGTCATCGCGTAGTCATCAGACAGAGTGTAAGTGTTGCCGTCCACCCAGGTGTAGCTGTCGCAAGCGGTCTCGTACAGGTCGGTCTGCACCGACTGGTTGATGGTCAGGTGCAGCACCACGAGACTGTCGCAGCCGTTGACGGAGGTGAAGGTCATCGCATAGTCGTTGGACTCGGTGTAGGTCTGGCCGTTCCACGTGTAGCTGCCACAAGCGGTCTCGTACAGGTCGGTCTGCAGCGACTGGTTGATGGTCAGGTGGAGGGTCACCACAGAGTCACAGCCGTTGGCCGCGGTGTAGGTCACCGAATAGTTGCCGGTGGTGGTGTAGGTCTGGCCGTTCCAGGTGTAGGAACCACAAGCGGTCTCGTACAGGTCCGTCTGCGCCGGAGTGGTGATGGTCAGGTGCAGGGTCACCACAGAGTCACAGCCGTTGGCGGCCGTCAAGGTCACCGCAAAGTTGCCGGAGGTGGTGTAGCTCTGACCGTTCCACGTGTAGCTGCCGCAAGCGGTCTCGTACAGGTCGGTCTGTGCCGGGGTGGAGATGGTCAGGTGCAAGGTGTCCACCTGCGTGCAACCGTTTCCATCGGCATGGCTGTAAGTGTAGTCGCCGGAAGCGGTGTAGGTCTGGCCGTTCCAGGTGTAGGAGCCACAACCTTCAGCTGTAATAGCGGTATGTACCGGGTTGTGGATGGTCAGGTGCAGGGTGTCGACCTGCGTGCAACCGTTTCCATCGGTGTGGCTGTAGGTGTAGTCGCCGGAAACCGTGTAGGTCTGGTTGTTGGCCGCCCAGGTGTAAGAACCGCACTCGGAAACGGTCACGGCCGTGTTCACCGGGTTGTGGATGGTCAGATGCAGCGTCACCACAGAGTCGCAGCCGTTGGCGGCAGTGAGGGTCAGCGGATAGTTGCCGGATTCGGTGTAGGTGTTTCCGTTCCAGAGGTAGCTGCCGCATTCCTCAGCCGTGATATCGGTGTGCGGCACCGGATTCACCGTCAGGGAGAGGGTGACCAAGCTGTCGCAGCCGTACTGGCTCTGCAGCGTGTGGGCGTACACACCCGGTGTGGAGAGCGTCTGTCCGAAGAAGTTGTACGTCGTACCCTCGCAGATAGTGTCGGCCATCGCCGAGAAGAGGAACGGGTGCACGGTCAGGTTGAGGGTGACCACACTGTCGCAGCCGGCATCCGTCTGCATCGTATGAGTATATACACCCGTCTGATTGAGCGTCTGTCCGAAGAAGCTGTAGCTTTCGCCCTGACAGAGATCGATGTTGACCGGCACGTTGTAGGTCGGATGGATGGTCAGGTGCAGGGTATCGACCTGCGTGCAACCGTTGGCGTCCGGGTGGCTGTAGGTGTAGTTGCCGGAAGCGGTGTAGGTCTGTCCGTTGGCCGCCCAGGTGTAGCTACCGCACTCGGTTACCGTCACTGCGGTGTGTGTCGGCTGGAGGATGGTCAGGTGCAGGGTATCGACCTGCGTGCAACCATGGGCATCGGCATGGGAGTAGATGAAGTCGCCGGAAGTCGTGTAGGTCAAACCGTTCCACGTGTAGCTACCGCACTCGGTCACCGTCAAGGAGGTGTTCGCCGGGGTGAAGATGGTCAGGTGAAGGGTATCGACTTGGGTGCAACCGTTGGCATCCGTATGGCTGTAGGTGTAGTCACCGGAAGTGGTGTAAGTCAGGTTGTTGCCTGCCGTCCAGGTGTAGCTGCCGCACTCTTCCACCGTGATGGCGGTGTTCACCGGGGTGAAGATGGTCAGGTGCAGCGTATCCACCTGCGTGCAGCCGTGGGCATCCTCGTGGCTGAAGGTGTAGTCGCCGGAAGTCGTGTAGGTGTGGCCGTTCCACTCGTAGCTGCCGCACTCGGTCACCGTAATGGCGGTGTGTACCGGATTGTAAACAGTCAGGTGCAGGGTGTCGACCTGCGTGCAGCCGTGGGCATCCTCATGCGTGTAGGTGTGGTCACCGGAGGTCGTGTAGGTCACGCCGTCAATCCACGTGTAGGAACCACAAACCTCTTCCGTGTAGGCCTGATGCACCGGATTGTAAACGGTCAGGTGCAGCGTATCAACCTGCGTGCAGCCGTGGATATCCTCGTGACTGTAGGTGCGGTCGCCGGAAGTGGTGTAGGTCTGACCGTCACCCTCCGTCCAGGTGTAGGAACCGCAAGCCTCCACAGTGACTGCCGTATGCACCGGGTTGTGGATGGTCAGGTGCAGCGTATCCACTTGCGTGCAACCGTGCGTATCCTCGTGACTGTAGGTGCGGTCGCCGGAAGTGGTGTAGGTCTGACCGTCGCCCTCCGTCCAGGTGTAGGAACCGCAAGCTTCCACAGTGACTGCCGTATGCACCGGGTTGTAAATGGTCAGGTGCAGCGTATCGACTTGCGTACATCCGTGGGAGTCCTCGTGACTGTAGATGCGGTCGCCGGAAGTCGTGTAGATCTGACCGTCGCCCTCCGTCCAGGTGTAGGAACCGCACGTTTCGACCGTGTAGACCTGATGCACCGGGTTGTTAATGGTCAGGTGCAACGTATCGACCTGCGTGCAGCCGTGTGCATCCTCGTGACTGTAGGTACGGTCGCCGGAAGTCGTGTAGGTCTGTCCGTCGCCCTCCGTCCAAGTGTAGGAACCGCATGCTTCCACCGTGATGGCGGTATGCACCGGATTGTAAATGGTCAGGTGCAGCGTATCCACTTGCGTGCAGCCGTGGGCATCCTCGTGGCTGTAGGTGTGGTTGCCGGAAGTTGTGTAGGTGACTCCGTCAATCCACGTGTAGTTGCCACAGGCCGACACGGTGAAGGTTTCATTTACCGGCGTGTTCACCACCAACACCATCGTCACGACGGAGTCGCAGCCGTTGGAGGCGGTCAGCGTGGCGTACTTCGTGCCGGCGCTGTAGAAGGTCTTCCCATTCCAAACGTAGGGCAGTTCGTTGACACATACCTCGCGGGTCTCCATCATTTCGAAAGCATCGGCCACCGCCAACGTCATCGTCACCACACTGTCGCAGCCAGCAACCGTCTGCAATGTGACGAACTTCGTGCCGGGGGCAGTGAAGGTGACTTCGTTCCAGTGGTAGGGCATGGCGGCAGGACACACCGTGCGCTGCTCCGATACTGCGTAGCTCGGATTCACCGTCAGCGTGAGCACAATCACGCTGTCGCAACCGTTGACGGTGTGCAGCGTGTGCGTGTAGGTGTTGGCGGCGGTCAGCGTCTGTCCGAAGAAGTCGTAGCTCTCGCCCTGACAGATGGTCGCACTCACCGGCGTGGTGTACTCGGGATTGACATGCAGGGTCATCGTCACCACACTGTCGCAGCCGTTGACCGTCTGCAGCGTGGCGGTCTTCGTGTCAGCACTGTTGAAGGTCACGCCGTTCCACTCGTAAGGCAACTGGGAGGGACAAATCGTCGCCTCGTCGGTCATCGCGAAGGTCGGGTTGACCGTCAGCGTGAGCACGATCACGCTGTCGCAGCCGTTGACGGTGTGCAGCGTGTGCGTGTAGGTGTTGGCGGCGGTCAGCGTCTCTCCGAAGAAGTCGTAGCTCTCGCCCTGACAGATGGTCGCGCTCACCGGCGTGGTGTACTCGGGATTGACATGCAGGGTCATCGTCACCACACTGTCGCAGCCATTGGCCGTCTGCAGCGTGGCGGTCTTCGTGTCAGCAGCGTTGAAGGTCACGCCGTTCCACTCGTAAGGCAGCTGGGAAGGACAAATCGTCGCCTCGTCGGTCACCGCGTAGGTCGGATTGACCGTCAGAGTGAGGGTGATGACACTGTCGCAACCAGCCTGGCTCTGCAACGTGTGCGTGTAGGTGTTGGCGACGGTCAGCGTCTCTCCGAAGAAGTCGTAGCTGCCGCCCTGGCAGATGGTCGCGCTCACCGGCGTGTTGTAGGTCGGGTTCAACGACAGAATCATGGTCACGACGGAGTCGCAACCGTTGGAGGCGGTCAGCGTGACAGCCTGTGAGCCAGGCAACGTGAAAGTGAAGCCATTCCACGTGTAAGGCATCTCGTCCGGACAGATGGAGCGGCTCTCCGTCACTGCGAAGTTGGGCTTCTCGGCTACGGTGAAGGTCTCGGAGACGAGCTGGTCGCCAGTGCTGGAGGTCACCTTCACCCAGTAGGTGCCGGGACCTGCCGTGATCTGCTGGGTCGTCGCGCCGATGCTCCACAGGTAGGTGGCCGGCACATCGGTGTGGGCCGTCAGGAGCGTCACGTGCGACTGGCACACGGAGCTCTCACCCGTGATGGTGGCGTAGGAGGGCACCACATTGGTGCTCATGGTGAAATAGACTTTCTCGCTCCAGTCGCTGACAACGCCGTCGCCGCAGTTGGAGCGCACCTTGATGTTGTAGGTCGCGCCGGCGTTCAGGCCCGTGAGCGTGTACTGGTTGGTGGTGGTGTTGTAGGCGTAAGCATCCAGATCAACCAGGGAGACATCCCAGGAAGCCGCGCCGTTGTCGGTCCAGGTGACCGTCGCGCTGCTGTTGGTGACATTGGTCACGATGATGTTCTCGGGCATCGGGCAGACGGCCGACACAAGGATGTCGTCCACATACCAGATTCCGTTCGCCGTCGGGGAGTTGTGTCTGAAGGCGATGGTCGAGCCGGCGGGGGCGCCGGGGAAGGTCACAATCTTCCGGACATATCCGTTGGAAGCCCAATCGTCGTAGCTGTAGGTGCTGACGGCCGTGAAGGTCGTGGCATCGGCAACGTCGGTGAGGTAACCCACCTCGAAGGTGCCGTGACCGCTGAAGACGTTGTTCTGCGGACGCAGCCAGAACATCACTTGCAGACCGTTAGTTTCCTGTGCGAACTGTGGCAGGGCGACCAAGTCGGAGGCACTCTCGAAGAAGGCCAACGCATATTCACCGCCAGTGGTGTGGTTGTAGGTCGATGCGGAGACATGGTTACGCACCACATTGCCGGCAACCGGACGCCAGCAGTAGTACGGATCCTGCGTCTCAAAGTCGTAAGCGTACGGCACTGCCTGCGGGTCGCACGGTGCGGTCGTGAAGGCTTCAACATCGCTCCAGCCGCTCAGGCCGTCGGTGCCGCAGTCATTTTGTGCCATCAACTCGTAGGCACCGTTGGGATGCAGACCCGTCAGCGCGTAGGGCGAAGTGACGCCCGTCACCTCCGTCCATTCGCCGCCGGCCTCGCGGTAGCGCAGGTTGCAGGAGTTGCCGGTGGTCCAGGACACCGTCGCCCCGTCGGAGGTGATATCGGAGATCGTCACATCGTCGGGCGTGACACAAGCCAGCGTGGTAACCACCACGGCTGTGCTGTAGGTAGAGGAATTGCCTCCCGTGGCACAAACATCCTGAACCTGCACCCTGTACTCGTTGTCAGGCAGCAGTCCGGTAATCGTGTAAGGCGGTATCTTATTGGTCGTGTTGTGCCAAATATCCGTTCCGTCCATTCTTCTGTAACGCACGTTGTAGGGCAGGCCGGAAGCCCAGCTTATCGTGATGCTGTTGGCTGTGACAGCCACCACCTCCAGGTCGGTAGGCACACCGCAAGACTCCGTGGTGAAGCTCACCGAAGTGCCCCAGGTGCTCATGCCGTCGGTGCCGCAGTCGGCCATCGCCTGCACCTCGTAGGTCGTGTTGGTCTGCAGGCCGGGAATCGTGTAAGGCGAGGGAACCGCCTCTTCGCCGACTTCCACCCAGCTGCCGCTGGAGGCGCGGTAGCGCAACAGGTAGTTGCCTCCCGAGGTCCAGCCTATCGTGGCACTCGTGGCACCCACGGAAATCGCCGTCAGGTCGGTCGGTGCGGAACAAGGCTCCGCAGTGGTGAAGCTCACGGTGTTGCTCCAATCGCTGTACATACCGTCGCCGCAGTCGGAACGCACCGCCACAGTGTATGCCGTCTCGGGCGTGAGACCGTACATCGTGAAGGGATTGTCCGTGATCTCCATGGCATGGGCCTCGTCGCCGTTCACCATCACATACCAGATCACCGCACTGCCGTTCTCCGTCCAGCTCAGTTCAGCCGTATGGTTGGTCACGTTGCTGACAGCAAGGCTCGTCGGGGCAGGACAGAAGGGTGTCTCCGTGGTGAAACTCACCGCGGGACTCGTGCCGCCGTCGATGTGGTCGTAACAGGTGGACTTGACGCGCACATAGTAAGTGGTTCCGGGATCAAGACCGCTCAATGTCCAGTTAGTGGAGATGGCCCATTCGATGTCGAAAGTGGCGAAGCTGGGATCGGTGCTGTACTCGATGTCCCACTCATAGTCGGCGCCAACCGAAGTCCAGCTGATTTCGGCTGAAGTTCCAGTCACATTGCTGACGGTCACATTCGTCGGGGCGGGACACTCCTCGGTGGTGAAGGTCACGACGTCGCTCCAGCCGCCCGGGATGCTCATAGGACAGATGGACTGCACGCGCACATAATAGGTGGTTCCGGGGGTAAGGTCGGCCATCGGATAGGAACTGGAGATGACCCATTCGATGGTGGACGGGGTGAAGTCGGGAGATGTGCTGAACTCGACATCCCACTCGTAGCCGCCGCCACTCTGGTTCCAATCCAACAAGGCGGAAGTCAGGGTTATATTGCTGACGGTCAGATCCGTCGGGGCGGGGCAGGGCAGCGTGGTGAAGCTCACGAGGTTGCCCCAAGCACTCAGGCCGCTGCTGCCGCAATCGAACTGCGCCTGCGCCTCGTAATCCGTGTTGGCACTCAGGCCGGTGATGTAATAAGGCGAGGAAACTCCCTCGACATACGTCCATTCGCCCTCTTCCTCACGGAAGCGCAGGTTGTAGCTCTCGCCGGAGGTCCAGCTCAGCACAGCATCACCTATGCCGACGGTTTCGACCGCCAGATCCGTCGGGGCGGGACACGGCGTCTCGTCGTTCACCATGAACAGGCTGGTGAGTTCAACGTTTCCACCACCGATTCTGCCAAGGTAATAGGTCTCGGCTGTGGCAGGATTCACCTTGTACAAACCGTAGTTGTCGTAACCGAATGAATAATGTTGCGCCCAGAACAACTCGCCCGTCTGGTAGTCAAAGGCCATGGATTGCGCGTAATTAGTAAGATGTCCGGTGTTTCCGACCAAAGTGACGGAAGCATTGTTCAGGTTCACCTGGTAGAGGTCTCCTGACCCCTTTGCAATGCAGTAGGCCTCCCCAAGATTGTTAATGGCAATAGTGACAGGCTCGAAGCCTAACTCGCCCACTGTTGTAACATTGTCTGGCTGTGCGGGGTCGAAGCTCTTCAATGATTCGTTATTCCAAATGATATAATACATCCTGCCATCAACGCTGTTGTATGACATAGAAAGGGGACTACCAGATGTCTCTAATTCGGATACTACTGTCTCAAACGCAGAAATGACTTTGTTCTCATTATCCACTGTCGCCTTGGTCAAATCGCCATCATTGGTGAGGTTCCACAAATAGCCGTTGGCGTATGCGCTGCCGCGACCGAAACCCGAGGCGAGGGTTCCCGTAGCGGCAGTCACCGTCCCGGGATTATCCATCGTGAAGCTGATGAACTTATACGCATTGACGTCATCCATGTCTGAAGTGCTGAAGCCATACCAGTTGGCGGTGGATTGCACTTCGATGATGGTAAACGTGGTGCTGACCCAGGTACTTGGATCGCATAAAGAGGACACCTGTGCTTCGTATTCACCGGGTGTGAGGCCGTGGAGGGTGTAGCCGTTGGTATGAATGTTATCCATACTTATCCACGTGGTTTCACCGACGAGTCTGTAAAGCAGCTCGTAGCTGTCGCTATGGCCGTCCCAACTAAGATAGGCACTGTTCGGGATCGCATCTGCGGTCAGGACCGTGGGCGCCTCGCAGGAGTAGGTGGAGAAGCCGATAGTGCTGCTCCAATAGCTGTCGCCGTCGCTGCCGCCGCAGTTGGCCCGCACTTTCACCGTGTAGTCGGTTCCGAGCGTGAGACCCGTCAGCGTGTAGGGATTCGTGGTCACCGTGATGGCGTTGGTCTCGTCATCATTGATACAGATCTGCCATTCGGTGGCCTCGCCATTCTCGGTCCAGCTGATGATGGCAATGGTATTCTGGCTCTCAACCGCCACATTCGTGGGCGTGGGACAGGCCTCTGGCGTGGTGAAGATCACGGGAGCAGACCAATAGCTATCTCCCGCCTCGCCACCGCAGTAGGAACGCACACGCACATAGTAGGTGGTCTCAGGCGTGAGGCTGCCCAGCAGGATAGGATTGTCCGTCACATTATACTGGTTTGCGAAGCCGTTGGGGAATCCTGGGTCGGTGTCAATCTGATAATCCCAAGAGGTGGCATCGCCGTTCTCCGTCCAAGTCAACTCAGCAAAATGGGCTTCGATATTGGAGACGGTCAGATTCGTCGGCGCGGGACATGTCGCCGCATCGGTTCCCTGGAACAGGCCCAAGAACTGCGTGACTCCATCGCCGATTTGGCCGAGGTAATTAAGATCGGCGGTCGCGGGATTCACACGATACAAGCCGATGTCGCCAACCCCACCGCATTGCGACCAGAACAGTTCGTCGGTCTGTAGGTCAAAAACCATGCTTTGCCGATAGCCATCGATGGTAAGTCCCGTGTTGGCAATGAGGGTGGCGGTGGCATCATTCAGATTCACTTGATAGAAATTACTGTTTTCGTCAACACAATAGCCTACGCCAGAACTGTTGACGGCAAAAGCTACAGGGTAATACATCGGGAACGTTCCAATCGAGATGCTGACAGGATCTTCCGGATTGAATTTTTTCAGATAGCTGATGCTGTTGTCCCGAACCACATAGTAAATGTATTGATCGACAGGATTGTACGACATACAGTAGACAAAGCCATATTCGCTCTCGATGAAATTGGGATCTAAAGTCTCGTATGCCCCCAAGGTCTTGTGGACATTGTCAAGGGGAGCTCGGTACAGTTTTTTAGAATTGTTATAGGTGGTGAACCACACATAACCATTCACACAAGCGGCTGAGAGCACTCCATCATTAATCGAATAAGTGGAGGCCCCAGTCACCACCGAGGGATTCCCCATAGAGAAACTGACGTATTTTTTCAGATACGCGGGGGAAGCTCCAGAATTATAGGCGAAAGCGTACCAGTTGCCGGTGGATTGGATCTCATAGTCGGAAATGGTGGTGAAGGTTGTTTCCTTGCACCACAGGCTTACTCCGTTGCTCCCGCCGCAGTTGGCGCGCACCTTCACGGTGTAGGTCGTGTTGGGCGTGAGACCCGTAAGCGTGTAGGGATTCGTGGTCGCCGGAATGGCATTGGTCTCGTCTCCGTTGACGCAAATCTGCCATTCAGTGGCTGCGTCGTTCTCCGTCCAGTTCAGGGTGGCGGAAGTCTGTGTGATATTGGAGACGGCGAGCTCAGAAGGCTTGTGGCACAGAATCGGCGCGAAGCCCAATTGGATCTGGTTCTTCGCATTCACCACGGTGCCGGCATATCCACTCGGATTGCTGGGGTCAAAGTTCGTGAAGTCGCTGTAGATGCGCATAGCCTGTCCTGCGGCATCAAAGCTCTTGAAATAACGGCTGTTTTCATAGTCGCCTGTGTTGTCGTCCACCACCAACAACAAGTTGTCGGTGCCGTTGTAGTGGAACGGCGTGGAAAACTCTAACACACTCCATTCGTTGGACAAGAAATCGACATTTCCGCTGAACACAAGGTCGGCGGATGTGACAGCTGTCCAGTCATAACCACCGCTGAAGGCGGACTTGTCGGTATGCACCATGTAAACATCGATGGCGCGGGTCGCATCGGAACTGAAATTGTAGAACGCCACACTGTAGATGTCACCTGCCTGGCCGATTTCTGCTGCCGTGTAAATTTGTTGCGACAGCGTGTAGCTATAGAAAATGTACGTCGGGAGGAATTCATACGCGCCGTTGCCGCTGCCAATCTCCACGAGGGGGTCGGGCTCGGAACCGCTCGGAGTGGTGAAGGTCACCATAGATAATATGCTATGCAGACCACCGCCGCAGTTGGATTGCACCGCCGCGTAGTAAGTGGTGCCAGGAACAAGGGTGTGGGAGAAGTCGTAGCTCTGGGTGGTGGCATTGTGGTAATCAGCGCTACTTAAGCCCTCCAGTGTGGTGGCAATTCCAACCGACCAGGAAGTCGCGCTGCCGTTCTCCGTCCAGTGCAGGATGGCGTTGTCGCTCGTAAGGCCATCGACGTAGAGGTTCGTGGGAGCGGGACAAGTCGGTGTCGCGTCGTTCACCACAAACAGGCCGGTGAGTTCAACATAGCTGCTGTTGCCGATATGACCCAACAGATGGGTCTGCGCAGTAGTGGGATCCACTTTGTAAAGGGCGTTGTCCGAGTCACTGTAATACTGCGCCCAGAACAACTCGCCGGTCTGAAGGTCAAAGGCCAAACCCTGTACGTAATAGGAATTATGACCAGTACTACCCACGAGGATGGTGGAGGCATCAGCCAGATTCAATCGGTAAAGATTACCCGTGTTCCTCTCTATGCAATATCCCTCACCGGCATTGTTGATGGCCATGGTTTGCGCAACCACGGACATTGTCCCGATTTCTGTAACCACTGAAGGATTTGCAAGGTCGAAACGCATAAGTCTTCTTGGATTATCTCCAGTTCCATTGATATAGTAGAACTGGCCGTCAACGGGATTGTAAGACATGGCGAGAGCGTAGTCTGTCGTCACGAACTCCGATACCACGGTCTCGTAACTACTGATGGTTCTGCTGTTGTTGTCAAGAGTGGCCCGGCACAAATCCCCGGATTCGGTGATGAAACATACGTATCCGTTTGCGTAAGCGGCGGCGTAGAGGCTTGGAAAGTAGCTGGGGTTGGCTTCCGCCACCGTGGCAGGATTCTGCATGGAGAAGGTGATGAATTTAGAATGCCAGCTTGCATCAGAATAGTCACCGTAACCGTACCAATTGGCGGTGGAAAGTACATCCATGATGGAAAAAGTGCCCGAAATGAAGCTCGTCGGGTCGCAATCCGGGGTTAACACAACCTCGTAGTTTCCAATAGGAAGTCCAGTGATGGTGCAAGTCAGACCGGTGATTCCCGGTACCGTAGTCCACGCGCCGCCTTCAGGTCTATAGCGTAGGGTATAGCTTGAGCTGTAGCCGTCCCAGCTAACAGTGGCACTGCCATCAATAGCAGAGGTTGCAGCAAGATTGGAGGGGGTGATACACAGCTCGCCTGTACCGAACTCGATGTTGTCCACGAAGAAGCCGTCACCTGTCGGGTCCACACTGCTGTCTTTGGTGTATTTCCAAGTGAACGTGTGGTTTCCGGCAGTGACCGGGAAGGCGTAGGGTTGCCAGCCAACTATATCCTCACCGCGGGAGAACTGTTGTACCCCGTCAATGAGAAACTCGCAGACATCATATTCGACCCCTTCGCCCATGCACTTGGCATCGAAGGTGATGTAACCATCTGCGGAATAGTTGTGGGTGATCTCAATCGTGGAAGTTGAGCTGGGCACGCCGGCATTGCCGCTCCTCATACAGTAGGCGCTGCCGTTGTCGCAGCCGTTGGCGGCATTCACTCTAATCCACGGGTAGGTGCCGTCATTGACGAAGTCGTAGTCGCTGATGTCCTGCGTCTCGAAGTCGATGATGTCAGGAATGACGATGACGCCTCCTGTGGTGGTGAAACTCGTCGTCACCCATTCGCTGGCGCCCAAGGTACCGCAGTCATTGGCAACCCGTACGTAGTAGGTGGTGATGGGGTTGAGTTCGGTCAACGACCAATAGGTGTCAAACGAGTTTACGAAGGTAGAAGAGGAGAAGTCCGGGGTCGTGCTATACTCAATCAGCCAATCGAAGCCGCCACCGGGCTGGTCCCAAGTCAATTCAGCACCATTGTAGCTGATGCTGGAGACGGTGAGATTGGTGGGCGCAATGCAGGGCGATTCCGTGGTGGTGAAGGTCTCGGCGTTGCTCCAGGCACTGATGCCGTCAGAGCCGCAGTCGTTGGAGACCCGCACATAGTAAGTGGTGCTGGGGGTGAGGCCATATATATACCAAGATGTGGAGACGACGGGATCTTCGGAGGAGTTGGAGAAATCGGGGTTCGTACTGTATTGGACAATCCAATGGTCGCCGCCATCGGGCTGATTCCAGCTCACGCCGGCACCGTTGGAACCGATGTTGACGACAGTGAGGTTCGTGGGGGCAGGACAGGCCGATGCAGTCGTGGTGGTGAAAGATCCCGTGTTGCTCCAGCCACTCATGCCGTCGCTGCCGCAATCGCTCTGCACCTGGAACTCGTAAGAGGTCTCGGAATCCAAACCGTTGAGGGTGAAAGAGCTGCTATTGGAGGTGACAGTCGTCCAAGGCACGGTAGGATCGTAAATAATGAAATCGTCTATATCAAGATAGTACATATCGGTACAGTCGTGGTGGCGGAGGGCCACGTAGCCCTGCTGGCCTGCGTAGGCACTCAGGTCAACGACGAATTGCTGCCAATCGCCTGAGGTCAGCGTCCATTCGGCACCGGGTACAGTTTGGAAATCGGAGGGGTCGGTGTTGCCCGTGGTCGAGACGGCAATGCCGAAATGCTCAGACGGATAACTTGGGTCTTGCGCCTTTGCCCAGAACTCAACTGTGCCGCCCAAGGTGATTTGAGGGGTTACCAAGTAATTGTCGGGGTAAAGCGCACCAGAATAGTTATCATAACTTTGGGAAGTGACGATGTCCGTTCCACCGTGAGCGGAAAAGCTCGTGCCCATCAAGTCGCTGCCGAGCCGCCAGATGTATCCGTCGCCGTCGGCATCGATCTGGGTCCATTGGCCGAGACCGTTCTCAAAATCGTCGGAAAAAAAGACAGAACGCTGTCTGTACCTCACCGTGTATGTCTCCCCAAAGCCCGTCCAGGAAAGATTGGCACTGCTTCCTGTAATGTCGGAGGCGGCGAGGTCGTAGGGCGCAGGACACGGCTCCGTGGTGGTGAAGAATGCCGAGTTGCTCCAGCCGCTCGTACCGTCAACACCGCAGTCGCTCTGCACCTGCACCATGTAAGTGGTCTCGGGATCCAGACCACTTACGTGGGCAGGCGAAGTGATGCCGGAAAGTGTGGTCCAGGCATCTCCGTTGTCAATAGTGGCACGGATCATCCAGCATATTGTGTAATCTCCAGTCATGGCGGAGACATCCTGCCAAGTTCCTCCATCATTAATCCATCTGCAGTTGAGTTCACTTTCATTAGTGTCACAGGAGCAAATAACGTATGTGCCATATTCCGTCAAGGATATCCATAAGTTTTGGGATGGATCAAAAGTCACCGGCGAGGACAAGGTAATCTCGTGGAAACCAGTGCTTCCCTGCGGAGTGACGACTTCAGAGTAAAGTAAAGTGCCGGGAGCGTCATCACCACCGGAGTAAATCTCAATGGTGATGTTCTCCGTGTTATATCCAGCGTCTTCATAGATACTGACATCAGTCAGCGTGCTATTGCTGCCCAGCATGGAGGCGGGGTACATTGTCGCCCATGTGACAGTAGCGCCGGAACCATAGCCCCAACTATTTTCATAAATGCCATTGTCGTATCGCAGTTGATTTCCTGGAACGTATCGCAAATCATAGCTTTCGCCGAAGCCTGTCCAGCTCACATCGGCACTGTTGGCGGTGATATTGGAGGCGGAGAGGTCGGAGGGCACTGGACACGCTTCCTCGGTGGTGAAGCTCTCGGTGTTCGACCAATAGCTGTTGCCCATCGTGCCGCAGAGAGTGCGCACACGGACATAGTAGGTGGTCTCGGGAGTGAGACCTGTGAGTTGAGCAGAGGGTTCGTTTACGGTAACGGAGAGGGCACTGGAGGAGAAGTCGGCGGAGGTGCTGTATTGACACTCCCATTGGTCGCTGCCTGCGGAACCGGTCCAGCTAAAATCGGCAGTGTGGGGGCCGACATTGGAGACGGAGAGGTCTGACGGCGCAGGGCAGGTGATCACGAAGTCATCGCCCATGAAAAGGCCGGTGAGCCTAACGTCGTCGAAGTTGCCGAGATGGCCGATAAGATCCGTGGAGGCATCGAAGGGGTTCACCACATAAAGGCCATTGTCAGAGGGAGAGAAGTACTGTGCCCAGAAAAGTTCGCCGGTATTATTATCGAAGGCCATGCTCTGCGGATAACTCACAGAAACGCCCGTACTGCCTATCAGTTCGTGGGAAGCATCCGTCAGGTTTACACGATAGAGGTCTCCTGTGGTATATTCGATACAGTATGCCTGGCCGGTACCGTCGATGGCGATGACTTGGGCTACAAAACCGATTGTTCCAACTTCGGTGACAAGATTCGGATTCGAGGGGTCGAAGCATTTCAACTGCCTCGTGGGAGCGTCGTCTGCAGGTTTGACCATATAATACATTTTTTCATTTGCAGGGTTATACGCCATGGGTCTCGCATAGCTACCCTCAAATCCGGGTATGATGGTTTCGTATGCGGATATGGTTTTACTGCTGTTGTTCAAAGTGGCCCGGCATAAGTCTCCTCCTTCGGTGATAAACCACACATAGCCCTTGGCGTATGCGGCGGACCAAGTTGAGGGAAACTCACTAACCGTGGCTTCTGCTACCGCGGAGGGATTCGACATGGAAAAGTTGACAAACTTGTTGTTCCAGGCTCCTCCACCATTGTAAACGTACCCGTACCAGTTGCCCGTGGATTGCACCACATAATCGGAAATGGTGGTGAATGTCTGCGATCCGGTCCAAGCGCTCACGCCGTAGCTTCCGCCACAGTTGGCGCGCACCTTCACCGTGTGAGTCATGTTCGGCGTGAGACCCGTAAGCGTGTAGGGGTTCGTGGTCACGGTGATGGGGTTGGCCTCGTCGCCATTCACACAAATCTCCCATTCGGTGGCCTCGTCGTTCTCCGTCCACTCCAGGATGGCGGTATTCTGCGTGACATTGGAGACGGTAAGGTTGGTGGGAGCAAAGCACGACGGAAGCGTGGTGAAAGTCTTTATCGCACTCCATGCGCTCACCCCGTCGCTGCCCCCGCAGTTGGCCCGAACCTTCACGGTGTATTCGGTTTCGGCCGTGAGACCCGTGAGCGTGTAGGGGGTCGTGGTCACCGTTATGGCGCCGGCTTCGTCGCCGTTGACACAAACCTGCCATTCGGTGGCTGTGCCGTTCTCTGTCCAGTTCAGCGTGGCGGAAGTTTTGCCGATATTGGAGACGGTGAGGTTGGTGGGTTTATGACACAGAATCGGTCCGAAAGTGAACTGTACGCAGTTCTTGACATTCATCAAGGTACCGGTATATGTACTCGGGTCGTATGGATCATAATCTATGCCGTCACTGAAGATTCGCAGGGCTTGGCTTTCGGCATCGAATGCAAAGCAGCTCATACCGGAAGAATAACTTTCGGTATTGTCATCTACCACAAGCAGGAGGTTCTGTGTGCCGTTGTAGTGGAACATGTTGTCGAACTCGAGGGTGGTCCAGCCCCCAGCCTCCATATTCACGGCGCCGCTGAACACCCGGTCAGCGGCCGTCACGGGCACCCAGTCGGTGCTGCCCGAGAAGGCGGACTTGTCGGTGTGGACGAGATAGACATCGTAGATGCGGGTCTTCGTGCTCCCGTTGTTGAAGAAAGAGACGGAAGAGATGTCGCCCGCCTGTCCGACCTCTGCGGCAGTGTAAATCTGTTGCGTCAGGGAATAGTTGTAGTAAGAGTAGCTCGGCAGGTATGAGCTGCCTGTGCTGCAAGAGCCAATCTCCACGAGGGGTTCGGTTGTTCCGCTCGGAGTGGTGAAGGTCAACACACTGGAGAATACACTCGACCAACCGCCTTCGCAGCTGGACTGCACCTCTACGTAGTAGGTGGTGCCGGGGGTAAGAGAGTGGGAGAAGTCGTAGCTCTGAGCGGTGGCGTCATAGAAAATATCATCGCTTAAGTCCGATGTCGTGGCGATCCTGACCGACCAGGCGGTCGCGCTGCCGTTCTCCGTCCAATGCAGGATGGCGTTGTCGCTCGTAAGACCATCGACGTAGAGGTTCGTGGGAGCGGGACAAATCGGTGTCGCGTCGCCGCCCATGAACAGGCCGACGAGCTGGCAGCCGTCGCCGCCGCCAATCTGACCGAGGAAAGCGACTTTGGCTGTCGCGGGATCCACTTTGTAAAATCCCACACTGTTGTCATGTCTCTCAGACCAGAACAATTCGTTCGTTTCTAAATCAAAGGCAAGAGATTGAACATAAACCGAACCAAGTCCTGTGTTCCCCACCGATGTGACGGAGGCATTATTCAGGTTCAACTGATACAGAAAACCATTGTTATCGACGCAGTATGCTTCTCCAGCCTGGTTGATGGCAAGTGAAGTTATATCGAGGTAACTAAAAGAGCCAACTGTTGTCAACGTGTTTTCCGGATCGTCAGGACTGAATGACAATAGTTGAAGAGAAGTGTTGATGTAATATATTAAGCCGTTGTTTGGATTATAGGACATGGACATGCAGTTATTTTCCATGCCTGATACAATGGTCTCAAACCCCGAAATGATATGGTTGGTGTTATCCAAGGTTGCCCTGACCAAGTCTCCATCACCGTTGAGACACCATACATAACCGTTGGCGTATGCGGCGCCAAAAGTGTAATAGTGGCCAAGGTCGCTGGAGGCTTGGGTCACCGTGGCGGGATCCTGCATAGTGAAGTGTACAAAATGGTTTTGCCAAGGTTGGTCGTCGGCCAATTCCAATGCGAAGCCATACCAGTTGGCGGTAGAGTGAATGATCATGGGTGTGAAAGTGGTCTCAGCCCAATCGCTCACGTTAGAGCCGTTGCAGTGTGTGCGCACTCTGACCATTTGGGAAACGTTCTCTGGGAACGAACTCTCAACGGTGGTGTACGTTTCCGTGACGGTGAATGGAATTGTCATGCCGGCAATTTCGACATCATACCCGGGGGCACCGGTGACGGGATCCCAACTCACGGTGAAGTGGGTGTTGTCGGTCTGTTCCACGATGAGGTTGTTGGGTGCCACGCACGGTAACTGATAGTTGAACTCGATGTTATCGACAAAGAAACCGTCGCCTGTCGGGTTCACACTGCCGTCTTTGGTGTATGTCCAAGTGAACGTGTGGGATCCGGGAGTCACTGTGATCATGTAGTTTTGCCAGTCGCTGATGTCGGCACCGTGAGTGAAGATCTGCGCTCCGTCGATAAGGAAGTCGCAGTGGTCCCAGAAGGTGCTGGTTCCCTCTCCCATGCACTTGGCGTCAAAGGAGATGCTGCCGCCAGAGGGGAAGTTGTGTGTGATCTGGATGGTGGAAGAGGAATAGGCCACCCCGGCGTTGCCGCTCCTCATGCAGTAAGCACTGCCGTTGTCGCAGCCGTTGGCGGCATCCACCCTGATCCACGGGTAGGTGGCATCATTGGCGAAGTCGTAATCGCTGATGTCTTTATTCTCGAAGTCAATATGGCTGATCTCGTAAGAGAAAGTGGTCTTGGGCAGGAAATCCATCTGGTTAGCGGAAACATTGTCAAGCGAATTGTAACTGTATCCGTTTATTGAGGCACCTTCGGCATACACCCCGACCCATGAACAACTATTGTAATTACCTGTCGCTGTGTTATAGACTCCGATGAGCAGGTTGCCACCGTTATAAGCGTATGGGGTGGTGAACGGGATATTCATGAGGCCATCGACAATGCTCAGGTCGCCTTCATAGACCACCGTGGCATCGGAATAGCCGGTGTAACTATCGATTGTCGTGTTCCCCACCTCTTTCATAAAGACTAAGAAGTGAGCTCCCGACCAACTGACATTTTGGTAATCGGAGGTGGAATAGAAGGTCATCCCTGTGATATTAGTGTTGCTGAGGTCAGCGAGTGAGGAGGAGGGCATCACGAATTCAGTCTTCAAGTAGGTGTCGGCCCAGTAGCCAGAGACCGGAATAAATTCACTGGTGGCAGAGCCGTCGTTCACGGTGTACCCCGGGTGCACATGGAAGGGTATGGTCCGGGCGAAGTGGCCGGTTTCGTCGGTACCCCATTCGTCAATCAGAAGAGGGTCGCCGTTCAGATACACGGTCGCATTGTCGGAGAAATGGTAGCCGAAGATACATGAGAAGTAGAATGTCGCGACATAATCGTGGCCTTCCTGGTTGAAGATATTACCAGGGTAGAGGGTACTTCCGAGAGTTTCGTCCTTCCAAATGCTGTGAGCATTGATATAATAGTTCACACCACTGGGCACGCTCCAGTCGTAATCGGGATTTTCTTCCCAGGCCGGAATGGTGAAATCGTTGATATAGACCTCGGTGATGTCGGGGTTGATGTTCAACCGGATGTTGTTGCGGACAGTCTGAAGACCCTTGGCTCCGGAATAAGAGTAAATATCGTTCAGATCTGGAATATAGTTGTCGTGATTGCATGTCAAGGCGAGATACTGGCCCGGATAGTCGGTCGAAGTGGAAGTGGTCCGGAATTTGTAAACGGTGCCTGGATACCCTGTGGTAGGTTTGTAGAAGCAGACCAAAAGGTTGCTGGTACCGTCATAATGGAAGACGCTGTTCAGGTTGAGGGTCACCCAGCCGGCACCCGAGGCAGCGAAAGTGCCCTGCCACACCTTGTCGGTCTCACTCACCTCTACCCAATCGTTGTTGTTCTCGAAACCGCTTTTACTGATGTTCTTCATATAGACCTGGACACCACTCAAGGAGAATGATCCGGAATATACGTATTCGAGGCTGATGGAGGTGATGGTGCCTCCCTGCGGCATGTTGATCTCATCGGCAGTGTAAATCTGCTGTGTCATCGAATAGTTGAAATTCATGTTGACAGGCATTAAATACGAACTGCTCGTTGAGCTTTCGTCACCGATGGTGACTTGTTCTGCTCTGAGCGCTCCCGGCAGGCCGATCAGCGCGAGCATGAGGAAAAAGAATAGATGTTTCTTCATAATATTGATTTTTAAAATTACATTCGTCTTTCGTTTCAAATCTGTCAGAATCAGCCGCTTCCAGCCGGTCTTCGGCGATTCTACACTCTTCCGTTTCAAACGGCAAAATTAGGCAATAAATCCCTTGCAAAACACGGAAAAATCAATGTATCAGGGCTTTCGGTTGCGGTTCACACTGTTGATAAAACCGCAACCCCGCGTGTATCAGGCGGTTGTAAACAGCGGGCTGTTGATAAAAACCCTCCTCGTAGGGGGCGCCCATAGGGCGGGGTGGTCCCACACCGGACCTACACCGGAGTTACACCGGAGTTACACCGGAGTTAGACCGTGTTGTAGAGACGCAAAATTTTGCGTCTCTACACATGTGTCGTCCCCTTAGCTGCGCCGGGGTGCCCAAATAAAAAAAAGTTAATGCGTAAGCCCTGAATTGTTGATAAGTCGCGGGGGTGTTGATGAAAAAATCATATCTTTGCCGCGCAAAAATATCCCGTCATGAACACCGCCCGCAAATACCCCGTTGGCATCCAGACCTTCTCCGAAATTCGGAAAGGGAACTATGTCTATATCGACAAAACCGACCTCGTTTGGGAGATGACCCGAATGAAATACGTCTTCCTGAGCCGCCCGCGAAGATTCGGCAAGAGTCTGCTGACCACCACGCTGGCATCCTATTTCAGGGGGCAGAAGGAACTCTTCGAGGGGTTGAAAATCATGGAGTTGGAGACAGAATGGGAACAGTATCCTGTCTTGCATTTCGATCTGAGCGGGGCAAGACATTTGCCCGTAGAGGATGTGAGAGCGGAATTGATCAGGCAGATTGCCCCGTTGGAGAGAGTTTATGGGCAGGACACGATGGAAACCTCGCCAGGAATGCGATTAGCCGGACTTATTCAACGTTCCACGCAACAGACGGGCAAGCAGGCGGTTGTCATTATCGACGAGTATGACGCGCCGCTCCTCGATGTGCTTCACGACCCTGAACGGTTAGAAGCCGTCCGCGAAGTGATGCAGGAGTTCTTCCAGCGGCTCAAGATGTGCGAGGCCATGGTCCGCTTCTGCTTCATCACCGGTATCACCAAGTTCTCGCAGCTGAGCATCTTCTCCACCATCAACAACCTCACCAACATATCGATGGACGCCAAGTACGCCGCCGTCTGTGGCATCACCGAGGAGGAGTTCGACACCCAGATGGCTCCCGACATCGCCATGCTGGCCGGGGAGTACGAGTGCTCGTACGATGAAATGCATGCCAAGCTGAAGCTCCAGTACGACGGCTACCGCTTCGCCAAGATTTCCCCCGATATATATAATCCGTTCAGCCTGCTGAAATGTTTTAACCAAAGGGATGTCTCCAACTACTGGTTCGACAGCGGCACCCCGACCTTCCTCATCCGCCAGATGCAGCACTTCCGCACCGACATCACCACCATAGACTGCATCGAGGCAGCTGCCACCGACTTCGACCAGCCCACGGAAGCGATGACGGATGCACTTCCGTTGCTCTATCAGAGCGGATACCTTACCATCAAAGGATACGATCCTGAATCAAACACCTATATTCTGGCCATTCCCAACAAGGAGGTGCGCACGGGATTGATTTCAGGGTTGGTGCCCGCCTACACAGGGCTGGAACGTCGCGCCACCAATGGTTTTGCCCTCAAATTCTGGCGTGCCCTGAAAAAGAACGACATCAACTCCGCCATGCAGGAGATGAAAGCCTTCCTCGCCGGCATTCCCTACGTGGAAGGTTTCAAAGACAAGCTGAAAGACGTGAAGAACTACGAAGGCTTTTACGAATACACCTTCTGGCTGGTCTTCAATATGTTGAATGTCTATGCCCGTACCCAAGTGAAGTGCGCGGGCGGCAGGATCGACTTTGTGGTGGAGATGCCCGACACCACCTACGTCTTCGAGCTGAAAGTGAACGGCACTGCACAGGAGGCCCTCGACCAGATCAACAGCCAGAACTATGCCCTGCCCTACAGCACCGAAGGCCGCACGGTGGCCAAAGTCGGCGTGGCCTTCGACCGCGACACGATGACCGTCGGGGAGTGGATAGTGGGGTAAGGATGGCGTCTTTCCAAACCGCTTTCCCGCGCGGTAAAAACTTTTTTTTTCGCAAGTGATTGAGTATAAAGAAAAAGTGTATATTTGCACGCTCGTTAGAAAAACTGGTTTTCGGAGTTCAACTTGTTGAATCTCAATGTGTTGAATGACGAGACAAAGTGTCGAAACGGGCAGTAAAAGACAAATAATTTTATAAATCTAACCAAAAATGTCAGGATTAATAGGAAAAAAAATTGGGATGACTAGCATCTACGATGCCTCCGGCAAGGTTGTGCCGTGCACGGTGATAGAGGCTGGTCCTTGCGTGGTCACGCAAGTCAAAACCGTCGAGACGGACGGCTACAGCGCTATCCAATTGGCTTACGACGAGAAGAAAGAGAAAAACACGACCAAGTCGCTGAAGGGCCACTTCACGAAGGCCGGCACCACGCCGAAGAAGATTCTGCGTGAGTTCACCCGCTTCGAGGAAGGCCATCAGAAATCTTTGGGCGACGTGCTCGACGTCACCGTCTTCGAGGAAGGCGAGTTCGTCGATGTCAGCGGCACCTCCAAGGGTAAAGGCTTCCAGGGTGTCGTGAAACGCCACGGCTTCCGCGGTGTCGGCGACGCCACCCACGGCCAGCACAACCGACTCAGAGCCCCCGGCTCCATGGGCGCTTCCTCCTACCCGTCACGCGTGTTCAAAGGCATGCGCATGGCCGGCCAGATGGGCAACGCCAAGGTGAAAGTCATCAACCTCCAAATCGTCAAGATCGTCAAGGAGAAGAATTTAGTGTTAGTTAAAGGTTCCGTTCCGGGAGCCAATGGTTCATATATAAAAATAGAGAGATGGAGCTAAGAGTTTATAAAATAGACGGCAGCGAAACTGCCAAGACGGTCACCCTGAACGACAGAATCTTCAACGTGAAACCGAACGACCACGCCATCTGGCTGGACGTGAAACAATATTTGGCCAACCAACGCCAGGGCACCCACAACACGCTGGAACGCTCCACCGTGTCGGGCAGCACCCGCAAGCTCAAACGCCAGAAAGGCACCGGCGGCGCCCGTGCCGGTAGCATCAAGAGCCCGACCATCCGCGGCGGCGCCACCGTGTTCGGCCCCCATCCGCGCGACTACGGCTTCAAGCTCAACAAGAAAGTGAAACGCCTCGCCCGCTTCTCCGCCTTCACCTACAAACAGCAGGAAGGCTGCATCACCGTCGTCGAGGACTTCACCTTCAACGCGCCGAAGACCAAAGAGTACAAGGCCATGCTCAAGAACCTCAACCTCGAGGGCAAGAAGACCTTGCTGCTTCTCCCGGACAACGACCGCAACGTCTATCTGTCCGGCCGCAACCTCCAGCGCACCAACATCATGCGCGCCATCGAGGCCAATACGTATCACGTGCTTAACGCCAACAACCTCATCATCTGCGAAAGCAGCCTCAAGGAGTTGGATAAAATGTTAGGCGAATAATTCATTCACCCTTAAAAAGTCAGAACAATGAGTTGCATCATAAAACCCATCATCAGCGAGAAAATGACCGGCGTGGCTGAGAAATACAACCGCTACGGCTTCATGGTGACGCGCGAGGCCACGAAACCCGAGATCAAACGCGAGATCGAGTCCGTTTACAATGTCAAGGTGGTGCGCGTGAACACCCTCATCCAACGCGGCAAGACGACCGCCCGCAACACCAAGGCCGGCGTTATCCTCGGTCAAAAGAACAACTTCAAGAAGGCCTACGTCTTCGTGGACAAGGACGACAAGATCGATTTCTACAGTAACATTTAAGTTCAAAGTTCAAAGTTCCAAGTGTGAGATTGAACCTGGAACTTGGAACCTGGAACTTGGAACTTGGAACCTGGAACCTGGAACCTGGAACCTGGAACCTGGAACCTGGAACCTGGAACCTGGAACCTGGAACTAAAAAGAAACATCAATATCAAACGATAAAATGGCATTAAAAAAGTACAAACCTGTAACGCCGGGTCAGCGCTTCAAAGTGATTAGCGCTTATGACGACATTACCACGAACAAGCCCGAGAAGAGCCTGTTGGCGAAGAACCACAGCACGGGCGGACGCAACAGCAGTGGTAAGATGACGATACGGTACCGCGGAGGCGGTCACAAGCAGATGTATCGCATCATTGATTTCAAGAGAAACAAGGATGGTGTTCCGGCCACCGTTAAGACCATTGAGTACGATCCGAACCGCTCGGCACGCATCGCCCTGCTGTTCTACGCCGATGGCGAGAAACGCTACATCGTGGCGCCTCACGGCATCAAGGTGGGACAACAGATCATCAGCGGCAGCGGCGTGGCTCCCGACCTTGGCAACTGCCTGCCCGTCGGCGAGATCCCGTTCGGCTCCATTATCCACAACATCGAGATGCGCCCGGGACAGGGTGGCAAGATCGCCCGCAGCGCCGGCTCCTACGCCCAGCTGATGTCCCGTGATGGCCGCTACGCCATCATCAAGCTGCCTTCCGGTGAGACCCGCATGATCCTCTGCGCTTGCAAGGCCACCATCGGCATCGTCTCCAACGGAGACCACAGCCTCGAGGTGTCCGGTAAGGCTGGCCGCAGCCGCTGGCTCGGTCGCCGTCCGCGCAACCGCGGTGTCGTCATGAACCCCGTTGACCACCCGATGGGCGGCGGTGAAGGACGTGCATCCGGCGGACACCCGCGCTCCCGCAACGGTATGCCTGCTAAGGGCTACAAGACCCGTCATCCGAAGAAAAACTCCTCACAATACATCGTGGAGAGAAGAAAGAAATAACCTAAAAGCTATCGATTATGAGCCGTTCATTAAAAAAAGGACCGTATATACACTTCAAACTGGAACAACGCGTGATCGCCGCCCAGCAGTCCGGGAAGAAATCGACCATCAAGACCTGGTCCCGCTCTTCCATGATCTCCCCCGACTTCGTGGGTCTCACCATCGCTGTGCATAACGGGAACAAGTTCATCCCCGTCTATGTCACCGAGAACATGGTCGGCCACAAGCTCGGCGAGTTCGCCCCGACCCGCATCTTCCGCGGCCACGCCGGTCAGAAGGACAAAGGTTCCAAGTAGGGACGTCATATCATGGCGTCCGCGCAAACGCCTCGCGCATTTCGCGTCCTCGCCATGCCATCCGTCCGCCTTTAGGTTATCTTCCAACGAAATTCTAACAACATCATATTACGAAGGCTTCCTGTATCGGGAGGCCTTTTTTAATGGATAATGGATAATGGATAATGGATAATTATCGGAGCCGCTCATTATCAATTATCCATTCTCAATTATCAATTAAAATCGTATTTTTGCCGCGTAAAAAACCAAACCGAAACTGTCATGAAAAAGACCCTTTTCACCGTAGGAATCCTTTGTGTGCTGGCGCTGACGCTCGCCGGCTGCAGAACCAAAATCGACACGCAGGCGCTGAACGACCTCACCTCGCTGTCGCAGATCACCCCCGCCGACGTCAAGACGCGCACGATGTCGCTGGCCGACTCCGTGGAGGTGAACCATGTCAAAGGCACGGTCAAGATCGATGCCGATTTCCCGGATTCCGGCAACTTCTTCGTAATCAACAATATCCGCGAATGGATGTCGGAGCAGTTGGGCGGCACCTACGAGGGAAATATGGAAGACGGGGCCAAGATGCTGGAACACTACAAGAACGCTATCCTGACCGATTTCCGGCAGAATGTCATCCCCGATATGCCTCCGGTGGACGGAATGGGGTGCTACAAGGACATCAAGCTCACCAAGATGCACGAAACTGATCGTTACGTTACCTATATGTACACCCAAGAAGGGTTTGCGGGCGGCGCGCACGGCTGGTACGTGATGCAGGGACAGACCTTCCGCAAGTCCGACGGCCGCCGCATCGACTACAATATCTTCCGCACGGAGTCGATGGACGAGCTGACCGATCTGGTCAAGGACAACATCTTCACGCAATATTTCGAGTCAGACAAGGAGCAGATGGACCACCTGCTCACGATGGAGAACAACGACTACTTCCCGCTGCCCGTCAATGCGCCCATTTTCCGAGAGGACGGCGTGGAGTTCGTCTATCAGCAGTATGAAATTGCCTGCTACGCCGCCGGGATGCCCGCCTGCGTGATCTCCTACGACCTCATCGAGCCCTTCCTCACCCAAGCCGGCCGCTGGCTGATCAACGCCGGTCACGTGGCGGAAAATTAGGCAATAGGCAATAGGCAAAAGGCAATAGGCAATAGGCAAAAGAAAACGCCCGTGCACCATTTGATGCACGGGCGTTAGTTTTCGCATTATTTCCGCATTTATTTCCGCAATCTATTTCAGATTCGTGTCGAACCAATCGATGAAGTTGCGGTGCCACAGCAAACTGTTCTGCGGTTTCAGCACCCAGTGCGTTTCGTCGGGGAAGTAGAGATAGCGGCTCGGGATGTGGCGCATCTGCGCGGCGTTGTAGGCCGCCATGCCCTCGGAGGCCACGATGCGGAAGTCGAACTCGCTGTGGATCACGCAAATGGGCGTGTTCCATTTATCGACGAACAGGTGCGGGGAGTTGGCATAGCTCTTCTTGACCTGCGGGTTGTTCCAATCCCAGTACGGACCGCCGATGTCCCAGTTATCGAACCACATCTCCTCCGTCTCCAAGTATTGTTGCTCGAAGTTGAACATGCCGTTGTGCGCCAGGAAGGCCTTGAAACGACGGCCTTCGTTGTAGCCCTTCACGTCGTGGTTGTGACCGGCCAGCCAATAGACGCTGTAGCCGCCGAAGCTGGCACCGCACGCGCCAAGACGCTCTTTGTCAATCTGTTTCACGCTGTCGGCGAAGAAATCGGCTGCTCGCATGTAGTCTTGCATACAGAGTCCGCCGTAATCGCCGCTGATCTCCTCGGTCCAATCCTGACCGAAGCCCACGGTGCCTCTGCGGTTCGGGGCGATGATGAAGTACTCGGCGCCGCTCATCACCATGAAGTTCCAGCGGGTGCTCCAGAACTGGCCCACTTCGGATTGCGGACCGCCCTCGCAATAGAGCAGGGCAGGGTAGGTCTTCGTGCTGTCGTAGTTGTAGGGGTAAATCAGCCACGTGAGCATGTCCTTGCCATCGACGGTCTTGATCCAATGTTCCTCGACCTTGCCCATGCGCACCTGCGAGAGGATGTCATCGTTGATGGAGGAGATCTTCTTGCCCTCGGACTTGTTGTCGGTCAGGTTATAGACGTAGATTTCGGAAGGATACTGCATGGAGACTTGGTCGGCGTAGAGCTTGCCGTTGACGAGTTCGAAGCTGTGTATGTCGTGGTAGCCGTAGGAAACCTGACGGAACTCCTTGGTCTCGCGGTTGCAGGCGAAAATCTGGTCGGTGCCGCGGTAATAGACCACGCCGAGGATCTCCTTGTCGTCGTCTGTCCAGCTGATGCCCGTGAAGTAGTAGTCGAAGTTCTCCGACATGTTGGTGCGCTCACCCGTGGTGAGGTCCATCACCATCAAGCGGATCAGGTCGCTCTCGTAGCCGTCGCGCTCCATGCTCTCCCAGGCGATGTACTTGCCGTTGTGGCTGAACACGGGGTTCTGGTCGTAGCCCATGATGCCCTCGCTGAGGTTCTTCGTGGTCTTCTTCTCGATGTCATACAGGAAGATGTCGCTGTTGGTGGAGTGTGCGTAGTCGTAGCCGGTTTTCTTGCGGCAGGTGTAGGCGATTTTCTTGCTGTCGGGGCTGTAGTTGTACTGTTCGATGCCGCCCCACGGACGCATCGGGCACTCGAAAGTGCTGTCGATGAGGCAGATGGCGTGTTCCACATCCACTTTGTCACCGAACTCCGCGAGGAAGATCTGCGGGTACTCATCCACCCAGTTGTCCCAGTGACGGTACATCAGGTCCTCGTTGATGCGGCCGGTGGTCTTGTCGAGACCGGCATAGAGCTTCTCCAGATGGTTCGGACGCACGACGGGCTTCGTGGTGATGAAGACGATGGACTTGCCGTCGGGGGCGAGTTTGAAGCCCTCGAAACCGCGCTCGTGGGTGGCGATTTCCTTCTCGCGGCCGTTCTTCACGGTCATGGAGATGATGTGGTTGTCGCGGCAGAAAAGCAGCGTCTCGTCATCGTCCCACACGAGGTTGAACTCGGAGGCGGCGGTGGTGGTAAGACGCGCCACGTTGCTGCCGTCGGAATTCATGAGGTAGATTTCGGCATTGCCCTTGTTCTGCTCCATGTCGTAGTAGGTGACGATGTAGGCGATCTGTTTGCCGTCGGGGGAGACGGCCTTGTCGGTCATTTTGCCGAGCGCCCACATCACCTCGGGGGTGAAGCGGCCGTCCTGGACCTGGATTTCAGGCTTCCCGATGACCTTCTCACCGGTCTGCTCCTGTTTCTTGTTGCAGGCACAAATCAGTGTCAGCAACGCAATTGCGATAAAAAGTTTCTTCATATTGGTGAAATTTGATGTCCGAAAACGAAAGTGCAAAAGTAATATTTTTTAGGCAAAAGTAAAAAGGCAAAAGGGAATAGGGGGATTGAGAAAAAAATCTTATCTTTGCGGGTCAAAATAATGGAACATGATGAATACGGTAACCAAAGAGATTTACCTCGCGGGAGGCTGTTTTTGGGGCACAGAACACTTTTTCAAGCAGATCGAGGGCGTTGTGGCGACCGAAGTGGGATTCGCCAACGGGCGCACGGAAAACCCTACCTATCAGGAGGTTTATACCGATGAGACGGGCTATGTCGAGACGGTGCACGTGCAATACAATCCCGACGTGGTGGGGTTGGAATTCCTGCTGCGGATGTACTTCAAGGCCATCGATCCCGTGAGCCTGAACAAGCAGGGCCACGACGAGGGAACTCGTTATCGCACAGGTATTTACTATACCGATGCCGAAGATCTTCCCGTCATCGACAAGGTCTATGCGGAGGAGCAACAGCATTATGACCAGCCGTTGGCTGTGGAGAAGCAACCGCTGGAGCGTTTCTACACCGCCGAGGAGTACCATCAGGATTACCTCGACAAGAATCCCACGGGCTACTGCCACTTGCCGCAGTCGCTTTTCGAGTTCGCGAGGAAGGCGAAAGACACCACCAAGACAGTATGATTTCAGTTAAACAATAAAGAATATGTTAGGAAATTTCTCGTACCATAATCCCACCAAGCTCTATTTTGGTGATGCGTCTTTGAACTATCTCAAGGACGAATTGAAGAACTACGGTCCCGTTGTGCTGCTGAACTACGGCAGCGGCAGCGTGAAGAAAAACGGCATCTACGACGCGGTTGTGGCCATCCTGAAGGAGGCCGGCAAGACCATCGTGGAGAATCCGGGCGTGATGAGCAACCCCACGCTGGAGAAGCTGCACGAGGGCATCAAAATAGCTCGTGAACACAACGTCGATATGATTCTCTCCCTCGGCGGCGGGAGCGTTTGCGACTACTCCAAGGGCGTGGCCGCATCGGTCTTCTACGACGGCGACTATTGGGACAGATTCTGGCTGCAGGGAAAGCACCCCGATGCCAACCAGCGCATCCTGCCCATCGGCTGCATCCTCACGATGGCGGGCACCGGCTCCGAGATGAACGGCGGCTCGGTGATCACCGACGCGGAGCACAAATTCAAGGTGGGGCACGTGTTCGACGACCGTCTGATGCCGAAGTTCTCCATCCTCAACCCGAAATACACGATGACCGTGCCCATCGACCAGATGAAGGCGGGCATCTACGACATCATGAACCACATCTTCGAGCAGTATTTCTCCGATTTCGACGACAACACCAGCGACTACCTTTCCGAAGGGCTGATGCGCAGTCTCATCGTCGCCTCGCGTGCGGCGGTGAAGGATCCTCAGGACTACGAAGCCCGCTCCAACATCATGTGGACGGCCACCTGGGCGCTCAACACGCTGCTCAAGTGCGGTAAGACGCAGGACTGGATGGTGCACATGATCGGTCACAGCGTGGGTGCCTGGACGCACGCCCCGCACGGATTCTGTCTCGCTGCCGTTTCGATGGCCTACTACAAGCGAGCCATGAAGCCCGGTCTGGCCAAGTTCGTCCGCTTCGCCAAGAACGTGTGGAACGTCAGCGGCGAGGGCAAAACCGACGAGCAGATTGCCGAAGCCGGCCTCGAAGCCCTGAAGAACTGGATGCTGGAGATCGGTCTGCCGTTGACCATCAGCGAGCTCGGCGCCACCGAGGAGATGATTCCCGGCATCACCAAAGGCACCATCTGCTATCCCGCCGGCTATATGGACCTGAAACCCGAAGATATCACGGAGATTCTGAAGGAGAGCATGTAACCTCAGATACAATCTTGCCTCATGAAAAAGCCCTCCTTGACTGCCCAAATCGGCATCGCCCTCCTGCTGGCGGTGATTGCCGGCATTTTGCTGCGCAACCAGGCCGATTTTGTCAACGCATACATCAAGCCCATCGGCATCATCTTCCTGAATTTGCTGAAATTCATCGTGGTGCCGTTAGTGCTCTTCTCCATCATGGCGGGCATTCTGTCGATGAACGACATCTCGAAGGTGGGCAAGTTAGGGCTTCGTGCGCTGGTCTATTTCATGACGACGACCCTCTTCGCGGTGACGTTGGGACTGGTCGTTCCGAGCCTGCTGAAAGACATCCTGCCGGTAATCCATATCAGTACAGAGACGGCAGCCGAAGCGGTTGAAACGCCGCATCTGTCGGTGATGGACCAGATTGTCAACATGTTCCCGAACAACATTCTCGCTCCTGTGAGTTCCATGGCGATGATGCAGGTCATCGTGATTGCCCTGTTTTTCGGCATCGCGATGGTGCATGTGGGCGAGAAGGGCGAGATGGCGCGGAAAGTGACCCTCAGTTTCAACGAAGTGGTGGGCAAGATTTTGGAGTACATCATGGCGTTGGCACCCATCGGCGTGTTCTGCATGCTCACGCCCGTGGTGGTGGAAAACGGTCCGGCGGTGTTAGGCTCCTACGCGGTGCTGCTGGCGTTGGCTTACTTCTGCTTCGTCGTACACGCAGGCGTGGTCTATGCCTCTGCAGTCGGCCTTTTGGGCAGAATCAACCCGCTGAAATTCTTCAAGGGGATGCAGCCTGCCATGCTGTTTGCTTTCTCCAGCGACTCATCGGTCGCCACATTGCCCTACACCATGCAGTGTACGGAAAAGTTGGGGGTCAGCAAAGACATCGGTCGCTTTGTGCTGTCGTTGGGCGCGACTATCAACATGGACGGTGTCGCCATCTACCTCGGCGTAGCTTCCGTGTTTATGGCCGCCTGTTGCGGCATCGACCTGACGATGAGCCAGTATATGGCCATCGCATTCGCCTCCACGGTGGCCTCCATCGGCACGCCGGGCATTCCGGGCGGCAGCTTGGCCTTGATGGCGATGGTGTTCGCCTCTGCCGGCATCCCCGTCGAGGGCGTGGCCGTGGCCGCCGGCATCGACCGCATCATTGACATGGGTCGCACCGTGATGTCCATCACCGGCGACGCCTCCTGCGCCGTGGTGATGCAACGGATGGTGGGAAAGAAAATGTGACTTTTGGCTAAGGATTCCCTGAGGATAGATAGAGTAAAAGAAAAAGACGTATTAATCATTAAATAACAGAATAAATGGCAACAATTTTTGATTTCAAAGCCCTGAACAACAAGGGCGTAGAGGTGGATATGGCGCAATACAGCGGCAACGTCCTCCTGATAGTCAACACAGCCTCCAAGTGCGGTTTCACCCCGCAATACGACGGTTTAGAAGCGCTTTACCAGAAGTACAAAGACCAAGGGCTGGTCATCCTCGGTTTCCCGTGCGACCAGTTCGCAAACCAGGAGCCCGGCTCCGATGCGGAGATTGCGGAGTTCTGCCGTCTCAACCATGGCGTGACCTTCCCGCTGATGAAGAAGATCAACGTCAACGGCGCGGAGGCGAACCCCATCTTCGAGTACCTGAAAACACAGGCCCCGACGGAAGATTACAAAGGGTTGAAGGCCAAGGCTGCGGCGACGTTGTTCAAGAAAATCAGTAAGAGAGTCGAGAAGGAGAGCGACATCAAGTGGAACTTCACCAAATTCCTCATCTCCCGCGACGGCAGTGTGGTCAAACGTTATGCGCCCACCACTGAGCCCGCTGACTTCGAGAAGGATATCCAGGAAATGTTGGGGTAAACTCTTTTTTCCTACGACGTATTATCAACCATAATTTTTCGGAATAAAATGAAAGAAAGAATTGCTTTCATAACAGGTGCCAACAAAGGCATCGGCTTCGGTATTGCCAAGCATCTCGGGCTGAGCGGCTGGAGAATCATCATCGGGGCGCGGAATCAAGAACGCGCCGAAAAGGCTATTCGTGAGCTGACCGCATTGGGCATTGAGGTGCCCGGTTGGGTAAACATCGAGTTGGCCGATCTTGTTAGTGTGGAGAAGGCCGCCCGCGAGCTGAACGAGCGATATCCCGAGCTTTCGCTGCTGATCAACAACGCCGGCATCCCGGGCGACATGAGCGTGGATAGCCAGCACACGGAATTGGACGATATCCGCGAGACTCTCGACGTGAACTTCGTAGGCACCTTCGCCCTGACCAAGCTGATGATTCCCCTGATGGCGAAAAACAGCGGCCGGATCGTCAATGTCACCGTGCCGTCGGAAATCAGTCCCTACTGGCATCCGCTGGCCTACGTCACGAGCAAGGCCGCGCAGAACGCCATGATGGGCGTGATGGCCATGGAGTTCCAGCAGAGCAACATCCCGGTGGAGATCTTCTCCGTGCACCCGGGTCCCACCACCACCGACCTCAACGGCAACATGGCCCTCCCCGGCTTCCACGACATCGACACCGTGGGGCAGAAATTCGCGGAGCTCCTGAATGATGGAAAGAGTCACCAAGGGGAGTTCGTGGAGCTATATCCGATTGTCAAGGAGGATTAAGCCCATGCCCTGCCCTTTGGAATGCAACAGTTCAATGTGAAGATATTGAGAAAGTTAAAGAAAAGATTATCACCTCCATTATGACCTTACAAGAAGCCATCGTTGCCCGCCACAGTGTGCGGCAATACACCGAACAGTCCATCGAGGCGGAGAAAATACAGCAGTTGCAGGAGCTCATTGATGAATGCAACCGCGAAGGGAACCTGCATATCCAGTTAGTGACCGACGAGCCGAATGCCTTTTCCAGCATCATCGCCCACTACAGCAAATTCCGTGGCGTGCGCAACTACATCGCCATGGTCTGCAAGAAGGGCGACGACGTGAACCTCGGCTACTACGGCGAGAAGGTGGTGCTGCTGGCGCAGACGCTCGGATTGAACACCTGCTGGGTGGGTGCCTCCTACCGCAAGCAGCCCGACCGCTACAAGGTGGAGAGCGACGAGACGTTGGTCTGCGTGGTGTCGCTCGGCTTTGGTGCCACGCAAGGGGTGCCGCATCCGCAGAAACGGACCATCGCCGACGTAACGGAAGACTGTCGCACGGCCGACCACGGCAAACCATTCCCAGAGTGGTTCGTGCGTGGCGTGGAAGCCGCCCTGTTGGCTCCCACCGCCGTCAACCAGCAGAAGTTCACCTTCATCCTCCACGACGGCAACAAGGTGGAGGCGCAGAAACGCTTCGCCATCTTCGCCAGCTACGCCCCCATCGACCTCGGCATCGCCAAGTGCCACTTCGAAATCGGCGCGGGGAAAGGGAGTTTTGAGTGGGTGTAGGTTGCCGCAAAAAACGAGATCAAAATGCCCACCCTCACCATCCGTCACAAACGCCACTGGTATGAGCCGAAGCTGCCGCACGCGGTCTTCCTGAACGGCTACTTTGTGGGAATGCTGAAGGACGACCAGCTGCGGGGCGAGGTGCCTCCAGGCAGCTACGCACTGCGGGTGCAGTTCGGCGGACAGATCCCGATCGGCAAAAAAGGCAAGAGCATCGATTTGTCGGTGTCCGCGACGGAACAGTTGGAAATCCCGCAAATCGGCGAGGTTGTCTGCGAGTTCCACGACCGCGAGCGGCTGTGGAACATCCTTTTCGACATCGACCTCGTGCTATGGATTGTGTCGTGGTTCGTCACCATGCCGCCGATTTACAAGATTCTGTCGGATGCGTTTTTCGTGATTTGGATAGTGCGGATAGTATTGATACGAAAGAAATATTATAAAATCAATGTTGTCCCAATTTATAATCCATAATACAATTTGATGGCGACACCGACAAATATTGCCATTGAAAAGCTCAACAATGTGCCTATCAATACATATTCCGATTTCGCCTTGTCGCCTTCGGCAAAACGCAGAAGTGATTTGGCGGCTATGATAAATCCAACGGCTTCATATTGTCCCAATAGCACAAACACTAACGTAAGAAGTCGTTCCACATTACCTATCAGTTTTCCCGCATTGGGCAAATCCCCGTTATCATCGTCACTGCCTTTGTTCACCTTGATATTTGCAGCCTTGAAAATTTCTTTGATGATTATGTTTGAGGGTTTTAAACATATCAGTAGGCCCAACAACAGGGCTATATGCTCTTCTTCCCCACCGTTCAACCAATCAGGCAAATTGCCATTCCACAGACAGCAAACCGCAACAATCACAATCAAATGTAACAACTGATCAATAAAGAAAATGTATTTACATTTGTAAGCATAGCATTTCAGGACATCGACAAGTAGATGGGATGCAGCAATAATCAACGCCGCCCACCAAAAACTGAATGAAAATGACAAAAGCCAAGCACAAACAAAGGTTATCAAAACATGTGTGTACAGCTTCGGTGACTTAAAGCCATTTTTTGCCTTATCTGCACACGATTTGTCATTCTGCAAGTAGAAATCGCTGATTGTATGGGCAATTATCTGTAATAATAAAAGACGTACCATATTTAGAATTCCATTTGTTCGTAATATTTCAGCAACTGCTCGACCGCATTCCAGCCGAATGCTGTAGAATGCTGGTTGACAACCGATTGTCCAACGGATAATTGCTCGGATATTTCATTTTCAGTTTTACCCAGCAAACGATAATAAATAACTTCACATTGTCGTTCCGTCGCTCGCTTGAACAGCACATCCAGAAACCCCAGATACGCATTGATCTGCTGCGATAATTTTGCATCCGAAGATTCAAAAAACAAAGTGTTTTTTATCACTATTTTCGATTTGTTCGAAGTGTTCTGGCGTTCGATAGCCCTTCCGGAGGCATAGATGGCCTCGCCGTCCAGCATATTGGTGCGCTTGTTGGCGACACGCATTTCTCCTACAGCAATGGCAATTCTCACACCGTAGGTTTTGAACATTTCCAAACGTTTTTTATCCGCATCCTGACCAGCGCACTCAATATCAACCTTGAACTTTTTTATCAAAGTTTTTAAAAGCAAGGCTATCCGCAAAGAGTCCTGTGGTCTGTCAATATAGATTTCCACGCTGTCGCCTTTGCTCAACCGCCCCCAAGTGCCTTTGTACTCATTTCCCAATTGCTTGACAAAGGTTTTTACCTCTTTCTGCAATTGACTTAATGCGCACGGAGCCAGTTCTGTAGAAGATACTATATCTGCTGAAATTGTAGCTTTGTTCATGTGATTAATTTTTTGCAAAGATACTATTTTTTTAGATACAAAACAGTTTTTTAATAAAATTTATCGGCTAAAAAACCAATAAATGTGATTTATCGGCTAAAAAACCAATAAATGTGATTTATCGGCTAAAAAACCAATAAATTTATAAGCCAAACAGCTTATAAATTGCCTTGTGTCGCCTCTCCGAGGCGATGGCCCCATACAATTAACACACTGTTTTTGGTTGTCACTTTTTTTTCTATTTTTGCGGAAAATATTGAACAAGTTTCTTAAAGAGAAAAACATCAAACCGAAGATTATGAAACACACCTTTTTCCTGTTAGCCGCGACGTTATTGCTGGTCGCGTCCTGCCGCAACGGCAATTCCCAAACCCAAACGACGGACACCCCTCATGACCCCGTCATCACCATCACCACAAAAGACGGTGTCTCGCTGCTCTTGAAAGACAACAATCCCATGATTTTCGGGCTGGTGGATAAGGAGAACGAGATGCCAAAAGATCTTTTCCTTGGTTCTTATAACGACAGTCTGCTCACTGCGCTGATGCCCACGGGCGCATCCCGTTCGGCCATCAACGCCTTCGTCGCCGTTGATTCGTTAAACACGATACTCTTTGATGCCGGATTGGGCGCAGATAACGGCGGTCGTCTGTTGCAAAGCATGAAGGAGGCGAACTTGGATCCCGCGAAGGTCACCGCCGTATGTCTCACGCACCTTCACTTCGACCATATCGGAGGTCTGCTGCAAAACGGTCGCGCGGCGTTCCCCAACGCCACCCTCTACCTTTCGCAAGAGGAGTATGACGCATGGGGCGACGGCGGTTCGATGGCGAAGAACAACGGGATGTGGAAGCAGGTGATGGCGGCTTACAAAGGGCATATCAAGACTTTCCGCGATGGCGAGAAACTTTTCGACGGCATGGTGGTCGCCCATCTTGCGCCTGGCCACACCCCGGGTCACACCGTTTACACCGTGAATGGCACCTGTCTCATCGCCGGCGACCTCCTTCACGCCCAAGACCTCCAGTTGGATCACCCGCAGTTCTGCGCCCGCTACGACGCGGATCCTGCACAGGCTACCGCCACGCGCACCCGCATCCTCAAAAGCGTTCTTGACAACGGTCAATACTTTGCGGGCGCCCACTGCTATGACCATTTCATCAACTTAAGCAAACGCAGCAAGGAAGATTAAGGGTGCCGGTTACCCAAACCCAAAAAAGTGTACCTTTGCGCCCCGAAAAATTGAGACATTATGACGAAGAAAGATGTGCCGGTTCTGCTGCTGACAGGCTATTTGGGAAGCGGAAAGACAACGTTGGTGAACCATATTCTGACGAACCGCAAGGGTATCAAGTTTGCGGTGATAGTCAACGACATAGGCGAGGTGAACATCGATGCCTCCCTCATCCAGAAGGGTGGGGTGGTGGCCCAGAAAGACGATAGTTTGGTGGCGCTGCAGAACGGATGTATCTGCTGCACGTTGAAGATGGATTTGGTCGATCAGCTGTCGGATTTGGTGAAATCGCAGCAGTTCGACTACATCGTCATCGAGGCCAGCGGCATTTGCGAGCCGGAACCCATCGCCCGCACCATCTCCACCATCCCGCGCATGAACCCGAAATACACGCAATTCGGTACTCCGCGCCTCGACTGCATTGTCACGGTGGTGGATGCTTTGCGGATGCAGAGCGAGTTCGCGTGCGGCGGCGACCTTGAGCGCGAAGACATCGGTGAGGAGGATATCGAGAACCTGCTTGTCCAACAGATAGAGTTCTGTAACATCGTGCTGCTCAACAAGGTGGATGAGGTGAGCAAGGACGAGGTGCTGCATCTCCGCCAGATCATCACCCATCTGAACCCCGGTGCCATCATTATCGAGACCAATTACGCCCAAGTGGACTTGGAACGCATCGTCGATACCCATTCGTTTGACTACGAGCGGGTTGCCATCTCCACGGGCTGGGTGCGCGAGCTGGAACGCGAGACCACCGAGGAGGAGGAACGCGAAGCCCGCGCCGACCATCATCATCACGACGAACACGACGAGGATGATGAGCATGAGGAACACGGACATCACCATCATCATGATGAAGATGATGATGACGAGCACGATCATCACGGACACCACCACCATCATCACCATCACGACCACGAGGGTGGGGAGGTGGAGGAATACGGAATCTCGACCTTTGTCTATTACCGTCGCAAAGCCTTCAAGATTGCGGAATTCAATAAGTTTTTGTCAAAGAAACGGCCGAAGAACATCATACGGGCCAAGGGCGTGTGCTATTTCCGGGAATATCGCAGCATGTCGTACCTTTACGAGCAGGCAGGCGTGCAGCAGAAACTCACCGAGGCCGGCCTTTGGTACGCCACCGCGCCCGAAGAGGACTTGGTGCAGCTGATGCAGGAGGATCCATCCTTCATGCGCGACTGGGACCCTGAATACGGCGACCGCATGATCAAGATCGTCTTCATCGGCCAGAACATGGATAAGGAATCGCTAACCCGCGAATTAGACGCATGCCTCGAAGATTGAACTTTGAACTTTGAACCTTGAACCTTGAACCTTGAACTTTGAACCTTGAACTTGACTTGTGACTTGTGATTTGTGACTTTGAACCTTGAACCTTGAACTTTGAACCAATAATATGAGCAGCATCCTTCTTATCGGTGATATCGTTGGTTACGGCAACCTGGGCATGTCGGTGATGACGCCGATTTTGTCCCATCTTGGGTACGAGATTTACCGGCTTCCCTCTTCCATGGTTTCCAATAATTTCAGCTATGGCAAGTTCGCGGTGCTGGATACCACGGACTACATGCGCCAGTGCATCGACATCTGGGAGGAGCAGGGTTTTACCGTGGACGCGGTCTGCACAGGCTACCTCGTTTCGGAGGAGCAGACGCGGATCGTGACGGATTATTGCCGGAAACTGAAGGCACGGGGCACGTTCATCTTCGTCGATCCCATCATGGCCGACGATGGCAAGCTCTACAACGGCGCCTCTGACGAGACAGTGGCTTATATGCGAAGCGTCTGCCAGGTGGCGGATCTGATTGTGCCCAATGTGACGGAAGCCAAGTTCTTGGCAGGCAAGTATCTTGATAAAGACTCCATCACATTCGACGAAGCCGAGGATTTGATCCGGACGTTGCATAAATTGGGGGACAATTCCGTTATTATCTCCAGCATGGTGATGGACGGTCAGACCTGCACGATGCTGTATGACAAAGGGTTAGGTCGGACCATCGTGCTTCCATACCGTCAGGTGGCGGCGCAGTTCTCCGGCACCGGCGATGTCTTTTCCTCCGTGACCATCGGCCAGTATTTGAAAGGCAATACCTTGGAAGACAGTGTGTTGAAGGCGATGAGATTCGTGTCTCACGTCATCGAAGCCAACCAGCATTTCCTCAAGCAGGACAACGGCATCCCCATCGAGCGCCACTTTGATGAGCTGTCTCGTTAATCTACCTTATTGTTTGACGACCTTTTAACACTCGAAGGTGCTGTTTCGCGTGTCTTTCAAGGATTGGAATGCCCCTCCAACCATGCTAAACTGAAATTATAAAACACCATTTCGTAGCTGTCGCCGTCGTTGGGGTCCTCCTCCACATACATTCCGATGGAGCCGTCGGGGAGGATGCAAAGGGAGGAGTATGCCGCGTTGTAGGGAACGATCACCTTCCCCAGGGGCCACGATTTTCCATCATCAAAACTGATCATCACCGACACATTTTTCCTTTTGTCACCCAAGGGGATCGAATGAAGCAGTATGTCGGTGCCGTCCTCAAGATCGTAGCGGATGATGTCGCCGTTGCAGGCGGGTGCGTTCAAATACTCTCCGGCGAATACTGTGTCGTGCCAAGAGACGCCGCCGTCTTCGGAGATATTGAACCACCGTTCGCCTTGGTGTCGGATACTCATCAGGATGCGGCCGTCGCGAAGTTCCACAACCTTGGCCTCATCGCCGCCCACGCAGGCGCGTTGCGAGCAGTGCCAGGTCTCGCCGTTGTCGTCGGAGTAGAGGACGTAGTCGTTGGCCGACCAAGCCTCTCCCTCCCGGACCGCAGACACGAACATAATGCGGCCGGTGGAAGTGAGGAGCCCGTTGCCCGAGGCGCAGAAAGCCCCGCGCCACTTGCGGCGCACCGTGTCTTGGCAATCGGGGCCGTAGAGGAAGCGGGTGATGTCCGTGGCGGGTGACCATGTGCGGCCGTTGTCGGTGCTGCGACGGCAGTAGATGCGTTGCGGCTCCTCTGGTGTTGATTGCCAGAATCCAGCACCGCCCGGATAGACGGCGATGAGTCCGCCCTCGTCGCGGGTGTGCGCCAATGCGCAGTCGCCGAAACCCTTCCCCACGCCCCTGCCAAGGGCCAGAAAGTACGGCCCACGCCAGAGGTGCCCGCCGTCGCTGCTGTAGTTGAGGATAATGTCAATGTCCTCGGGCAGGTCGTTGTTGTTGTATTTCCGTCGGTCGCAGGCGGTTATCAATGTGCCATCCTTGGCGGTGATGATGGCGGGAATGCGGAAGAACTTGGAATCGAAGTCGCCGGGTTGGTACATTACCCTTCGGCACAGCAGAATCTCTCTTTCAGAATGGATGTTGATTGGATAAATACGGTTGCCTGTCTGTATACTTTTCAATGTCAGGGATACACGATTGCCTTCCTTGGCCGTGTCGGTGATGTCGGCGGTGATCCAGAGGTAGGAGGTGTCCGTTGTGAGGCGATAGCGCAGCGGGATGTGGATGTCTTCGGAAAGGGAAGGTTCCAGGTCGCGAACGAGCACGGTTTGCAGGGATGTGGAACGGGGTTCGGGAACAGGGTCGTAGGTGGTGTTCTCCTGATAGACGCTTTGCGGACCGATGAATTTGGGGTTCGGGGAACTCCCCGTTGTGATGATTTGCAATATGCGGAGATCTCCCGCCTCAGTGCCTTGTAGGTTTACGGTCAGGGAGTTGATTTCCGTTTCTTCCGTATCGGTGTTGCGCACCACCTGTACACACATCAGCACCTCATGGTGGTTCGACCGGCCGGTCATGCGTGTGTCAGGCGTAACGGAGACGCGCAGTCCGTCGCCAGTCTGAACAGGCGTGACGGTCTGTGCCGCACCGGAAAGGGTGAGGGCAGCGGTGATGCAGAAGAGGATGTATCGGAAGATTTTGTTCATCATTTCCACGTCGTTCGTTATACCCAAAAATCCGCATTTTCAATCCCCAGTTCAGAGGGGTCGAAGGTTGGCTCCACGCCTTTTTTCTTGTCCTTTTCGTAGTTGCGGAGGGCTTGCAGTGCCTTGGGGGAGAGCAACAGGATGGCCACGAGGTTGATCCAAGCCATAGAGCCCACGCCGATGTCGCCCAAGACCCACGCGGTGTTGCCGGTGGTCAGGGAACCAAGGAAGACCATCGTAATGGTGCAGAGGCGCAAGATCCAAATGATGATTTTTTCGCTGCGGTCATCACCGAAAACGCGGTCGGCACGCTTCAGTTCCTCCTTCTCCTGTTTGAGAGCCTCAGCACTTTCTCCCTTTTCGCGCATCCGGCGCAGCTGCCACCGGCGGAATCGGCTGAAAAGGAAGATGAGGTTGGTTTCGGCGTAGTAGTAATAGGCCATGATGGTGGTGAAGGCGAAAAAGAAGAGGGCGATGGAGATCAGGTTCCCGGCGGCGCGTTGGCCGATGATGGCTCCAATGGCGCTGATGGTGTAGAACACACCGGGCTCGCCGAGAGGAGCCTCGGGATTCTGGTGCAGGTAGGTGACTGTGGACTCGCCCGGAGCCGTCACCTGCACGTTGTCAATGATGTTGTAGGTATGGCAGGCGAGGATCATCATGGCCGTGGCGGTGCAGACCAGCAGGGTGTCGATATAGACGGAGAAAGCCTGTACGAGACCCTGTTTGACGGGGTGGCTCACCTTGGCGGCGGCGGCCACGATGGGGCCTGTACCTTGGCCGGCCTCGTTGGAGTAGATGCCGCGCTTCACGCCCCAGGAGATGGTGCTTCCGAGGATGGCGGAACCTAACGGACCGGCACCCACGGCACCGCGCAGCATCTCAACGAAGACGCCTGGTACCAGCTTATAGTGGGCAATGAGCACTATGATGGAGAGCAGGATGTAGAGGATGGCCATGAAGGGGGCGACAATCTGTGCCACGTTGGCGATGCGCTTCACCCCGCCGATGATGACCAAGGCGATGAGCAGCGCGACCACAAGTCCCACCACCCACGGGGCGATGCCGAAGGTTTGCGACATGGAGAGGGCGATGCCGTTGCACTGCACCGGTGGCATGAAGAAACCGCATGCAATGGCTGTGATAATTGCGAACACGCAGCCGAAGAAGGTGCTGTGCAGCCCTTTCTCGATGTAATAGGCCGGGCCGCCTCGAAATTGACCGTTATGGTTCTCCTTGAAGATCTGCGCGAGCGTGGCCTCCACGAAGGCGCTGCCGGCCCCGAAGAAGGCGATGACCCACATCCAGACGATCGCCCCCGGACCGCCGAAGCCGATAGCCGTGGCCACTCCCACGATGTTGCCGGTGCCCACGCGCCCCGAAAGCGCCATCGCGAACGCTTGGAACGAGGTGATGCCCGTTTTCTGTTTCGTGTCGGTGCTGAACAGCAGCCGGAACATCTCGCCGAAGCGCCGCACCTGCACAAAACGCGTGCGGAGAGAGAAATAGAGTGCCGACAGCAGGCACAGCCCTACCAACGCCGGACTCCAAATCCAGCTGTTGAGGGTTTCGACGATGTGGGCTGCCCGCGAAATATCCAATAGAATCATTATGCCAGTTTTTTTTTACGATTGTTTAATTTTCAGAGAGATGCTTCCGGATTTCCAGCATCGTTTCCTTTGCCAGCTCCAAGTCGTGGCCGGCGTTGACGAACACTTTCGGGTGGCTGTCGTCGGTGGTGTTCAGCACGATTTCGAACAGTTCCGGAAAGGTGAAATTGTGGACACCGTAAGGGGCTCTTTCCTCGCGGTGGAAAGTAAGGTCGGTGATGCTTGATTTGTCGATGGCGTGGCCGTCATAGACCAAGAATCCCTTGTCGTCGCTGCCGCCATGGTCATAGACCAACACGGTGCTGTCGGAAGCCATCCCTTTCGTGCCGTCGGTGACGATGGTCGCATCCGGTTCGCCATATTGTTCCACCATCTTCTCGACGGTATTGGATTCCGGAACGTCTGCCGAATCTATAATTTCCTTATTTTCAGCAGCTTCTTCTTCACGATTTTTACGGGTGCGTTCAACAATCAATCCCCATAGAATGGTGAAAGAGATGCTGTATAAAGCAGCTCTTTTGAGGATAACTTCTGTCGTTTTGCCGCCTGCAATCAGGTCGAACACGGCGGAAATCGCAAACACGGCAACACAAACGAAGATGTATCGGAGGATTTTCTTGTTCATAGCGGGCGATGTTTAAAAGAATGTGCAAAGATACAAAATATTTATTGCGGAAAAGAGCGGGAATGGAGCGAAAAAAATGTATTTTCGCCCTCTCAAAAAACAAGAACAATGTCCCGAGGCAAATCCACATGCAAGGTCCTGAAGGAGGTGCGGCGGAAGGTCGCCGACGCCAACGGCATCCCGCTGCAGGAGCACGAATGCACCCACACGGGCGACTGTGCAGGCACGTGCCCCTACTGCGAGGCGGAGGTCCGTTACCTCGAACGGGAGCTCTCCAAACGGAGGAACCTCGGCAAGGCTGTGGCGGTGGCGGGAATTGCGGTGGCGGCGGTGTCGATGGTAGGACAGGCTACAGCACAGCCGGTAAGCGCGCCTGCGGATAGTCAAATCAGGCAATGCGATACAATCCCGCCAATGATGGGGATTATCCCAATGGTGGTGGATACAGCGAAAACCGACAGTGTGAATAATGCCCAGATGGATGATTCTCCGGTATTCCAGGTTACTGGGACCTCGTCGGCACCGTTGACAGTCCGTAATGTCTGGCGTTTCCCTTCTGAGTACGGTACGTTGAAGTCCTATTTGCATGAAGGGCTGAAAAAGAACCCGGAATTGCGTGCTTGGCTCAAAGAAAAGGCAAAACAAGAACGGCTGAGAAAGAAACAAGAACGACTAAAATTGAAATCTGACCCTTTGGCAAGGATGATTGCCAAGATGGATCGGAGGTATAACCTTTTCAAGCCTAAAGACAACTGTTTTGTTTTGCGTTTCAACCAGGAAGGGGAAGTTGTGGATGCCTATTTGAGATATGAACTGAAAGGTGAAGAGGACGATCGGATGATGGAAGCCTTCTACTGCATCATCGATAATATGCCCCGCTGGACACTCAACCCCAGAAAATCCAAACCTACGGACATAGTGGGGCAAGAGTATTCCCGCCGAATTTTACGGTAACCCTCTAACCCTTAACCTTTAACCTTCTAATCTTCTAACCTTACCCGTCTCAAAATCCACCCGAAACACCATCCGCTCCACACCGTTCGTCACACACACTAACGGGGCGCGGAGCACGGCGTTGTAGCGGGCGGCTTGGTCCGCGACCTTCTGCGTGAGCTTCACGTGCGGGGCTTTGCATTCGACCATCATCCAAGGTTTCAGGTCGTCGCCGAAGACCACCAAGTCGTAACGTTGCGTCATCCCGTTGACCGTCACGGCGTGCTCCACGGAAAGATGCGAGAGCGGCAACTGCTTGACATTCAGCAGATAGAGGATGAGAACCTGCCGCACCTGCTCCTCGGGCGTCATCACCACCCATTTCTGCCGCACCGGATCGAAAACCTCCTTCCGCGACCCGCTTTCCCGTATCTTCAATGTGAATGCCATTTCTTTTTATTTCTTCCTCCTTTTTCCTCTGTCTCCCTCCTTCTTCTCTCAATGTTCCTCTATTATCTCTCTAATCGTCCCTTCCTCCCTCTCTATTCTTCATTCTTCATTATTCATTCTTCATTCTTCA
>JAGCVQ010000028.1 GCA_017962275.1 Bacteroidales bacterium
GAGCTCATCAACAAGATCGACTTCCAGGAGGAGAACGACCAGATCTGGGATAAGAAGGTGGTTGAGGACGCAGGCGATTCCGATTCTGTCCGTAAGGGTCAGATCATCTCCGCCAAGAAGTTGCGTGACGTGAACTCCATGCTGAAACGTAAAGACTTGCGCTTGGTGGTGACCCGCGATGCGCGTCCGGCCACCGGTAAGCCGATTCTGCAAGGTATCACCCGCGCTTCTCTGCAGACCCACAGCTTCATCTCCGCCGCATCCTTCCAGGAGACGACGAAGGTGCTGACCGAGGCCGCCATCAATGCCAAATCCGACAGCCTGATCGGTATGAAGGAGAACGTCATTGTGGGCCAGAAGATTCCGGCAGGTACGGGTATCCGCGCTTACCAGAACATCGAGGTCGGCTCGAAGGAGGAGTACGAATCACTCATGGCTTCTAAAGAGGAGGATTAATTGATAATTCATAATTGATAATTGATAATTATGGCAGAAGAAAAGAAAGAACAGAAAATGGATTTGAGTATCAGTGAGGAGGTGGCGCAGGGCGTCTATTCCAACTTGGCCATCCTTTCCCATTCTGAGAACGAATTCTTTGTGGATTTTGCCTCCCTGTCTCCGGGTATCCCGAAGGCCGTGGTGCGTTCCCGTGTGATTATGACCCCGGTGAATGCCAAGCGGCTGCTCCGTGCGTTGCAGGACAACGTTTCCAAGTACGAGGAGCAGTTCGGGGTGATCCAAGACCGTCCGAACCAGATGCCCCCGTTCATGAGCGGCGGCGGTCTGGCGTAATCAGACTACGTTCAACTTTTTTATAAATTTTGTGGCGGCTGGTCTTCGGACTGGCCGCTTTTTTTTGAATTAAGAATGGGAGGGGTAAAAGGTTATATGGTTACAGGGTTACGCGGTTACGCGGTTATAGGGTTATGGCGGGAAATCATATATTTTTTTTGTGAGTATGATTGAGATATAAAAATATTTTATATCTTTGCAGCGCAAAGTACTTTTAATATTATGGAAGAAAAAGAGGTTAGACAGACACTGAACGATATCCGTGAGATGATGAGTAAATCGTCACGTTTTCAGGCGGTTAGCGGATGGTCTATCATTATTGTCGGGTTGTATGCGGCGGTGGCGTCCGCGATGTCCGCGGCAGTCATCGGGGTAGGGGATTGGCTCCCTTGCTGCGAAAATCTTCAACGGTTCGCGGTCCTCAACACGCCTTCACGCATCCGCATCGCTGCCTTGATTGCCATTGGGCTGTTTGCACTATCGTTACTCACCGTCTTTGTTTTCGCCATTGTGAAGTCGAAACGGCACAATCTGCGCTTTGCGTTCGACAAGCGAATGATGCTGATGCTCCTCGACTTCTTCGTGCCGCTCGCTGCTGGCGGCCTCCTTAGCATGGCTTTGGTGATGCAGGGTCACTACGGGCTCACCTCTTCCATCATGCTTCTGTTTTATGGACTCGCGCTCGTCAATTGCAGTCACTACACTTATCCGATCCTCCGTTATTTGGGCTACGCAGAACTCATTATCGGCATTATTGACTGCTTCACGATGTCGCACGCGCTCTTATTTTGGTTCCTCGGTTTCAGCGTGATGCACATTCTCTTCGGCATCCTCTATGTCATTATGTTTGAACGGAAGAATTGAGTTAGCAGTTAGTAGTTAGCAGTTAGCAGTTAAGGGGGAAAAGTCCCGTTAGGGACAAAAGCTCGGTAGAAATAGGCGCGACCCCTTTCCCCAAGCCCCGTAGGGGCGACAGAGTATAGGCAAGGGCGTAATTCCCAGTAATAGAACGACAATTGACAACAATCGTAATAATAATGTAGTAAAATCAGTCTAGTATGGCGATTATTGATGGGTTAAATAAGGTTCTCGAGAGCAAGATCCGCTTGGGCATCATGTCGGTGCTGGCCGCGAATGGTTCGGCGGATTTTGCCACGCTGAAGTCGCTGTTGGAGCTCACCGACGGCAACCTGGCAAGCCATACCCGCAACTTGGAAGAAGCAGGCTATATCCGTTGCGAAAAGAAGTTCGTGGGTCGCAAGCCGAACACGACATACGTGATCACGGAGGAGGGTAGGGAAGCCTTCGCCGCGCACATCGCCGCGCTGGAGCGTTTTCTGCAGGAGTGTAAAAGCTAATTTTTTTTGGCATAAAACTTTGTAATACAAAGTACTTTCCGATTAAGAATTAAGAATGCAGAATTAAGAATGATAGGAGTGGAACGGAACAATCATCAAATAATTTTATAGATATGACAACAGAAATGAATGTTCAAGAACAAGAAAAAATGATGGGACAAGAGTCACAAAAACAAAATGTCAATCCCAAAAGCCAAGGTTGGGAGATGTCGAAAAGTGCACGTTTAGGATGGAAAATCTTCCTCATCGGGGTATTGAGCGTGCTGTTGCTGATTCCGCAGCAGATTATCCTGCACGTGGTGAACGAACGGAACGCGACCTCGCGGGAGGCCGAGGAGGACGTGGAGCGGATGTGGAGCGCGTCGCAGCGGGTGATTGGACCCGTGGTGCGCATTCCGGCCAAGAAGGGCAACGCCGCAGACGTCTATCTCCTGCCTGAAGAGTTGCGGGTGACGGGGGATGTGAAGACCGAGAACCGTCATCGCGGCAACTTCGACGTGACCGTCTATACGGCGGACCTGTCGTTGGACGGCAGTCTGCAGCTGCCGAACCTCTCGGAGTATGTCGATTCCGTTTATGATCTCTCGAAAGCTGAGGTGCTGATCTCGCTGAGCGACTTCCGGGGGCTGTCGGAAAATGTCGTGCTGCACTTGAACGGGCACGAATACACGATGAAGTCCGACAAGGACGAGGAGTTGGGTTCGGTGTTGTGCTGTCGCGTGCCGGTAGGGGAGTTGCGGGACACGGCGCCGGTGCCCTATTCGGTGCGGCTGCCGCTGAAAGGTTCGGAATCGCTTATGTTCCTGCCGATCGGCAACAGCACTTCCGTGGAACTTACTTCCAATTGTGTCACGCCGAGCTTCCAGGGCAATTTCCTGCCGGAACAGCGGACGGTGTCGGACAGCGGATTCACGGCAACCTGGAAAGTGCTGGCCCTCAACCGCGACTTCGGTCAGGCGGTGACCCGCTGGTGCGAGTACGGCGACGCGATCTCGCACGGTGTGAGCATGGAACACAGCGAGTTCGGGGTGATGATGAAGGTGCCGGTGATGCAGTATCAGCAGACCACGCGTACGGTGAAGTACGCCTACTTGTTCATTTTCCTCACTTTCGCGACGGTTTTCTTCGTTGAGTACCGACGTCAAACGCCCATCCATCCGGTGCAGTACCTGCTCATCGGCACCGCGTTGCTGATTTTCTACGCCCTGCTGCTCTCTTTCAGCGAGCACATCCCGTTCTTGTGGTCCTACGTCATCGCCATGCTGATGACGGTCGTGCTGATAACGGGCTATCTCGCAGGCATCCTGAAAATCCGCAAAACCGCGCTGCTGGTGGGTGCGCTCCTGCTCGCACTCTACATCTTCCTGTACGTTCTTCTGCAATTGGAAACCTACGCCCTGTTGTTCGGCAGCCTCGGCCTCTTCGTGATCTTGGCGGTGCTGATGTTTGTGTCGTTGAAGGTGAGATGGTATAGAAGTTAGGAGGTTATAAAGTTAAAAGGTTAGGAGGTTAGAGGATGATGAAATAACATACTAATCTCCTAACTTTCTAACCTTATAATTGTTTGTGCAAAAAGAAATTGAAAATGAACGAGATATCAAGTTTGATGCTGAAATATTGGTGGGTGGCACCGGTGGTGAGTGTGTTCGGAATGCTTTGCTTTTTGGCTAATAATCTGTTGTACTTAGAAACAGGAAAAGAGTTTGTGGATGACATGTTTATAGGTCCTTTCTTGATAGCGCTGTTGGTTGTTGCCAAAATAGTGAGATTTGCCACATTCGTGTTCGCGATTGCACAGAAAAAGTGGATGATCGCGTTATTATTGGTATTGACAGTGGTAGTTTGCTTCATGATATTTGTGGCTTGGATGAATGTGTGTATGCAAATTAATCAGCATTACTACTGATGCAATGATGTTTTTAAGAAATAGGAATATGGGCTTTGCGTGCCGGAGGCACGATATCTTAATAACCCCACATAAGCGCAACGAAGTGGAGCGCAGTGTGGGGTGACGGTGGAGGCAGCACATCGATGGCGTGTTGAAAACACGCTACTATTAGTAAGTCGAGTAGTAGCGTGCCTCTGGCACGCAGGCTCCCGTCGCGCATCATAACCCCACACTGCGGCCTATCGGCCTTAGTATGGGGTTATTGGAATTGCGTGCTTCCAGCACGCCCTGTAGTGCAATAATTATCAATTAACAATTATCAATTCTCAATTAGCGAATTTTTCGTATCTTTGCCGATTCAAAATCTGATACGTTGGAAGAACAGGATATACGGAAAATTCAGGCCGCGCTGAAAGAGACGAAGGCGATTGCGATCGTGTTTCATTTCAATCCCGACGGCGACGCTTTGGGCAGCGCACTGGCCCTTTACCACTATTTTAAGGACGACGGTTACGAGGTTTCGGTGATTTCGCCCAACCCGTTCCCCAATTTCCTGCAGTGGATGCCCGGTGCCAATAATATCATCGTGGCGCAGGAGAACCTCGTGGAGGCTCGCAAGCGCATCAAGGAGGCCGACATGCTCTACGTGGTCGATATGAACGCACCGCACCGCGCCGGCCAAGATCTCCAGAATTCGATTATCAAATCCGAGGCTTTCAAGGTGCTGATCGACCATCACGTGCAGCCCGACATCAAATGCGACGTGATGTATTCCACGCACCTCACCACCTCTGCCTCCGAGCTGGTCTATAACTTCCTCTACAGATATCTCACTCCCGACAGGAAGCCTTCGAAGTCGATTGCGGAATGCCTCTATGTGGGCATCATCACCGACACGGGTTCCATGTCCTACACCTGCGATTTTCCCGAGTCCTACACGGTGTTGCGCAAGCTGATCGAGGCCGGCGTCAACGGGGAGGATATTCACCGCAAGGTTTATGACAACTACACGGAGAGTCGCATGAAGCTGCTGGGCCTGGCCCTCTCGCAGCGGATGGTGGTCATGAGAGAGTATGGTGCCTCCTATATGTATCTGACCAAGAAGGATTTGACGGACAATGGTTTCCAGATTGGCGATACCGAGGGATTCGTGAATTACGGACTGTCGATGGGAGCGGTGCATTACACGGCCTTCTTTACCGAGCGCGACAACCGCATCCGCGTCTCGTTCCGCTCCAAAGGCATCGTGGATGTGAACCTTTTCGCCCGCAAGTATTTCGAGGGTGGCGGTCATGCCAACGCGGCGGGAGCTTTCTACCATGGAACCATGGAGGAGGCCATCGCCCATTTTGAGAAAGCTGTTCGCGAGACGGATGAAAACCCTCTTTGATATATGCGCAAGCTGTTGTTTTTCATTGTGTTGACTGTGCTTGTCAGCGGTTTCTCGGCCTGTCGTGACCGGAAGCCCACGGGCAGCGTCGTTTCTTCGTCGGAAGAGCCGAAGGAGGACAAGGACGCACCCTACGTGGAAGGCAACAAGAACATCATGCGCCGCGAGAACGAGGAGATGCAGATGTTCATCAACCGTTACGGATGGCAGATGCAGCGCACCCCCACAGGACTTTACATCCAGATTTTGGAGCCTGGCACCGGCGATCTTTTTAAGGAAAACGACCCCGTGACACTGAAGTATCGCACGTTCCTTCTCTCTGGAGAGCAGGTCTATAGCTCCGACAGCAACGGCGTGAAGTCGTTCGTGGTGAACCGCTCAGAGGAGATCGACGCTCTGCACGAGGCGGCACAGATGTTGCGGCCCGGAGCAAAGGCGCGGCTTGTCATTTCATCGCATTTGGGCTATGGCGTGGCCGGCGACGGCGACCGCATCCGAGGTCTTCAACCCTTCATGATGGAAATCAGCGTGCTGAAAGACAACGAGAAAGTTCCCGAAACGATATTACCCAACCCTTATAAAGATTAACGAGGATGACAAGAGGTCGATTGATATGTTTTTCCATGGCTCTGCTGTTGTGCGTGTCTGCTACTTCCTGCCGGAAATACAGCGGGTTCAAGCACGGCAAGGGTTTCTATTACCAATATCATGTCCAGAATGAGAGCAACCCGAAGCCCCAGACCGGCGACCTCGTGGAGGTGAACATGGCTTTGCGTGCCGGTGACGAGGTGATTTCGCCGATGACGCGCAACAACATGCTGATGGACGAACTTTACAAAGGCGACATCTATAGCGCTCTGCGGACGATGCATCTTGGCGACAGCGCGACATTTATCTTCGACGGGCCGAAATTCTACGAGGAGTTCCTCGGCATGGGCGACTATCCCTATGGCAAAAACCCCATCCACGCTGATATAAAGCTGCTGAAGATTCTTTCGAAACAGAGCATGGACAAGGCGGAGGAGATGTATGTTGAACAACGCAAACAGTTGCGGCAGCAGGAGGATTCGATTGTGAAGGCATACGCCAACGAGCACCATTTCGACAACGTCCACAAGGGCATCTACTATACGGTCTCGCGGAAAGGCAACGGGGCGAAACCCAGGAAGAACCAGACTGCCTCGATTCTGTACAAGGGGCGCCGGCTGAACGGCGAGGTGTTTGATAAGTATGACAATCCGGCACACCCTCGCAAATTTGAGATCGGCAAGGAGCAGGTTGCCCGCGGGGTCGATATCATCGTGCAGGAAATGAACGAAGGCGATCTGATCACCGCCATACTGCCCTCCTCTCTGGCCTTCGGCGACAAAGGTTACGAGGCTTACAACATCCCGCCGTTCACCCCCGTGATCTATGAAATTGAGTTGCTGAGAGTGGAGAAGAAGAGATGAGGAAGCGAGGCAAAAGGCAATAGGCAAAAGGCAATAGAATAAATAAATACAAATCAAAACAAGAGAAACAATGAAGAAAAATGTAAAGACAATCATGCTGATCGGGTTGGCGCTTGCCACCGTTTTCACTTTGGGTGCATGCAGTAAGTACAAAGGTTTTAAGAAGGACAAATCCGGGTTCTATTACCAGTTCCACGGCGATATTCACGATACAGCAGACCAGCCTGCGACTGGCGACCTCGTGGGAATTATGATGTCATTGCGCGCCGGAGATTCGATCCTCATCCCGATGATGCCCAATCAGATGCTGATGGATTCTTTGTATGAGGGCGACATGTTTGCGGCTCTCCGCATGATGCATGTGGGCGACAGCGCAACCTTCATTCTTGACGGTCCGAAATTCTTTGAGAATATGATGAATCCCGGTCAGGAGTATGAGTTCGGCGAAGATCCGCTCTACCTCGATGTGAAATTGCTCGGACTGATGAAGAAGGCTGATTTTGAGAAGGCTCAGGCTGAGTACGAAGCGCAACTTAGCGAACGGAAAGAGTTGGAAGCCTCTGACATTGAGGAATATCTGCAAAAGCATTCCGATATGAAGCAACAGACTACGGGTGTCTATCTGAAAACCGTCAAGAAAGGCACTGGCGACAAAGTGGAACCCTTGCAGACCGTAAAGGTTCACTATACCGGTCGTTTTCTTGATGGCCAAGTTTTTGACAGCTCTGTGGAACGTGGCGAGCCGTTTGCCTTCACCGTGGGTGCCGGACAGGTGATCCCCGGTTGGGATGCCACCGTCTCCAACATGAAAGTTGGCGACAAAGTGACTGTTCTCATTCCCTCTGATCTTGCATACGGCGAAGGCACCCGCGGCATTCCTCCCTATACACCGCTGGTGTTCGACATCGAGCTGCTCGAAGTTGTGAAGGAGTAAGACGTATGATTTATGACGTAAGACGTGAGACTTTAGAATTAGGGAAATACGAACAACCTAAGTCTTAAGTCTCACGTCTCGCGTCTTAGAACGAAAAAAAAGTTTTTTTCAAATCGGCAATAAGTATCGAAAAACGATAGCAATGTATGCAAAAAGAATTGCGCAGGCGCTGAATCTCAGCGAAGAGCAGGTGCGGAATACGCTGGACCTTTTGGAAACCGGCGCGACGATTCCGTTTATCTCCCGTTACCGCAAGGAGGTGACGGGCTCTCTGGATGAGGTGCAGATTGGCAATATAAAGGACTTGTATGCCAAATGGTTGGAACTGGACAAGCGGCGTGCCGCCATTCTGGACTCTATTTCCGAGCAGGGCAAGCTGACGCCTGAACTGCGCGAGAAGATTGAGCAAGCGGAGACGATGAGTGAGCTGGAGGACCTGTATCTGCCGTACCGTCCGAAACGCAAGACCCGTGCGTCGGTGGCGGTGGAGAAAGGGTTGCAGCCCTTGGCCAAGCTGTTGCTCGCGCAGCGTCAGCTTGATTTGGAACGCGAGGCTGCTAAGTATGTCAATGAGGCTAAAGACGTAGCTTCCGTGGAGGAGGCTTTGGCCGGTGCCCGCGACATCATCGCCGAGCTCATCAGCGAGAATGCCGGCATCCGCAACCGCCTGCGCAATACGTTCCTGCGTTACAGTCGCATCTCCACGCGTCTCATCCCCGACAAAATCGACGAAGACGAAAAATACCGCATGTACTACAAGTCGGAGGAATTGCTCGCCAAGGCCCCGTCACACCGCATCTTGGCCATGCTGCGCGGCGAGGAAGAGGGCATCCTGCGCGTGCATATCGCTCCCGACGAAGAGCGCACGCTTGCCGACTTGAAACGCCGTATCGTCAAGAACAACAGCAACGGTGCCCAGCAGGTCTGGATGGCCGCTGTCGATTCCTACAAACGTTTGCTGCAGCCGCAAATGGAGACGGAAATGCGCAAGTTCTACAAAGAGAAGGCCGACAAAGAGGCTATCTCCGTCTTCACGAAGAATGCGCGTCAGCTGCTGTTGGCGGCGCCGTTGGGACAGGTTACCACGTTGGCCATTGACCCCGGTTTCCGGACCGGCTGCAAGGTGGTGATACTCAATCCGCAAGGCAAGTTGCTCTACAACGAGACGATTTACCCGCATCCTCCTGTGCAGCAATACAAGTTAGCCTCCGACAAATTGAAACGTTTGGTGCTTCAGTACCAAGTGGATGCGATTGCCATCGGCAACGGCACGGCTGGCCGCGAGACCGAGAATTTCGTCCGTCATATCCCGTTTGAACGCGACGTGAAGGCCTTTATGGTGAATGAGAGCGGAGCGTCAATCTATTCGGCATCCCCCGTGGCCCGCGAGGAATTTCCCGACTATGACGTGACGGTGCGCGGCGCAGTTTCCATCGGCCGCCGCCTTATGGATCCGTTGGCCGAGTTGGTGAAAATCGACCCGAAGTCCATCGGGGTGGGGCAATACCAGCACGATGTGAACCAAAAGATGCTGCAGGAGAGTCTGCAGACCACTGTGGAGAGCTGCGTCAACTACGTGGGCGTGGAGCTGAACACGGCAAGCAAGCAGCTGCTTTCGTATGTGTCGGGCGTGGGACCCGCGCTGGCGCAAAATATCGTCGATTACCGTAATGAGAACGGCGCCTTTGCTTCCCGCGAAGAGTTGAAGAAAGTGCCGCGTTTCGGGGCGAAGGCTTTCCAGCAGGCGGCCGGATTCCTGCGCATCCGCGAGGCGGAAAATCCGCTCGACAGCAGCGCGGTACACCCTGAAAGCTACAAAGTGGTGAGTAAGATGGCCGATGACCTCCATTGTTCCGTTTCCGATCTGATGAAGAGCAAAGAACTGAGGCAACAGATTGTGCTTCAGAACTATATAACCGATACCGTCGGAATGCCCACCTTGGAGGACATCATGATGGAACTGGCAAAGCCCGGACGTGACCCGCGCACCCAGTTCGAAATGTTCGAGTTCGACAAGAACGTGCACACTATCAACGACTTGACCCCCGGTATGGTTTTGCCCGGCATCATCACCAATATGACCAACTTCGGCTGTTTCGTCGATATCGGTGTGCATCAGGACGGCCTTATCCACATCAGCCGCTTGAGCGACCACCGCATCTCCGACCCGTCGGAGGTGGTGCACCTCAACCAAAAGGTGATGGTGAAGGTTGAAGGCGTTGAGGTGGACCGGAAACGCATCAGTCTGGCCTTGGTGCAGGATGCGTAGTTCGTTTTTTTTCAACCACGTACCATGGTATCTGTTTTTTTATTACTTTTGCTACGCTTTAAGTTAGCGTGAATATTTTTATAACTTGCTGAAAATTAGTAATATAAAATAAATCCAAGTATGAAAAAATTGACAGACAACACCTCTTTGGGCAAGCTTATCCTGCTTTGCAACGTGGTGGTTTTGGTGCTTTTCATCATTTCCATGCTCTTTTTGATGAAGTTCGACAAGACGAATTCGGCCGTCATCCAAGAGCGGAACCATTACAACAAACTGTATGAGGAATACGCCATGGCGCAGCACCCGATGAAACAAGATAGCGCGGAAGTGGCTTATTATCAGTACAAACTGGATACTCTGCAGCAGAAAACCGGCGCGACGAAAGACGAAAGACAGGCTCTTGCTGAAAGTATCGAAGTCACAAAGCAGACCTTGGCCGACAAGAAAAAACAGCAAGCTGACAATCTGGCCAAACTTGCCGAACTCGAAAAAGAGTACGGTCCTGTGCAGCAGAATTGGGAGCAGCTCAACGCCGACAACGATGCCGCCAAGAAGAAATTCTGGGTGATGGCATGGATCACGATCATCGCTTTCCTGATTAAGACGGTTGTCTTCGCTATGTGGGGTGCGAGAAACAACAAGAACCTCCACGAAATCGCTCCTTGGATGGCCAGCGGCATGAAACCTTGGATGTCTTATGTGGCTTGGTTCGCTCCCATCTACAACCTTATCAAACCCCTCTCTTTCTTCAAAGAAGTGTGGAATGAAACCGATTACGTGCTCGAAAATGCCGGCGTGACGCCCAGAGACGAGAATAAGGTGGACAATTCGAATATTTACATGAGCATTTGGTGGGGGTTCCTCCTTATCAGCGTTTGGTTGATGAATTTTGTCCTCTATAACACCTTCTTCCGCGAAGGTGCCTTCTACGTCAAAGCCAACCACGGCACTATGGTGGTGATTGCCATCGTCTTCATGGTGATTACCATGTGTTTGGAGACCTTCCTCGTGCAGCAATACAACAAGAAGAACAAGATGCTCCTGGATAACGAGAGCAAGTTCTAAGTCCTATATCTACAATATCACATTGTAGCAAGAAAGCGGGGCAAAATGCTCCGCTTTTTTTGTTGTTTGAGAGATGATTATAGGATAAGCCCTATTGCATTGGCATTAGGGCAGGACTTTCTCAATGGTCTGCCAAAGCAGGTCGGACGAACGATCCCAAGTAAACAGATCCTTTCGGGCAATGCCCTTGTCTATCAGCTGATCGCAAAGCTCAGGATTGTCGTACAGCTGGAACATGGCCTCCGCGATTTCTTCAGGATGGTAGGGGTTGACAAGCAGGGCGGCGTCTCCGGCGATTTCGGGCATGGATGAAATGTCGGAAGTGATGACAGGCGTGTGGGCGTTGAAAGCATCCACGATGGGTTGTCCGAAGCCTTCGAACAGGGAGGCATAGACCAGTGCGGTGGCGGAGGCGGTGAGGGCGCTCAGCGTGTCGATTTGCTGTCGTCCGAGCATCACCACATCTTCGCGGTGGCGCATGGCCATATAGGTGTCCTCAATCTCGCCGGCCCACCATTTCTTGTCGCCCACCACCGTCAGCTTCATCGAACTGTTGGTGCGGTCTTTGAATAGGTCGAAGGCCTTGAAGATGTTGTCCAGATTCTTGCGCTTGTGAATCAGTCCCACGAACAGGAAATAGTCGCAACCATCCGTATATTGCTGTTTGATGAGGCTTTTCTGTTCTTCGGTGTAGGGCTTATACGCGGAGTTTGCCCCGTTATAGACCACATCGATTCGGTCGGCGGGCACTTGGTAGCTTTCCTGAATGTCGTCGCAGCTGAATTGCGAGACAGTGGCCAGTCGTGTGGCATTGCGGGCGAATTTCGGGAAAAACCGGTCATAGTAACGGCGCACCACGGGCGGCACGAACTCGGGATGATGCAGGAAGTTGAGGTCGTGGATGACATTGACCGTGGGAATGCTGAGACGAGTTGGAATCCAACCGTCGGTGGAAACGAAAATATCGGGTTTGATATGCTTGATTTTCAACGGAATGCCATACTCGAAAAAGAGATACCACAGATACGGATGCCGTGCCTGCGGGTGCGCGACGAGTGGGGTGACGTTGCCGCTGAACACAAACGATTCATCGTATGTGCGGTCGAAAAGGAAGTAAAACTGGTGTTCGGGATGCGCTTTCGTGATGCGGGACAATGTTTCGCGCGAGAATATTCCGATGCCCTCCAATCTGTCTTTCAGCAGCAGACGTGTGTTTACGGCAATCTTCATAGAAAAAAGGGTGGTTTTTGGCTAAGTTAAGCGGAATGGGAGTCTTTCTTGCCGCTCCCGGTGCGGTAGGTGTAATCGTCCATAGAGTCGTTTGCGCGGCCTTCATGGTCGTTCGTAGGATTTGCAGGTTCTATGTCCTTGATATTCAGCTGCGTGTTCACCACATTGTTCCAGCGGTTCTCCTCCACATGATAGAGGACGTTGAAAGGCTTGGAGTTACTGATGACGGGCAGAAGCGATTTCTGGTTGAAGGCGATACCGTCGAAGGAACCGCTGCGTTCGTACGGACTTAACACTCTGCATTTCAAGTGCTTGTCACCCACAATACGGGCGTTGCCTTCGTCCACCACACCGTCGGTCTCGAACACGGGTTCCATATTGCCAGGGCCGAACGGGGCGAACTTCTTCAGATTCTTCAGGAAGTGCGGGGTGATTTCCGACAGCTTCAGCCGCATATCGACGGTGATTTCCGGCTCGTAGGAGGATTCGTCGAGGTTCTCCTTGACATATTCTTCGAAACGTTGGGAAAACTCTTCAAGGTTCTCCTGCTTCATCGTCAGGCCGGCGGCGTATTTGTGTCCGCCGAAGTGTTCGAGCAAGTCCGCACAGGAATCGATGCCGTCGTAAATATTGAACTCCTTGACAGAGCGGGCAGAGCCGGTAATGAGGCCGTCATCGGAGCTCATGAGCACGATGGTGGGCTTGTAGAATTCTTCCACCAATCGGGAGGCCACGATGCCGATGATGCCTTTCTCCCAAGAGGGATTGTAGATGACGATGCTCTTGCGGTTTTCGAACTCGTGCGAGTTGCGAATCATGTCCATCGCCTCTTCCGTGGCGTTCTTGTCTTTCTGTTTGCGCTCGTTGTTCTGCTTGTTGATGCGGGTGCTGATCTCCATCGACTTGTCCTCGTCCTCCACAATGAAGAGGCGGACGGATTCCTTAGCGCTTTTGATGCGGCCGGCGGCGTTGATGCGCGGGCCGACGTAAAAGACTAAGTCAGAGATGGATATAACGCGGGTGAAGAAAGTGTCTTCGCTGAACGGCGGATAGGTTCTCATCTTGATGCCAGCCTGGTCGAGGATGGCGCGGATGCCCATGCGCGGGATTTTGTTGATCATCTCCAACCCGAAGTGGGCGAGAATACGGTTCTCGCCGGTGATGGCCACGATGTCGCAGGCGATGCTGACGGCCACGAGGTCCATTCGCTTGAGCCAAAGCTCGTCGGGGAGCTCGTTGCGGAAGCAGTAACCCTGCACCAATTTGAACCCGACGCCGCATCCGGAGAGCTCCTTGTAGGGGTAGGTGCAGTCCTTGCGCTTGGGGTCGAGGATGGCAAGTGCGTTGGGGAGAGTGTCGCCTTCGAGGTGGTGGTCGGTGATGATGACGTCGATGCCGTATTGGTTGGCTAAATCGACCATGTCGTTGGCCTTGATGCCGCAGTCAAGGGAGATGAGCAGGTTGATACCGTTGTCCCTGCAGTATTGGATGCCCTTTTCGGTGATGCCGTAACCCTCGGTATATCGGTCGGGAATGTAGTATTTGATGTATTCGTGGGCGTCGGAACCGCGGATTTCGCACAGGAAGGAATAGACAAGAGCGACGGCGGAGGTGCCGTCCACGTCATAGTCCCCATAGACCATGATTTTCTCGTCGTGGATGATGGCCTTGGAGAGGCGTTCCACGGCGGTCGTCATGTCTTTCATCAAAAATGGGTCGTGAAGTTTCTCGATATTGGGCTCGAAGAAGTCACGGGCCTGCTGCACGGTGGTGATCCCGCGCTGCGCCAAGAGCGTGGCCAATGGACGCTCAAGATGCAGATGCTCACACAGTTGCGCGACCACTGCATCGTCCGGAATCTCTTTTATGACCCAATGTTTCTTCATTTTACACTCTCAAAAATATGCGCTGCAAATATAAACAAATTATTTGATAAGTTCAACTTTAAATATTTCCGATTTTCATTTTTTTGTCGATGTCGGAAATGTACTGCTTCATCTTCTTGTCAGTTTCGCTGAGGTTCCGGATGGTCCGGCAGGCGTGCAGGACGGTTGCGTGGTCCTTGTTTCCGCAATACGCGCCGATAACGGATAGGGGCAAATGCGTGTATTTCTTGGCGAAAAACATGCTGATCTGGCGCACCTGCACGATTTCACGCTTGCGCGTCTTGGCGTTGATGGCCTCGACGGAAACCCCGAAGTAGTCGCACACGATTTTCTGGATGTATTCGATGGAAATCTCCTTGGCGGTGGATTTCACGTACTTATCAACCATCTCGCGGGCGAGGTCGAGGGTGATGTCGCGGTGGTTGAGGGAAGCCTGTGCCAGAATGGCGATCATGGCGCCCTCCAGTTCGCGGGTGTTGGCGGTGATACGCAGCGCGAGGTAGTCAATAACCTCCTTGGAGAACTCTATCCCGTTGTTTTCCAGCTTTTTGGTGATGATGGCGGTACGGGTTTCCAAGTCGGGAATCTGCAGGTCGGTGGCCAATCCCCACTTGAACCGGTTCAGCAGACGCGGCTCGAAACCGGTGATATCGACCGGCGATTTGTCGGAGGTCATGATGATCTGCTTTTTGAGCTGGTGCAAATGGTTGAAAATCTGGAAGAAAGCCTCTTGCGTCTTAGTCTTGTTGCCGGAAATGAACTGGATGTCGTCGATGATAAGCATATCGACGGCTTGGTAGAACCAGTAGAAATCGTTAAGGTTGTCGCTCTTCACGGCCTCCATGTACTGTTGGTAGAAAGTGTCGGCGCTGACGTAGATGACGATTTTGTCGGGGTAGTTGATTTTGGTCTGGATACCGATGGCGTTGACCAGGTGGGTCTTGCCGAGTCCCACTTCGGAATAGATGAACAGCGGGTTGAAGGGGGTTTGGCCGGGGGCTTTGGCGATGGACATGCCGGCGGCGACGGCCAGACGGTTGCAGTCACCCACCACATAGTTGTCGAAAGTGAGGGTCTCGGAGAGGTTGGAGGGGATACGCTGTTTCTTGATGCCGGGCACCACGAAGGGGCCGGGAATGTCCTTGCGTTCCATGGCGTTGACATCGAGAGGGGGCATCATCAGCGGGTTCTTGACGGCCTTGCGGGGGGAGGAGGTGATGGTGATGGAGGCGTTTTGGGCGGGAGTCGTTCCGCGCTCCACCAGCACCTTGTAACGCAGACGGGCGTCGTTGCCCAACAGCTTGCGGATGGAGGTGCGCAGCAAATCGACGTAGTGCTCCTCCAACACTTCCTTGTACCACAGGCTGGGCAATTCCAACGTGAGCTGCCTGTTCTCCAAGGAGACCGCGTTGATGGGCTCGAAGATGGTCGAATAGACCTCCGGGGAAACCGTGTCCCGAATGATCTCCAAACATTGACCCCATATATTGGTATGCGTGGGTATCTCTTTTTCCATTTGCAGTTTTTAGTTTTGTTAATTGGTTGCTATAACGCTTAATTCAAGCGTGTTATGCAAATCCGATTCGTCAAAATTTCACCTCGCAAAACTAACAAAAAAAATGTTCAAAAAAATATTTTTTACCCCTTGATTTTTTGAAAAAAAAGTGTATAAGATTGCTAAAATCGGTTATGACAGCAAGTTACGGAACTGGTCGTATTTCCCGACATCGCACCATTCGTCTCCGTCGTGGACATGTGCGAGAATGCGGTGGTTTTCAGACATCGAAAGGTAGAAGCCTGTGACGGATGACTTTTCGACAGTGGGGATGGAATGCGCCAGTTCGGTGTTCATCACATGTATCCCGCTGAAAGCCAGCTCTTCGGCATCATCGGAAGTACCCGTCAGAATCTCCTCGCCGCTCTTCACGTTCCGCCATCCGCAAAGTTTCCCGCTTTCGCGGTCAAAGAGGAAGTAACGTTGGGTTTGTCGGTGTCTTACTGCCAGCGTGGCGTCCGCCTTGTTTTGTATATGACTGGAAATAAGATTGTTGAGATCAATGTTGGAGACGATGTCCACATTGTAGAGCAGAAGCAGGTCGCTTTTTTGCCACAGGTGTTCCGCGAATTTGAGCCCGCCGGCCGTGTCTCGAAGGTAAGCCCGCTCGTCCGAAACAAGGATGCGGTCCGCGAAGGGATGTTGCCGCAGCGCCTCGACCATCATGTCCGGGAAATGGTGCACATTGACGATGACATTTGAGACACCGCATCCGAACAATTTGTCTAAAGCGTTGTCCAATAATGTCTTTCCATTGAAGCGAACCAATGCTTTGGGCTTCGTGGCGGTTAACGGGTAGAGGCGTGTGCCCAACCCCGCTGCGTATAGGAATCCGGTGATGTTCATCTTCGATTTTTTTGCGCCGCAAAAGTAACAAAAAGATGTTGATTACATCTTTCCGGCATGAAGTTTTTTTAATGGATTTGTGTTATTTTTGCGGATTAAAATATGAAAATTGTCTGAACATGAAAAAAATAGTTTTTGTCGCCATCGCGGTTGCCGCTCTCTGCCTGGGGGGCTGCAAGGATAAGAAAATCACCACGCAATATACCATCGGATGCCTCGGATACCAATTCGGTTCTCCGGACGAGTCCAACTGGGAAGCGGTGGACCTGTATTTCCAGTCACATGTGGATTACAACAAGATTGTCGAGTTCGAAGGCATCTCGCTCGCGGAAAACGACGCTCAGGCAAGGGCGTATTATGACGAACAGATGGTCAAAGTGGACACGGCGTATGTCTGCTCGATGCTCACCGGTTCCGATTATTTCATCTACGGTATAGCCACGCTGAACGCCAGCGGCGACTATCGCTATATCAAAGCCATGAAGTTTCAGGAGGGCGGGGCTGTGGAGGTGACGCAATAATCCCCCTATTTTCTCACCCGTTCCTTCAACATCGGGACGAACAGACAGTCGCCGAAGTCGTTCTCTTCGTATTCGGTGTCGCTTGTTTTTACGATTTTTTTCATGATTTGGGATTCCACCCCCACGGGTATCACCATGATTCCCCCCACGGCAAGCTGTTCAAGCAACGCCTGCGGGATTTCCGGTGCGCCGCAAGTGACGATGATGCGGTCGTAGGGGGCGAACTGCGGCCATCCTTTGAACCCGTCTCCGTAGTAGGTGACCACGCTTGGAGCCAATTCGTCCAAAAGCGGCTTGGTCTGCTTGAAAAGGGCGATCTGCCGTTCGATGGTATAGACTTTCGCGCCCATGGCGTACAAGATAGCGGCCTGAAAACCGGAACCGGTGCCGATTTCGAGCACCTTGTGCCCGCGCTTCACCTCCAACAGCTGCGACTGGAATGCCACCGTGGAGGGCTTGGAGATGGTCTGGTCGGTGGTGAGTTTGATGGCGGTGTCCTCGTAGGCACGCGGCCATAACAACGACTCCATGAAGAGGTGCCGCTCCATCTTGTCGAAGGCGTTGAGCACGTTCTCGTCCGTGATTCCCTTTTGCCGGAGCCCCTCGATCATCCGTTTCTTCTGACCGAGGAGGAGGTAGTTCGATGTTGCCATTTTATCTGTGACCGAAGGAAGAACCGTCGAAGCAGTGGGTGCAGATGCGCTCTTTCGGCAGTCCGATAGCCTTCGTGATGGTGTCTATTGTGTTGAATTTCAGGGTGTCCACGCCGAGATGCTTGCGGATGACCTCCACCATGTTGGCGTATTCTTTCGAACTGCTGTCCATGTATCGTTCGAGGTTTTTGCTGTCGTCACCCTCCAGTTCCTTGATGACGCGGCGGGTGATGAGTTCCATCTGTGTCTTGGAGGCGGAGAAGTTGAGGAATTCGCAGCCGTAGAGCAGGGGCGGGCAGCTGATGCGGATGTGGACCTCCTTGGCACCGTATTCGTACATCATCTTGACGTTGTCGCGCAACTGGGTGCCGCGCACGATGGAGTCATCGCAGAAGACGATGCGTTTGCCCTTGAGCAGGTCGCCGTTGGGCAGCAGCTTCATCTTGGCCACATGTTCGCGCATCTCCTGGCTGACGGGCATGAAACTTCTCGACCATGTCGGGGTGTATTTGACGATGGCGCGCTGGTAGGGGATTTGCTTGCCGTTGGAATAGCCGATGGCCATGCCGATGCCGGAGTCAGGAATGGGCGCCACGAAATCGACCTCGGTGTCGTCGGTTTTGCCCATGGCGTATCCGAGACCGTAGCGGGCATTCTCCACGTTGATGTTTTCGTAGTCCACCGAGGGGTAGCCGTAGTAGATCCAAAGGAACGAGCAGACCTGCATCTTCGAGTTCGGGGCGAGCAATTGCTGGATACCGTCTGCGGTGATTTTCACGATTTCGCCGGGTCCCACGAAATACTCAGTCTGGTAGTCGAGGTTGGCGAAGCTGTGGTTTTCGGAGGCGACCACAAGGCCGTCGTCCCTTTTGCCGATGACGATAGGGGTGCGGCCGTAGAAGTCGCGCGCGGCGATGATGCCGTCCTCGGTCAGGATGAGCATGGAGCAAGAACCCTTTACTTTGTTATACACGTATTGTATGCCCTCCACGAAGTCATGTTTGCGGGTTATCATGAGCGCGACGAGCTCTGTGGGGTTGGTGGCACCGGCACTCAGCTCGGTGAATTGCTGGTTGCAGTCGAGGCACTCTTGTTCCAACTCCTTGACGTTGTTGATTTTGCCTACCGTGGAGATGGCAAAACGGCCGAGGTGGGAATTCACCACGATGGGCTGCGCGTCGGTGTCGCTGATGACCCCGATGCCTGAATTGCCTTGGAACTTGCCCAGATCGTCGGCGAACTTCGTCCGGAAGTAGGAGTTCTCAATGTTATGAATAGAACGGCGGAAAAGCTTGGTATCCTCTTGATACGTCACTATTCCGCCGCGCTTTGTTCCGAGATGGGAGTGATAGTCCACCCCGTAAAACAGGTCCGCAATGCAAGGTTTGGTCGAGACGACCCCGAAAAATCCACCCATAGGTTTATGCTTTTTATCTGGTTATTAAAAAGTTAAAAGTGGGAAAAGAATGATTTCCACGGGTGGCAATTATACATTTTTTAAGACCTCGAACGATGCCGGAAAACACTTTTTTTATGAACAAAATTTGTTAATAAAACGCCGGGAGGGGAAAGGATGTCAGGCGAGTTTGGCGATTTCGGCATAGATGAGGTCGATGGCGTCGGGCAGGGCGAGGCGTTTGATGTTGGTGCCGAGCGTTTGCATGCGGTCGGGATCCGACACTAATTGCAACAGCGTGGGCATCAGCTTCTCCGGAGCCTCCTTGTCGGTGACGAGCAGGGCGGCGTCCTTGGTGGAGAGGGCTTTGGCGTTGAAGGTCTGGTGGTCTTCGGCGGCGTAGGGGAACGGCACGAGGATGGTGGGGGCACCCACAAGGGTCAGCTCCGACAACGCCAGCGCACCCGCCCGCGACACGATGACATCGGCCATGCTGTAGGCATCGTTCATGTTTTTGATGAACGGCACGATGCGGATGTGCTCGTCCTGCTGTTTCAGCAGTTCGGGGTCGATGTTTTTGTAGAAAAGCTCGCCGGTCTGCCACAGAAGCTGCAAATCGGCCTTGCGGAATTCGTCAAGATGGGCGGCCATGGTCTGGTTGAGGGTGCGGGCGCCGAGACTGCCGCCGACCACCAACACGGTCCGTCTTTCCGGGGTGAAGTTGAAATACTGGTAAGCGGATGCCGACTTGCGCTCCAGCTGCAGGATTTCCTTGCGGACGGGGTTGCCGGTCTTGATGATTTTCTCGGCCGGGAAGAACCGTTCGAGACCGTCGTAGGCCACGCAGATGGCTTTGGCCTTCTTGGCCAACATCTTGTTGGTGACGCCGGGGTAGGAGTTCTGCTCTTGCAGCAAAGTGGGGACGCCCAACTGGGAGGCGGCTTTCAGCGCTGGACCGCTGGCAAAACCGCCCACGCCGATGGCTAAATCGGGTTTGAATTCGCGGATGATCTTCCTGGCCTTGCGCATGGCCTGCATCATCACCACGGGCAGACGCAGATTGCACATCACGCCGCTGAGGGATTTGTCGCGGCTAATGCCGTAAATCTCCAGTCCTTCAATGGGATAGCCGGCTTCGGGCACGCGCCGCATCTCCATCTTGTTGCTGGCCCCGATGAAGAGGATTTTCGCGTCGGGGTTCTCCGCTTTGATCTTGTTGGCGATGGCCAAGGCCGGGAAAATGTGGCCGCCAGTGCCGCCGCCGCTGATGAGGTATCGTTTTTCCATAGGGTTAAGGGTTAATGGTTAGAGGGTTAATGGGTTAAAGGGTTAGAGGGTTAAAGTTTATAGTTTATAGTTTAAGGTTCAAAGTTCAAAGTTCAAGGTTCAAAGTTTCAAGAGGAAAGCCAATAGCTAATAGCCAACAGCCAATTCAAAGTTCCCGTTTCACGATGCGGGAGAGCAGGGGGATGCGGAGGCGTTCGGGGATGAGTTTGATGAGGAGGTAGCTGAGCGGGTTGAGGATGACTTGGCGTTTGCCGCGGAGCATTCCGTCCACGTATCGGCGGGCGATGTCGGGGGTGGATTTTAGCGTGGCGCGACCGAAAAATCCTTGTTTCTCAATACGTTGCATAATTTCGGGACTGGTAGCCATGGCTCCGGGCGCGGCGAGCGTTACCGATACTCCTGTGCCTTTCAGCTCCTCGCGCAGCCCTTTCGTGAAGGCGTGCACAAATGATTTCGAGGCTGGATAGACGGTCTTCCAGGCTGTGGGGGTGAATCCTGCCATACTACCGATGTTAAGGATATGGGCAGGTGTGTTTCGCCTCAAATTATCGATTAAGGATTTTGTCAAGATGGTGGTACACAGTATGTTGAGGTGGATAATCCGAAGCAGATAGTCCATGTCGGCGGTTTCGAAAGCGCGGCTGCCGCCCGTGCCCACGTTGTTGACGAGAATGTTGACAGGATACTCGCCGGCAATCTTCTCCGCCCAACTACGGGTCTTGTCTTCATCGGCCAAGTTCACGACAAACGATTGGCAGTCAACAGGATAATGGCTTACGATCTCTTTCCGCACCGCATGTACGGCTTCCGTGGAACTGACCAACAGGGTAGGATGCCCCCGCCGCGCAAGTTCCAAAGCAAGCTCCCGGCCCAGCCCCCTGCTCGCCCCCGTAATCACCGCATATCCAAATACCTTATCCATAACCGTCTAACCATCTAACCATCTAACCATGTAACCATCTAACCCTATAACCCTCTCCTATAGCACCGTCTTCTGGCAATGACCTCGGAGTCATATTTTTCCCAGATGCGGGCGGCGATGTTGTCCTCTAACTGTTGCGAGGTGTAGGCGTACTCGAAACCGTGGCGCAGGAAAGCTTCATGGAGCTGTTTGTGGTAGATGGCGTGGATGCCCGTGTGTGCATATTCGGGCAGCACGCCTGTGAGCAGCAAATCGACGCTGGTGTTCTTGTGGAGGTCGTGGAGGATGTGGAACGCCCCGAAAGGCCACATCTTGCCGTTCGCCTTTTGGAACGCCCGGTTCAAGGAGGGGATGCTCATGGCGATGCCGACCAGACGCCCGTTGTCGTCTTCCAGAAATGACACTAAGTCGAGGATCCCGACGGAAAGGTTCTTGTCGATAATCCAGGTCATCTCCTCATGCGTGAGCGGGATGAAGTTGAAGATGTTGTGGTAACTTTCGTTCAGCACCTCCAAGAAGGTGTAGCCGTCTTTCTTCAGTTGCTCCTTGTCTTTGATTTCGCGCAAATGGACATGGTATTTCTTCCCCAAAAGATCCGCCAGACGGGAGATGCGCTCCGAAACGGGAGTGACTTTCACTTTGTACTGGATATAGTCCACCTCCTTCTCAAATCCCAATTGATTCATGAATTCGGGATAATAGGGGTAGTTGTAGTCGGCCCCGATGGAGGCGATGTGGTCGAAACCGTCCACCAGCATGGCCTGCTTCTCCATGTTGGAATAGCGTGAAGGACCGCAGATTTCCGTGAGCCCTTGCGATTTCCCCCAATCTTCCACCGTTTGGAACAGATTTCGGGCCACTTCTGCATCTTCGATGACGTCAAACCAGGCGAAGCGGATGCGCTGTTGTCCCTTGATTTCGTTGTATCGGCGGTTGATGATGCCTGCAATGCGCCCGACCATCTTTTCGTCGCGCCAGGCCGTCCACATCCGCAGGTCGCAAAACGCCAAGGCGGGATGTTCGGTCAGCAGTTGTTCCTCACTTTTGTCCAAGGCAGGCACGTAGTAAGGGCAATCTTTGTATAACTTATGGGGAAATTGGATAAACCTCCTCAAGTCTTCTTTGCTATTAACTTCTTTTATGTCAATCATTTGCTTAATCTTTCGGGGTGAAATCCGCAGCAAAGATACTAATTTTTGGAAATAGTAGAAAAAGATTATTTTTGCGCCCCGAAAAAAAAAGAGATTATTGATATGTCGAAGAAATCAAATTCGTCAAAAGGTCGGACGTTTTGGAGACGGTTGGGCAAGATAGTGCTTATCTTGTTCGCCATCAGTGTTTTGTTGCCGATACTGTATCGTTGGGTGAATCCCCCGGTGACGACCTTCCAGTGCGTGCAGGCGGTGAAGAACGGCACGGGTATCCATAAGAAGTGGGTGCCGATAGAGAAGATTTCGCCCTACATGTATCGCGCCGCCATCGCGTCGGAAGACAACTACTTCCTCGGGCACAACGGCTTCGATGTCATCGCCCTCAACACGGTGATGGAGGAACGCAAGAGCGGCAGGCGGAAGCGCGGCGGCAGCACCATTTCGCAGCAGACGGCCAAGAACGTTTTCTGCTGGCCGAAGAGCTCGTGGGTGCGCAAGGGCGTGGAGACCTATTTCACTTTCCTGATTGAGACGTTCTGGTCGAAAGAGCGCATCATGGAAGTTTATCTGAACGTGATTGAGATGGGACCGGGCATTTATGGGGCGGAGAAGGCGGCGCAGACCTACTTTAACTGCCACGCCTCGCAGCTCACGGCGCATCAGGCGGCCCTGATCACGGCGTGTTATCCGAACCCGCAAAAGCGGAATCCCGCTCACCCTACACCGTATTTGCGGGGCCGTGCCGCCAATATCGAGGGCAAGATGGCCCGATACGGCACCCCGAAGTTCACGAAGGAGTACATTTCCCACGTGCGCGAACGTTATCTGAAATCCGTCGAGAAAATGGAGCAGCGGAAGAAAAAACAGCAGGGAAAGAAGAAAAAGAGATAAAACAGGACATAAAAAAACGCACTCGCAGTAACATGCAAGTGCGTTTTTTTGTTATCGGGCGAGGTTATTTCCGTTTGAACAGAGAAACCACGAAAAGCAACACGCATGCGCCGATGACGGAGGTGATGATCTCCCATACGAGACCGCCCTTCTCGATGCCGACTAAGCTCATGAGCCAGCCGCCAAGGAAACCGCCGATAATACCGATGATAATGTTGACAATCAGGCCGGAGCCGCCGCCTTTCATCAGTTTGCTGGCTAACCAGCCGGCCACTGCGCCGATAAGCAGGAAAATGATAATGCTTGCAATGTCCATAGTGTTTGATTTTGGTGAAACAATAATTGATGGGGCAAAAATAAGAAATTTGTTGGTTTGTTGTACTTCGGCCAATGACTATATAGTCAAGTGCCTGTGACTATATAGTCATGAGCCAATGCCTATATAGTCATGAGCTGATGCCTATATACGTTTACGTACGAGAACCGAATTCGAAACGCCGCGCTCCCCTTCGTGGTCAAACCTGCCGTTGTCGGAGGGACAGTTGATAACGCCTTGGAAATTCCCGATGTCCAGGTACATCGTGGTGGAGCCGCCGCCGTCGAGGTTGAGGGCATCGCGGCAGCCAAGCCAGCGGAGAATTTTCTGTAACTCCGTGAGCGACAGTCCTTCCGCTTGCTTGAACCGGCCGTCGGCCACGAACAGCAAGACGGTGCCGTCTTCGCGGATGCCCAAAGCGGTGCGGTTGTGTCGGTTGGTGACGAAGGTACGGTCGTCGCGCATGTACTGCAGCGTGTCGTGCCAGATGAGTAATGGTCCGGCGGTCATGATGTCGGGGTAGGGGAGCGCGTCCTCCCAATGTCGGGAAGAGTCGGTTTTGAGGATAACGACGCTGTCACCGCCCAGACAGAGGGTGCCGTATTGGTAGTATTTGCGGTTCACGGTGTCCTTGCCGGGGGTGTTCTCACCGAGGTTCACGCTGTCGATGCGAAGGTAGCAGATGGGATAGTGTTTTTCCATGTCGAAAAAGGAGCCGTTGACCGCCGCTACTGCGTCGTGTTTCTTTGCCATCTCGGAGGTTTTCGTGCGACGCGGCTCGTGCGCGAACGCCAACGTATAGTGCGCAGTATCAGGAATTTCCAACACAATAATCTGCTGATTCGAGGCGAAGAGCTGTTTTTCGTTGAACAGACATTGATGCAACACCATTCCGTCCAAGGTGTCGGTTTTCCAGTTGCCATTCACGAAAGCAAGAGAATCTCGCTGAGCCTGCAAGCAGAACGCAAAAGCGAGAAAAAGTACAATAATATATATATGTCGCTTCATAGTCCAATCGTCTCATCATCCCTTCAACGCCTCCATCACACGCTCAATATCCTCATCCGTCGTGTCCCACGAAGTGACGAGCCGGATTTCGTCGTCGGCCTCGTTCCAGTAGTAGAAAAAGGTGGTTTTGGCGAGACGGTCGGCGACGGGGCGCGGGAGTCTGAGCAGCAGGATGTTACAATCGGTTGACTGGGTGAAGATATCGCCGCGCAGTTCCGTGATGCGTTGACGGAGCTTTTGTGCCTGCGCGTTGGCGTGGGCAGCGTTCTTACGCCAAAGGTCGTTCTCGAAGTAGGCGATGAACTGGGCGCTGAGGTAGCGCATCTTCGAGCTGAGCTGGGCGCACTGCTTGCGGTGGTACTTGAGCTCGGACACCAGCGCGGGGTTCAGCACCACGACCGATTCACCCATCAGCATCCCGTTCTTGGTGCCTCCGAAGCTGACGATATCGACACCACAGTCGGTGGTCATTTCCTTAAAGCTCTTGCCGAGTTTCACCGCCGCGTTGGCGATGCGGGCGCCGTCGAGATGCAGGTACATGCCGAACGGATGGATGAAGTCGGCGATGGCGCGGATCTCCTCGCAGGTATAGACCGTGCCGAGTTCCGAGCACTGCGAGATATAGACGGATTTGGGTTGCGAGTGGTGCTCGAAGCCCCAGTTGGTGAGGTGTGGCTCAATGAGTTGCGGGGTCAGTTTGCCGTCGGGCGTGGGAATGGACACCAGCGAGGCACCTGTCATGAAGGCGGGCGCACCGCACTCATCGACGGCGATGTGGGCGGTCTCGGCGCAGAGAATGCTGTTGAACGACCGCACGCAGGCGCGTTGCGCGACCACGTTGGCGCCCGTGCCGTTGAAGACGGGGAACACCTCGGCCGTTTCGCCGAACTGCGCTTTGAAAAGCTCACGCAAACGAGCAGTGTAGGTGTCGTCGCCGTACGCGATCTCATGGTCGGCATTGCACGCGGCAATCGCCTCTAATATAGCGGGATGAACCCCCGAATGGTTGTCACTTCCGAATGATCTCATCGTTTTTGGGTTTAGGGTGCAAAGGTAGGAATTTTTTTGAACGTATGAAAAATCTCGAAAATCATTGATGAAGGGATGTTTTGTTTTCCGTATACTGATAATACGAACACAGATGCATACAGATTTACACAGATGGTGGGATGCGTATCTGTGTAAAATATCTGTGTGCATCTGTGAAATCTGTGTTCGATTTTTTTGAGAAAAAGTATTTTTTGAATGTAACATTTTCGAAAAAAATATACTTAGGGATAGAACATGTACAGTCGGAGAGACTATCCGACGCGATGATGGTTATCCTGTCGCTGTAAAAAACATAACACAATATTGTTATATATCAAAAAAGTTATATTTTTGCAGCGGCCAAAAAAACAAAATAACAATGATATGAAATGGAATGAATTACGAAGAATTGCAGAGAGTCATGGGTGGTATCTTTTGCGGACAGGAGGCAATCACGACATATATGCTCATCCGCAGAAGGAGGACATTCTGAAAATAGAGAGGCATGGTTCGAAAGAGGTGAAAACTGGTCTCTATTACAAATTGAAACGCCAGATAGGGTTCTGATAATTAAATAAAAGGAGTATGAAAAGAAGAACAGCATTGATTGAAATGGGCAAAGATGGTACGTTCACTATCTTCACCCCAGACACCAAATCCACCGTTTTCGGAGACGGCAACACAGTGGCCGAAGCCAAAGCTGATTTTGAAAACTCGGTGAAAGAATTTATTGAAGTGTTCGAAGATATGGGAAGAGAAGACCCTGATGACCTGAAAAACACCACGTTCGTGTACAAATATGACATGCCCTCTTTCCTGAACTACTACGATTACCTCAACATGACCAAACTGGCCAACATGTCGGGCATCAACCCTTCGCTGATGCGCCAGTATAAAAGAGGACAGTATATCTCGGAAAAGCAGGTGTCGAAGATACAGACTGCCATTCACAAAATCGGGAAAGAGTTGCTGGCGGTGCGGCTGGTGTAATAGTTGTTGTGTCGATGGTTCTATCGGTAGTCTGCCAGCCATTTCTGAACCTTCTCGCTTTCATTCCGACATCTTCTTCCACTTTTCTGGAATAACGAATGATTTGTCTCCATTTGCGACCACATCTTCCATAATTGACCTCATAAATCGTGGCAAGTTGTTTTTCATTAGGACAGGCTTGCTGCGATGGTGCAACAAGTTGTCTTTGATGTCATTGCTGTAGTTTGTCGGCGGGAAATACACCTTGATATTCTTTTGTGGGAACAACCGTTGAATATACTCTAACGGAGGGATAAGGTCACTGTCGGCACTAACCAACGCTACCGTGTCCGTCTTATCTTCCATACAATCAGCAAGCATCCTTACAGAAATATTCACATCGGTTTTCTTCTCCTCAGGTTTTGAAATGGATGCATTGCAGTACGGACAAATGATACTTTTGTCCATATATTTTCCTCTGACTATTTCAAATTTGTCTCCATTGATCAGTTTGTTAGCGTTGAGAAAAGAACCTTGGCGACTGTTTTTTGAAGGATTCATAGGGCTTGCGGTAAAGTAAACAACCTTTTCAAGCGTTTGACCATCTCCAAGAAAACTCTCGCATAGTTTCACGACATCAATCCAATAGCATTTACCCCAGTTTTTATCAATGTTGCGGGCGCGCTTGATACCGAAATAGAAATTGAATCCGTCAATGTAGAATGTAACCCTTTTTGTCATAATTCACAGTTTTTTATAAAAAAGAGCCACTGAAAAGTGGCCCGTGTCCTTACAAGAAAGTAAGGCGTTGCTTTCATGCTGCAAAAATACAAAAATTTCGATTCAATTTTTATTAGAAGAAAAAAATAATTGTGAAAGTCTTTTCAAAATCGTTTTGGTAGTTTCTCTCCATTTGCGAGGACACAGATACCTCCATATTAGGCCTCTTCCAATGCTCGGAGGTATCGACTCCTAGAACTGAAAATAGATGAACGGCTGCAAATCCGCAGTGACGAATTGGTAGAGGACAAAGACGACTGCGACGACGATGAGTCCCATCAGCCAGAGCGGGAGCATGGCGAAGTTGATGCGGTACCAGCGTTTCCAACGGTCTGGGAGCCAGTGGATAATCATGCCTAATACGAACATGATGAAGACGGAGCTGTAGTTGGCGATGATGTCGGGGATGGCCGCCACGTTCCACTGCCCGCCGATGCTGTTGACCATCGCTTTTGCGGTCTCCCACGCCGTTTCGTTGGCCGTGGCGGGATCGAGGTTGGAACCGGAACGGAAGAACAAGCGCGTGAAGCTGATGAAGACGAAAGTCTGGAAGATGCCCCACGTCTTGTCGAGCCACTCCACTGTTTTTTCGGGTTTGATGAGCGTGAAGATGGTCTTGATGAGCGTGCCCACAAACCATACGCCAGTCCACACCACACCGATCATCAATGCGGGATGAGGCCACAGGTGATTGGTAATCAAGAAGGTGACGAAGAATACCGTGGCGATGGTACTGCGTACCAACATATTGCAGTGCCGCCAAATCTTGTACGCCAAGATACCGATGCCATTCAGACCGCCCCAAATCATGAAGTTCCACGAAGCACCGTGCCAAAGACCTCCTAACAGCATGGTATTCATCATGTTGAGGTTGGTGCTGATCTTCAGCCGCGCCTTCTTGCTTACGATTGAGGCAACAAGCAAAGCAAGCGCGATACCACCGATGATGCAAGTCACCACAACGCTCTTAGTCAGCAGGATAATGACAGCGGCAATGAGCAAAATGCAGAAATAGGTGCCGAAAGTGGCGTTCCGATTACCGCCGAGCGGAATATAGAGGTAGTCTTTCAGCCAGTTGGAGAGCGAAATGTGCCAACGTTTCCAGAAGTTGCCCGGGTTGGTGGCCTTATACGGCGAATTGAAGTTCTTCGGCAGGTAGAAGCCCATCAGCATGGCCACGCCGATGGCGATGTCGGTGTAGCCCGAGAAGTCGGCATAGACCTGCAGCGAATAGACGAACAGGGCCGACAGGTTCTCGAACGAGGTGAACAGCGACGGGTTGTTGAAGACTCTATCCACGAAGTTGACCGCCAAGTAGTCGCTCATAATCAGCTTCTTGGCCAAGCCGTTGAGAATCCAGAAAACCGCGATACCGAACTGCTTTCGGGTCAGGAAGAACTTCTTGTAGAGCTGCGGCACGAATTGGTCGGCGCGGACGATAGGACCTGCCACCAACTGCGGGAAGAACGAGACGTAGAACCCGAAGTCGAGGATGTTGCTGACGTGCGCGATCTTCCGCTTATAGACATCCACCAAGTAGCTGATATTCTGGAAAGTATAGAACGAGATACCAACGGGTAGCAGAATCTTGGAGGCATCGAAATAGTCGGTTCCCGACCAATCGTTGGCCCACTGCGCGAGCCAGTTAATCACCTCGTGCTCGCTGCCTACGATGGTGTTGTAGGCATCGGAGCAGAAGTAGGCGTATTTGAAGTAGAAGAGTACCAGCAAGTTAATGACCACACCGGAAATCATGAACGTCTTGCGCAGTCCGTTTCGCTGCGATTTGTCCATGAAAACGCCAAGGAAGTAGTCTAAGAAGGTGTCAAACAGCAGGATAAGAACGAAGAGACCGGAAGTTTTGTAGTAGAAAAGCAGACTGACGAAGAAGAGGAACGTATTGCGTAACAGCCGTTTGCTTTGGAAGAGGGCGAAAAACGCATACACGATGGCAAAGAAAGCCCAAAAGTTGAACTGGGTGAACAGCAACGGATGTGTCTCGTCAAATGAGAAAAGGTTGATTAGAAATTGCGAAATATTCTCCCAGGTCATTGTTGTAGCGTTTTAAGTGGTTGAACAAAAGCGTGATAGAACAAATCCCCGATGAGGTTGTAGCCGTTCACGGTGAAGTGGACGCGGTCTTTCTGCGCCAGACCCTTGGCCTGCCATTTGGCCATTGAGCCGAGTCCGCCCATCACCTCGAACTGGTCCCAACAGGCACCGCCGGTGAGGTCGGCCAACCGGTGCATCACATCGCTTACCTCAGGACCGGTTTGGTTGACGTAATAACGACCCTTCCTGCCTTTTTTCCACGTGTCGTTGTTCGAAAGGAAGATGAAGGCGCAGTCGGGATTGGCCTCGCGGATACGTCTAATGAGCTGTAAGTAGTTGTTTTTGAACGCAGTAGAATCGAAGTCGTTGCCGAAAGCGTCGTTCACGCCGATGCCGAGAATCACCAAGTCAGGTGGGAAAGCCTTCATGTCGCGGGTGAAGTTCTTACACCGCAGATAGGAGGGCACTGCGGCGCCGTTAACGCCTATGGACGTGAATGTTACGCCCGGATTCCCGTTCTTCAGCCACAGTCCGTTCACGAAGAAGGTGTCGGGCGCACCGCAGGGGAAGTAGAAGGTGAATTCCTGCAAAGGTCGGTCGAGGTAGTAGTAAAAACGGTCGTTCACGGTGTCGGTTTCGTCCGCGAAACGCCATATCGTGTCGTATTTCAGAACCGGGTCGATGTAGTGGCCGTTGGAGCGACCAAGGAGGATGAGCGTGTCGGTGGCGAAATCGTAGTCCGGCTCGTTCATCGTGAATTTGATGGAATGCACGGATTGGGTGCAATAGACCGAGATGCCCGACATGCCCAGCGGAGACGGGTACTCTTTATAGACGTTGCGGATCAGCGAGAAGACATCCGAGCGGGCAATCTTGTAGTCGCGGGGATTGTTGCAGGCATTGGCCGCCGAATAGGGGAAGATGAACCCACGGTCTGCCGGATCGCCGCCATATTCCGCCAGAACATGCTTGCGGATGCGGTGCGACATCGTGCCCGCCTGCACGTGCGAACCGCCGATGTGCATAATGTGAACGTTGCCCCGCTTGTTTTGGATGACATCGTTCCACTTTTGGTAAAAACGCACCAAATTCATGCTGTCCTTGCCCCAGTAGAGCGTGTCGTCGTTGAAACAGATGAAGGCGTAAGTTGAGTCGTAGGCCGAGAACAATTCCGGCAACACCCACACGGCAGAAGTGTCGGCTTCCATCACCAAGGCAACGCTGTCGGCGGTTTCATCCACCTGCGCAAAAGCAGTCAAGCTGCTCACCATCAGTGCGATAAAGACTAATTTTGCGCGGCGTCCCATAGGTTGTCAAATTGTTCGGCACCCATCTTGCGACGGGTAGTGTAAAGTTCGTACATCGTGGCGAAATTCTCAGCCAGGGTCTTGCCCACGTAGTTCGCGCCAGCTGGAGTGAAGTGCACGTAGTCGGGGCCGGCCCAGCCTTTCCTCACCCAAGCTACCATCGAATTGCGACCGCCCATCACCTCGTACAAGTCCCAGTAAGCCACGTGGTTGCGCAGACACATGTTGCGCAGACTGTCCACCATCGCGGGCAGATACGTGTAGGTCTGCAGCGAACCGCCGTAGGAATGGCTCATGTCGGATGGACCGATGAACAGCAATGTGGCGTTGGGGCAGACGCTCTTGATGCGCCGGATTTGGCTCTGCATGAGGGTGCAGTATTTGTTGATGGCGGCGGTGCTGTAGGTGGATGGCATCTGGTTGCCGCCGAACTGCAAGATGATCAGCCCGACATCAGAAAGTTGGTAGCATTTGCGTAAAATGCTATCCGTGACGAGGGTGAACTGGTTGCCGGAGGAACTGCGCAACGGAATGTTGTCAACGCTTACGCCGGGACCGTTGTCGATCATGATGCCGTAGATATCGGCTGTGCCTTGCATGTTGATGCGCAGGGACGCGGTGGAAGAATCGGTTTGCCAGCGCATGGCGTGGATGCCCGCGCCCTCGCTCGTGCAGGTGGAGTCGTAGCCGTGTTTGCGGTCGCTGAGAGTGGCGCGGAACTTGCCGTCGTGGTCGTTGTAAAGCAGCGTGACGCGGGAGAACCGTTTCACGCGGTTGTCGGTGCGTTTGTTGGAGGTGGCGTTGGCGGTGAAGGTGCCGCTGCCGGTGAGGCGGTAGCATTTGAGCATGAGGCCGTAGTTGCCGCGTGCCCGCGCCCCGTCGCCGTAGGTGGAGTAGAGGGTGAAGGCACCGGATGCGGACTGGCTTACCGCGTATGACGCAACGGTCTGGATGGCAGGCAACAAGCCCGGACCGCCGCCGCCGAACTTCGACTGCATCCAAGTGCGGAGGTTGCCCGAGATACGGTCCATCTCGATTTGCGAGTCGCCATAGTGCAGCACACGCAGCACCTCTTCTTTCGATCTGGCGGCGGCCGCTTTCGCAAAGAATTTGTCGAAATAGGTGACGTCGCCGTCGGGCAGGTAGAAGTGGCCTTCCGAGGCGAGCGTGGTCTTGAAATGTTCGAGGGTATCGAGCTGTTGCTCAACCTGTTTCTGCTTTATAGAATCTTCACGGGCAATTTCCGCGATGATGGCCTCGCGTTTCTTGCGGTTGAACAGCGTGGGTTTCGGGATGCGTTTGTCGCGTGAAAGACTGTCGCCGGGCAGGTCGGGGAGGTCGGCATCTGGATCAGCGAGCACTTTTTCGATGGATGGGAAGTTGACCGTGTGTTTGGCCAGCGTGATGCCGTCTTGGGGAAAGAAGAAGCTGATAACCCCTAAACAAGTGATTATCAAAATGATAAATAGCGCTATTTGCCACGGTTTCATTCTCTTTCTACCCTAATTTTTTGAGGGCGCAAAGGTACAAAAAAACAATATGCGCAGAAGACGCTGTTTTAAATCACATAGGCTCGCGCATCAACTTTTTATTTGGGCACCCCAGCGCGGCGGGACGCCCGAATAAAAAAAAATGATGCGGAAGCCCTGGAGAGCAAGTCGAGAAGGTTAGTAAAAGTACAAAATTTTGTATTTTTGCCCCCTCAAATAATTGCGGGATGAAAAAACAGGAGAAATTTTCGATTAAGAAGCGGCTGAAAAGCTTCACTTACGCATTCAACGGGTTGAAAGTGCTCTTCCAAGAGGAACACAACAGCCGGATACATCTTTTTGCGACCATTTGTGTCATCGTGGCGGGTGTGCTGCTCAAGCTGTCGTTGCTGGAGTGGGCGGCCGTCTTGGTGAACGCCATCTCTGCCGCCGCCATCGGGTTGCTGGTCTTTATCCCGAGAATCATACATCTTTTCCCATAATATTACGAACATTGGCATTTTGTAGAGACGCAAAATTTTGCGTCTCTACACGCCCGAAAATCTATACAGCAATTTCAAGAAAACCCTCACCCCTGTTCCATATTGCCTGTTCCCAGTTGCCTATTGCCTCAAACCCATGTTTCTCGGTGAACTAATCTCCCTTTTCGTCGCCCTTTCGTGGACCGCCACCGCCCTTTTCGCGGAGGTGGGTTCGAAGCGCATGGGTTCGTTGCCGTTCAACACGATACGGATGACGATGTCGCTGCTTTTCCTCGTCCTCACGCTTTGGTTGGTGATGGGCGTTCCCTACCCGCGATTCGCCGACGGCGGCACGTGGGGTTGGTTGCTGCTCTCGGGGGTGGTCGGCTACGTCATCGGCGACTATTGTTTGATGCAGGGTTACATCCACATCGGGTCTCGTTTCGGACAGCTCTTCATGACCCTTTCCGCGCCCACGGCGGCCATCACCGGACGGATTCTTCTTGGCGAGCAGATGCGCCCGATTGCCATCCTCGGCATGGTCGTCACGTTGAGCGGTATCGCCCTCTCCATTCTTTCCAAAAGTGATGATTCCGAGCATCGCGGCATTCGTTTCAAACTCCCGGCTAAGGGTGTTTTTTACGCCGCGATGGCCGGTATTTGCCAAGGTTTCGGATTGGTACTCAGCAAGGTGGGACTCCAACACTACGACGCGGCACTCGCAGTGCTCAACATTTCCCAAGACGCGGTCTTCGAAGGTGCCATACTGCCGTTGCCCGTCAGCATCTGCGTGCCCTTCGCCGCCACCACCATTCGCGGCTACATCGGGTTGGCGGGCTTTTTCGTGTCGTTGATGCTGTTCAGCAAAGACGGATTAGCGAAGCTACGTAGTGCTCTTCGCGACCGCAAGGCGATGTGGTGCGTGTTCGCCTCCACCATCTTTGGACCCTTCATCGGGGTCAGCGCATCGCTGCTGGCCACCCAATACACTACTGCGGGCATCGCCCAGACGCTCTTCGCCCTCACCCCAATCCTCATCATCGCCCCGTCGGCCTTCCTGTTCCATCAGAAAGTGACACTGCGAGAGGTGATTGGCGCGGTAATCAGCGTGGTAGGAGTATGTCTGTTTTTCATATAGTTCGGTGTGATTCCTCAAAATAAGTTTATTGGCTGATGGCATTGTATATCGGTTGTGAGTCGTATATAATGAAGGTTAGAAAGGGACAAGTATTCCCACATTTTTCGTATTTTTGCCGCCATATTAATCCGTTGATCTATGGAATTTCACACCTACGGAAACCAGACAAACCCGACGCTGTTGCTGCTGCCGGGATTGGGCGTGTCGCACGAGATTTTCCTCCCGCTGGTGGAGTTGCTGAAAGATCGTTTTTATATGGTAGCTGCCGAAATTGACGGTTTTCTGATCGGGAAGCCCTCGCGTTTCACCTCCGTGGATGACCAGGCGGCGCAGGTCAACCGTTACGTGCAGGAGCACTTTGACGGGAAACTGGAAGTAGCTTACGGACTGTCGTTGGGCGGAAAGATTCTCTCGCGGATGATGGAACGCAGCGAAATCGCTATCAGTCATGCCATTATGGACGCCGCACCGCTGTTGGCACTGCCGAGATGGAGTGTGGGGCCGTTGCGCTACTATCAGGCCTTCAACGTGTGGAGTTGCTATCACTGTACCGGTTTCTGGCGGTGGCTGTTCCATTCGCACTATTTCGATGTGCTGCTCGATGAGGTGAAGAAGGTGTTCCCGTCGGACAGAACCCGCGCCGTGCGGGAAGGCTACAAGTCCGTCTATACCAATACGTTGGAATCCATCAGCGGTCCCGACATCCACTTTTGGTACGGCACGAAGGAGGCATTCGTCGCCAAACCGCAGGTCAAGCACCTGCTATCGCTTTGTCCCGATGTCCATGTGGAGATTTTTGACAAGATGAACCACGGGCAGCTGCTGGTGGATCATCCTGAGGTGGTGGCGGAACGGATAGAAAAACTTCTTCCTTGAGCAGTCCCGAAGGGACAAGAGCTCGATAGAGATCAATAACCCCACATAAGCGACGAAGGAGCGCAGTGTGGGGCTGAAAAGTACAAACAAAAACCGTAATAATATGAAAAACGTGAAATTACTGCTGGTCCTCGCGACCGTGACGCTGACCGCCGTCTCCTGCGGTTCGAAGAAAGAAGCCCCGAAAGAGGAAGCCCCGAAGATGCTGGTGCTCTACTACTCCCAAACCGGCAACACCAAAGCGGTGGCGGAAGAGATTGCCACGAAGTTGGGTGCCGACATCGAGGAGATTACCATGGTGAATCCTTACGACACGGGGTTCCAGGCGACCATCGACCGTTGCTTGCAAGACCGTGAGCGGGGAATCATCCCTGACATTCAGCCGGTTAAGGCAAATATTGCCGACTATGACATCATCTTCCTCGGCTTCCCCGTCTGGTTCGGAACCTACGCGCCGCCCGTGCAGAAATTTCTCCTCGGTGCCGATTTGAGCGGCAAGAAGATCGTGCCGTTCTGCACCTTCGGCAGCGGCGGTCTGGAGTCCAGCGTGAAGGATTTGGAGCAGGCCGAGCCCAATGCGGAGGTGATGCCCGGCTACGGTGTCCGCGCTGCTCGCATGGCTGCGATGCCCAAGGAGGTGGATCAGTTCCTGAAAGCCAACGGCTATCTCGAAGGCGAATTTGTGCAGCTGGAGGAATTCCCTGCCCAACACGACGTTAGTGAGGAAGAAGCGGCCATTTTCGATGCCGCCGTCGATGGATACCCGATGTTGCACGCGAAAGCCAAAACGGTCGCCACCCGCACCCTTCCTGACGGCATGGAATATCTGTTCACCGCTGAAGATCTTCCCCGGGAGAACAGTCCGAAGATGCCGCCTGCCGGCGAGTTGCAGGTCTATGTGACGGTTGTCAACGGCCAAGCTCCTGTGTTCACGAAAGTTATCCGATAAGATGAATAAGCTGAAAGAAACTTTCGGATATGCCCTCGGTTTCGTGCTGTTTGTGGTGTTGATTCCCGTGATCATGTGGCTCTGCTCCGGTCGGCCCGCCACGGATGTCAACACCGCACAACTCCTCATCACGTTCATCCTTGCGGTAGCAGGCTTGGCATTAAGCATTTGGGCCATCGTCTATATGCGCCGTGTGGGCGACGGCAACCCGATGGACGCCTTCGGACACGAGGTTGCCCCGCGCACCAAACACCTGATGACCGACGGGCCCTACCGCCTCAGTCGCAACCCGATGTTGACGGGCATATTCGTCTATCTGATAGGCTGTTGCATCTGGCTGTGGACCTGGCAATCAGCGGTCGTCTTCGTAGTTTTCGTCGCCATCATGCTCGTCCAAGTCCGCACCGAAGAGGAGCGCCTCCGCCGCGACTTCGGCGAAGAGTATGAGGAGTATTGCAAGAAAACGGGTCGGTTTTTGCCATTTAGTTGGAAGTCATGAAAAGGGTGAATCCTGGTTGGAGAAATGCTTTACCTCATTCTGGCCATAGTCTTTTCGTCAGGGGTGTTTGTCACCATGCGCTTTTTCAAGCGCTTTGAGTTGGACAATCACCAGGCGTTGATGTGGAACTATGTCTTCGCCACGGTCACCGGTTTCCTGATATGCCGTCACTACGACACGATTCCCCAGTTGGTCCACGAATCGTGGTTCGGCTTGTCGTTGCTGACGGGCTTCTGGTTCATCTTCACCTATTTGCTCATGACCGCCTCCACCCAGTCGTCGGGCATCACCATCACCTCTCTTTCCAGCAAACTGTCGGTGGTGCTGCCCACGTTGGCAGGTGTACTCATCTTTCATGAACGGCTGAATCTGAAAGTCGCGGCCGGAATCGCCTTGGCCCTGGTAGCTTTGGTTCTGGTGTTGGGCGGAGACGGCAAAACGTCCGACAATGATCGGAAAATCAATTGGTTGCTCCCCGTTCTGATATTCTTCGGGACGGGCACGGGCGACATCTTGATGAAGCTCAACGAACAACACAACACGGGTCACAACATGGGCTTCATGATTGCCTTTATCTATCTGATTGCCACGTTGTTCGGCATCATGTTAGTAGCATACGACCTGATTCGGGGCAAATCCAAATGGCAGAGCAAAAATCTCCTTGGGGGCATCGTGCTGGGCGTCATCAACTTCTTCTCCACTTTCTGTGTGTTTCACGCCATGCGCTATTTCGACAACGTGGTGCTCTTCCCTATCTACAACATCGGGGTGGTGTGCCTCACCGCCCTGATCGGCTGGCTGCTGTTCAAGGAGAAGCTGTCGTGGAAGAATTATCTCGGCCTCGCCATCGCCATCGTGGCCGTTGTGCTGATAACGGTGAGGGTGTGAATTTTCTGGCTGTTGGCCATTAGTTATCAGCTTTTAGCATTTTTTTCGATATTGCTCCTTTATCGGTTTGTATCCGCACCAAATAGGCACCCTTGGCGAGGCCGGAGACATCGATGCGGATTGTCTGTAGGGGAGAATAATTATTCGCCCCTACAACGATGCGAACCAATTTGCCGTAAACATCATACACTTCAATGCCGAGGATGCGCAGGTCGGGGTCCGTCACGCGAATATCCATGTAGTCACGAGCGGGGTTCGGGTAGAGAAGAACGACTTTTTTCAAACGCAAATACTCTGCCACACCAACCGAGTCAACATCCGTCAAAAAATGGACTGTCTCTGACGGCATATCAGGATTACAGACCGCCACAACATAACAATCGTAAGAAGTTTCAGACTCCAGATTCTGCAAAGTGTAAGTCAGGCTACCGGGACACACGGTATCGACCTGCCATATAGAGTCGGAGGAAGGCTTGTAACAGACCAGGTAGGTTGTGGAGTCCGTCTGAGAATCCTGCCATACAACCACAGCGGAAGTGCTTGTGACATCCTGGACTGTCAGTTGCGACGGAATCGCACATGGAAGATTGTTGTTATACGCTATTGTCAGACTGTCTATGTATATATCGTAGTAAGATGACATAAAATTGTACGAATAAGGATTTGGATCCCGAAATGCGATATAAGTCCCGTTGCCCTCATATTCGAAAAACGGTACGGTGACAAAGACAAATGCTTTCTGGATACTGTCCAAAGTCCGAACAAATGTAAAGGTGGATGGATCTGTCGGATCCGTCATCACGCCCACCTCCAATCTTGAACCGGCATATTGATCACCCCGAGCATTATATAGGTAAAACGAAATCTGTAGTTCGTGAATGTCCAAATATTCGGAATTCACATACGGCATCACTGCTATGCTCCCTTCGCTGTTATAGAACACCAGAGATTGACTGCCGGAATAGGGATGCCACTGCTCCACACGGGGATAGCTTGGGTTGTATGCGTAATTTCCCACTATGCGTGACCAACAGGGCTGCATCTCGTTAAGTGTGGCATCCTCGAAGTCCCAAGTCTGCGGAACGGAGATGATATCGTGCGGACATCCTGTAGAGAAGAAGGCTGTGAATGATGGAACTTCAGGACTACATAAAGCCACAATGTAATATTCGTAAGAGGTAAATGGAGTCAGATTATCAAACATGAACGATGTCGTGTTTGTCGTGTCAGATTGCCAAGCAACCGTGCCAACTTGTCTGTGAAAGACAATATATTGGGTGGAATCGGCATCGTGAGTCCAAGAAATAACAGCCGAACGTCCGGTTTCATTCAATAAAACAGGATTTGTGGGACGCGGGCAGTCAGGTGTCTTCATTAACGTCAAATTGTCCATGAAATATCGGCTGTAACTGGCATCTCGGAAGGCGATGTATTTTCCTGTTCCCGAATAAGATGACAAATCGACATCAAAAAGCTGGTATTCGTAAGATATATCATTCAAACTTTTTATTAAAGAGAATGTTGACGCATCTGTCGGATCTGTCATTACTCCAATATCCAAAGTCGCATTTGAAGCATATCCATCGTATGCTTTCAAATAGAAAGAAAGTGACAACTCATTAGTTTGTAACGTATCCGATAATACTGGCAGAACAACAATACAACCATGTACGAGAGAAAAATATAACGATTTGCTGCCACTGAATGCCCAATTTTCATTATCATAGACATACGGAGTGTAGTTGTTTGAATAGCCGGAATAAGTTTTTAAAAATTCCCAACAATCAGGCAAGGGACTATCCGCAGTGCCGCCGCTGTTGTTATTCTCGAATCCCCAGAACATGGGAACGGAATCGATTATTCCGCATACCGTGGAAAAGATAAATGGCTCGGAGAATGCCTCCGGATAGCATCCTGCAGCTACGCGCACTTCGTATGTTGTGTTTTGGAGTAAACCAGAGAGGGTCACCGTAGGTGTGCTAATGACAGCGGTCGTGTCATAAAGGACGGTGTTTCCACCAATAGGCTTATACTCAACTATATACCATGTCGAATCGGCGTCATGCGACCAGCTCAAATCCGCAGAAGTCAATCCGACATCAGTCAGTGAAATATCTATCGGACGCGAACAACCCGGCATCATCTGTATTTTCAAATCATCAACAAAAATATAGTGTCCTGGCGATCCGCACAATTTCATGGCGATGTGCGTTCCTGTGCCATTATAAGCACTCATCGGTACATCATAAAAATGATAAATGTACGGAACAATTCCTTCCACTGTGTCCACCGCCACAAAGGTACTCACATCCCATGGATCAGACATCATACCAAAAATCAGCTTTTGATTTGATGATGCCAAGTATGCCATCGCCTTGAAGCTGATCATCAAATCATGAATCGGCAAAACGGAAGTGTCAACTGCGGGCAACACCATAGCGTAGTTAGAGTTAGACCCATGGGACATGACGAGAAAATGGTTACCTGCTTCACTGTTTACATATCCAGATCCATACGCGGATTGCTGCGAAGTGCAAATCCAACATTCCGGCAGGGGCATGTTCACTGTACCTGCTGTGTTATTGGTTTCAAAATCCCAAAAATAGGGCACCGTGCTGATTGCATCGCAGAGCGTAGATACGGCTATAGTGTTCGAAACCAACGATGTGTCGCATAATGGAGCTACAAAAACCTCGTATGTGGTGGATGCCGACAGATTTTCTAACTCCAATGAGTTTTCCACAGGTTGTACTATAACCGTTTGCCAAACAGTATAGCCCTCTTCTCGGTAAGAAACCGACACTTGAGAACCATCAGCGGGGAAGCCTATTCCATGCAATAATACAGTATTTGCGGTAGGATGAGAATAGGAGATGGCGGACGGGCGTTGACAATCCGGAATGGTATCCAACACCATATCGTCTATATATATCGTAGTTGCCGTAGCACCTGGGTTCTGTATGGCGATATAGGAACCGTCACCTTCATAATCTGTAAAAGGGATGTCGTATGTCTGATACTGATCCGTAAACTGTGTGATGGTGTATATTGGCGTGAATGATTCCGCACTATCAGGGCTGGTCATCACGCCAACAACAAGCTGCACAGTTTTAGTCTCTCCATAGTTTGGATCTTTTATCGCCTTAGCAGCAAAGGATACTTGCAGATGACTCAAGGACAGAACATTCGTGTCAATTCTCGGAAGCACCACGGTGCCGAGGTCGAAGTTGCTCAACAACAAGCTATGGGTGCCAGATGGAGGATTCTGTCCTTCCGTAACATAAATGAAATAGCTACTGTAGGGAACAGGAAGATTCCAACAGGCTGGTTGTATATGGTTGTTGGCCACCACCGTGTTGCCCGTCTCAAAGTCCCAAAGCTGTGGCAAAGAAGTGATGACACAGCTGTCTGTCTGCGCCACGCCCGCCACCGCTGCACAGACAACAAACCATAATATCCAAAACTTTTTCATAATTGAAGTCGTTGATTAATCACTATTCGTTCACAAACCCCGCGAACCTTTCCGCCTGCGCTTTCAGCATGGCGACCTGCTCCTCAGTAAGGTTGAACTTTCCTTCGGTCCAGGCTTCCACACCGAGGGCGATGCCCGTCTGCGGTTCCTTCATCACCTGCATCTTCATGAACTCCAACAGGTCGTTCAGTTTGGCGCGGCAGGAGGCGGTCTGGTTGTTGCCGCCGGCACCGCTCGCGGTCACCTTCTTGCCGACTACGGCCGTGGGGTTGGTGAAATTGCTGATGTCCATCGGACGGGAAAGCCAATCGAGCAGGTTCTTGAGCAGACCGGGGTAGCTGTAGTTGTACTCGGGGGTGAAGATCCAGATTCCGTCGGCGGCGAGCACTTCCTTACGTACACGCGCCACGGGAGCGGGCACTTCCGCTTCCAAGTCCTGATTCATCAACGGAACATCTTCAAACTCAAGATATTGGATATTGAACTGACCTTCTAACATTTTCTCGGCCAAAGCGGCTAACTGACGGTTGAACGACTGTTTGCGCAGGGAACCCACGATAAAGAGGATATTTTTCATAATGATGATTTTTAATTATTGAATCTGCAAAAATACAATTTTTGTACTTTTGCCCCCTGAAAAACTTGCGGATTCAAAAAACAATGAAGGGACAGGAGAAATTCTCGATTGCGAAGCGGCTGAAAAGCTTCACCTACGCGTTCAACGGGCTGCGGATCCTCTTCAGGGAGGAGCATAACAGCAGGATACATCTGTTCGTGACTGTCTGCGTCATCGTCGCGGGCGTGCTGCTCAAACTGTCGATTCTGGAATGGGTGGCCATTGCGTTTGCCGTCGGGCTGGTCTTCAGTGGCGAAATTTTCAACTCTTCCATTGAAGACCTTGCCGATGTGGTCTGCCCCGAACGCGACGATCGCATCAAGAAGGTCAAGGATATGGCGGCCGCGGCCGTGCTGGTGAACGCCATCGCCGCCGCAACCATCGGATTGCTGGTCTTCCTCCCGAAAATTATACGTTTATTTTAATAATTTGGTTTTTCGTAGAGACGCAAAATTTTGCGTCTCTACACCCACGGAAATTTATCCAGAAATTTCAAAAAAAACCCTCAACCTTTTGCCTCTTGCCTAAAATCAACACCGCAGCATCTTTTCCCGTAGCTGCGTGTAGCCGGCTTCGTTGAAACGGTATTGGATAGGGGAGTGCGGCGACTTTTTCTCCTCGTCGCTCTGTGCCACGGGGGTCAAGATGCCCGACGACAGGAACTTCTTTTGGAAGTTGCGGCGGTCGAACTCCTTGCAGAAGACGTGCGTGTAGAGCCGCTGCATCTCCGGCAGGGTGAAGATGTCGTCTAAAAGGAGGAAGGCGACAGGGGAGTTGATGAAGGCGAGGCGCAGCTTCCAGAGGGCCATGCGGCAGATTTTCTCGTGATCGAAGGCCAGCCGGGGCATCTCGTGGATGTCGAACCAGCGGGCCTCTTTGGCATCGTCGCCGGCGACCGCCCGTATCTGGTTCGGGCGCACGACCGACGCAAACGCAACGGTGATGGTGCGGCCTCGCGGGTCACGGTCCAAATCGCTGAACGAACCCACCTCGTTGAAGAATTTCGGGGTGAGTCCGGTCTCCTCTTTCAGTTCGCGGCGTGCGGCCTCCTCCAGGGTCTCGTTCTCGTCCAAGAATCCTCCTGGGAACGCCCAGCAGTCCTTGTACGGCTCATGTCCACGCTTGATTAACAGCACGTTGAGCCGTGTGCCGTCAAAACTGAACACCACAACGTCCGCCGTCACTGCCGGCCGCCAATAATCATATTGATATGTACCTTTTTCGCCCATAGTTCGATGTGAATTTCCACGCGGCAAAAGTACAATTTTTTTTATTGTGTAAATCTTACACAAGATAAAGAATTTTTTTCTATTTTTGCAGCCTCATAATTTGCATGAAAAATTGTCATTCAAGTTTTTGATTTATAAGGATTTAATGAAGAATATGAATATGCGGACAATGAATAAAATAACGCTCTCTCTCCTTTTGACAGGGCTGTTGGCTTGCGGAATGATGACGGTACAGGCACAGGATTCTGTCCATGTCAATCTGGACAAGGCGATTGAGATTGCCCTTTCCGAAGCGCCAACCATGCGCATCGCCGACCGTGATGTCCAAATCAAGCAGGAGTACAAGAAGGAGCAGATCGTGTCGCTTTTCCCTGACATTTCTTTAGCGGGCAATTACAACCGCACGCTGCTGAAACAGACGATGTCGATGGACATGGGCGGCCAGACGATGAACATCAAGGTGGGTCGTGACAACAGCTACTCCATTGGCGCGAATCTGAGTCTGCCGATTATCTCCCCCGCTCTCTGGTCGAGCCTGAAACTCAGCTCCATGGACATTGACTTGGCGATGGAAGCGGCCCGGTCGTCGAAGATCGACCTGATCAACCAGGTGAAACAGGCCTACTATACATACCTTTTGGCCAAGCAATCCTACGCGGTGCTGCTGGAAAGCTACGCCAACTTGGAGGCCAGCAACCAGTTGGTGACCAATTCCTATAACCAAGGGTTGGTTTCCGAATTCGAGAAACTTCGTTCGGATGTGGCGTTGCAAAACCAGCGTCCCACGCTCACCACTGCCGCCACCGGCGTGCGTTTGGCTGCCATGCGACTGAAGGTGGTGTTGGGGATGGATATCAGCGAGCCCGTTATTTTTGACGGTCAACTTTCTGATTACGAGCAATCTGTGTTGAGTGCTGGACTGCCTTCCACGGAAGAGATGACGTTGGCGTACAACTCCGCTTTGCGTCAGTTGGACCTCGGTATCAATGAGTTGGAACAGTCGAAGCAGATTGTGCGCGGTTCTGCCATGCCGATGTTGGCGTTGGCCGGCGCGTTCCAATATTCCGGCATGGGCGACGACGGGCAGAAGTTCACCAACTATCCATACTCCTACGTGGCTCTCTCCCTGCAAGTGCCGATCATCTCATGGGTGTCAACCTCCCACAAGCTCAAGCAATCGGATTTGAATATTCAGAACATGCGCGATCAACGGTTGGATGTCGAGCGCAACCTTCGTTTGGGCGTGCAGAGCTATTTGGACAATATGCAGCAGGCCCTTGACGAGCTGGAAGCCGACCAGCAGACGCTGGCACAGGCGCAGAAAGCCTACGAGATCGCCCAAAAGCAGTACGAGGTGGGCATGAACACCTGGCTCGACCTTATGGCCGCCGAACTCGCCCTCACCAACACGCAACTTTCTGTCTGTCAGTCCATCTTCAACTACCTGACGGCGAAAGCGAATTTGGATGCGACGTTGGGAGCGGAATAGTTAGCAGTTAGTAGTTAGTAGTTAAACCGAAACCTAATAATATAATATAAAAAGATAATCCTTAAGCAGCCCCGCGGGGGCAAGAGCTCGGTAGAGCAATTAACCCCACACAAGGCGATAGCCGCAGTGTGGGGGGCTGGAATGAAAAAAAACACCAAAATATGAAAAGAATAACCATTTTATTGGCAATCACCATGTTAGTGATGGTGGGTTGCAAGAAGAAAGAGGCTGTCACCGCAGGCGACCAGAAGATGACCATCCGCACGCAGGAGGTGCATGTGGAGGAGGTGGAGCAGACCTACGAATATACCGCCATCGTGGAGGCCAACGCAGTGAACAACATCGCTCCGCTGACGGGAGGCCGCATCGACAAAATCTACGTTGAGGTAGGCGACCGTGTGGGCAAGGGCAAGGTTCTTGTTCAGATGAACGAGAACAGCCTCAAGCAGTCCAAGTCGCAGCTTGACAACCTCAAGGCCAGTTTCAAGCGCATCGACGAGCTCTACAAGGTCGGCGGATGCTCAAAATCCGATTGGGACGCGATGAAGACCCAGCTCGATGTGGCGCAGACTACTTACGACAACCTGCTGGAAAACACGCAGTTGGTGAGCCCGATTTCCGGTGTCATCACGCAGCGCAACTACGACAGCGGCGACCTCTACGGCGGTCTGCCGGTGGTGCAGGTGCAGCAAATCACCCCCGTGAAGATGAACATCAACCTCTCCGAGAGTCTTTTCAAGCAAGTGAAGGTGGGTACGCCGGTAAGCGTCAAGGTGGATGCTTACGGCGACGAGGAGTTCAAGGGCAAGATCAGCCTGATCTATCCGACGATGGACGGTGCTACGCACACCTTCCCCGTGGAGGTGCAGTTAGCCAATACCGACAGCCGCGTGCGCCCGGGCATGTACGCCCGCGTGACCATCAACTTCGGCACGCAGAAGCACGTGGTCGTTCCCGACGAGGCCATATTCCGTCAGCAGGGCTCCGGCAACCGCTACGTCTATGTCTATAAGGACGGCAAAGTCTCCTTCAACCAGGTGGAGATCGGCCGTCACTTGGACAAAGCTTACGAACTGCTTTCCGGCAACGTGCAGGACGGCGACATGGTGGCCACCACGGGTCTTGCCCGTCTGAAAGACGGGTTGGAAGTGAATGTCGAGAAGTAAATAGGCAAAAGGCAAAAGGCAATAGGCAATAAGAAAATAATTCATTGAGCGGCCCTATATGGGCAAGAGCTCGGTAGCCAGGGGTAAGGCGTGAGGAACGAGCGCCGCCACCCCTGAAAATGGAACAGACAAGCAAGAAATATGAGTTTATACCAGAAATCGGTCGCAAGACCCATCATGACAGGGTTGATTTACATTGCCGTCATCATCATCGGCATCTTCTCCCTGACCAGGCTGCCGGTGGACCTCTTCCCCCACATGGACAGCAACACCATCATGGTGCTCACCGTCTATGGCGGCGCGAGCGCGGAGGACATCGAGGACAACGTGTCCAAGCCGATTGAGAACGTGCTCAACACCTTGAGTGACCTCAAGCACATCACCTCCAACTCCAAGGAGAACTACTCCATTGTCTATCTGGAGTTTGAGTATGGTGTGGATATCGAACAGAAGACCAACGACGTGCGAGACAAGTTGGATATGGTGAAATCGGCACTGCCCGACGGTGCCAACCAGCCCTACCTGTTCAAGTTCAGTGCCGACGACATGCCGATCATGATGCTGTCGGTGCAGTCGGGACAGAGTACGCAGGCGTTGTATAAGATACTGGACGACAAGGTCTCCTCCCCGCTGTCGCGTATCAGCGGCGTGGGTGCGGTCTCCATTTCCGGTGCCCCGCAGCGTGAGATCCAGGTCTATTGCGACCCTTACAAATTGGAGAGTTACAACCTCACCATCGAGACCATCGCTTCCGTGCTCGGCGCGGAAAACCGCAACGTCTCCCTCGGTATCATGGACGTGGGTTCCAAAACCTACTCCATGCGTGTGGATGGCGAGTTCAACAGCGCGGACGAGATGGAGGATGTGGTGGTTGGCAGCTATAACAACAAGAACGTCTATTTGAAAGATGTCGCGGTCGTGAGAGACACGCTGCAGGAGCGTATGCAGGAATCCTACACCGACGGTCAGCGCGGTGCTATGGTCATCATTCAAAAGCAGACCGGCGCCAACACGGTGCAGATCTGTAAGAAGGTGCTGAAGGAACTTCCTGACATTCAGCGCTCTCTTCCTGCCGACGTGAACCTGAGTGTGTTGGTGGATAACTCCGATAACATTGTCAACACCATTGACAGCTTGGAGGAAACCATCCTGATTATCTTGCTGTTAGTGGTCGTGGTCGTGCTCTTCTTCTTGGGAAGATGGCGCGCCACCATCATCATCGCCATCGTGGTGCCCGTCTCCTTGATCGCGGCCTTTATCTACTTGTTGGCTACGGGTAATACGCTGAATATCATTTCATTGTCATCTATCTCCATCGCCATCGGTTTGGTGGTCGATGACTCTATTGTGGTGTTGGAGAACATCACCACGCATATCGAGCGGGGATCGAAGCCCAAGGCGGCAGCTGTCTTCGCCACCAGTGAGGTGTCGCTCTCCATTATCGCTTCCACCTTGGTGATCATCGCCGTGTTCTTGCCGTTGACTTTTCTCACCGGTATGGCCGGCGTGCTCTTCAAATCGTTAGGATGGATTGTCACCATCGTGATTGCCGTTTCCTTGATCGCCTCCATGACGTTGACCCCGATGCTCTGTTCGCTCTTGCTGAAGAAAAATCCCAAGAAGAGCAAATGGTTCGCCGCGGTTTACGGTCCTATCGAGCATTTCCTCATCCGTTTGGACGAAGGCTACGCCAAGTTGCTCCGTTGGTGCGTCAACCATCGGAAAACGGTCGTCGGTTTCGCCTCGGTCATCTTCCTCGCCAGCCTTGTGCTGCTGAAGGTGATTCCCACCGAGTTCTTCCCCACGCAGGATAATGCCCGTCTGAGCGTCACCGTGAAGCTGCCGCAGGGCACCCGTGTGGAGACCACCAAGGCGTTGGGCGACCAGATTGTGAATGAGATCCGGGAAAAATATCCGGACGAAATCAAATCCATCAACTATTCCGTGGGTATGCCCGATGAGGACAACACCTGGAGCTTAATGCGCGAGAACGGTACGAACCTGCTCTCCTTCAACATCCGTTTAGTGAAGAAGACGGAACGTGACAAGTTCATCACGGAGATTTCCGACGGTATCCGCGCCCTTTTGCGGCAACATATCGAGATTGTCTCCTCCACGGTCTCCACCGGCCAGGGCAACATGGGCGGACAATCGACGGTGGATATTGAGCTCTACTGCTACGACTTCAACACCACCGACCAGTTCGCCGCCGACCTCGCTGCTCGTATGCGGCAGGTAGAGGGTTGTTCCGAGGTGGTGATTAGCCGTGACGAATACACGCCCGAGTTGGAAGTCGTTTTCGACCGTCAGAAATTGGCGGAGAACGGACTTAACTCCACAACGGCCGCTGGCTACGTGCGCAACCGCTTCAACGGCTATACCGCGTCGCAGTTCCGTGAGGACGGTGACGAGTACAACATCCGTGTCCGTTACGCGCCTGAGTTCCGTAACGACATCCACGCCGTCGAGAACATCCTGATGTACAACAACATGGGCAAGGGCATCCGCGTGGGCGATGTGGCCACGGTGGAGGAGACCTTCACCCCGCCGACCATCGTCCGTAAGGACCGTGAGCGTATGGTCAAAGTCTCCTGCGTGGTGGCCAAAGGCGCCGCTTTGAGCGAATTGGTGGAATCTGCACAGAAGGAACTCGACCAGATGGACATCCCCGCCACGTTGGACTATAAGATCGGCGGAACATGGGAGCAGCAGCAGGAAGCTTTCGGCGACATGTATGTGTTGATTGCCCTGATTATCATGTTGGTCTATGTGGTGATGGCCGCCCAATTCGAATCGTTCACCTATCCGTTCGTCATCATGCTCTCCATCTTCTTCGCCCTCACCGGTGTGTTGATAGGTTTGGCCATCACGCGCACTGCCTTGGGCATCATGGCGTTGATTGGTTTGATGATGCTGATCGGTATCGTGGTGAAGAACGGTATCGTGCTGATTGACTACACCAGCTTGTGTATCGAACGCGGTCAGGGCATCAAAGACGCAGTGGTGGCCGGTGGCCGTTCCCGTCTGCGCCCGATCTTGATGACCACGCTGACCACGGTGCTCGGCATGATCCCGTTGGCCGTCGATAAAGGCGAGGGCGCCGAGATGTGGAATTCCATGGGTATGGTTGTGGCCTGGGGTCTCACCTTCTCCACCATGGTGACCTTGATCCTCATCCCGGTCATGTTCAGCAAGTTAGCCGAGTGGAACGCGAAGGGTGCCGCCCGCCGCCGTGCCCGCCGCGAGCGCAACAAAGCGTTAGGTGTCAACGAAGTTTAGTTAGCAGTTACGAGCGACCCCAATTCCCCTTCTGTTATAGAAGGGGTGCCCGAAGGGCGGGGTAGTAATATAAAACAGCTTCCTTGAGCAACCCCGAAGGGGCAAGACGCGCGAAGCGCAATTAATCCCACATAAGCGACGAAGGAGCGCAATGTGGGGCAAACAGGAACAAACAATCAAATAAAAACGAAAAAATGAAAGCCGTCTTCATATCATTATACCAAGCCTTCTACGATGAGGTAATGGAAATTTTGGACAAGAACGAAATCCGCGGGTTCACCTTCTGGAACGAGGTGCAAGGTCGCGGCAGCGACGACGGGGAGCCGCACTACGGCACCCACGCCTGGCCGACACTCAATTCGGCGATAATGGCCTTCGTCGATGACGAAAAAGTGAAACCGTTGCTCCACGACATCCACGAGCTGGACGTCTCCGCCCCGCAGCAGGGCCTCCGCGCCTTCGTGCTGAATGCCGAGGAGGTCACCGACAAGGATTGCTAAGATTTCATATCCGCGTATCGCGCGGATCTGCACCTATATTATCCTCGTGATACGTGGGATACGCGGCAAAATAGTACAAGTATGATAAATATCGAAGCATTCCGTGAGTTTTGCCTGTCGTTGGGCGAGGCGGAGGAGAAGATGACCTGTTCCCCGTTGCCTAAAAAATCGTATCTTTGCCTCAAAAATATAATCCTATGAAAAAAGCACTGACAATCAGCATTTTGTTAATAATATGTTGGATGGGATCCCTCTCCGCGCAAATCCAGCATTTTCCTTGGCAGGGCGTGGAACGCGAATACCTCATCCGCACTCCTGCCAATCACGACGGCTCATTGCCCGTGCTCTTCTTCCTGCACGGGTTGGGCGACAACATCACCAATTGCGACCAGGAGTTCCACTTCGGCCAGATAGCCGAGGAGTTCGGGTGGGCGATTGTGGTGCCGCAGGCTCGCAACCAAGGCATCGGCACCATGTGGAACGCCGGACTGATGAGCAGCACTATCGATGATGCCGGGTTCCTGATGGCCCTCCTCGACTCGCTAACGGTCCAGTATCAGCTCGACCCCGACAGCGTCTTCTTTACAGGATTTTCGATGGGAGGATTCATGTCGCATCGCATGGCCATCGAGCATGGCGACCGCATCACCGCCTGTGCGCCCGTGAGTGGACTGATTACCAACGTGGATGCCGCGCAGACGCCCGTCGCGCCTGTGCGGATGCTCCACATCCACGGCACCAGCGACAATGTGGTGGGCTATAACGGATACTCTTCTGTTTTCGGTATGAACCTTGGTCTCGGGGTAGATGCCATCCTTGATTATTGGCAGAATGCCAACGGCTGCACTGGCGAACCCGCCATCGACACCCTTCCTAACCTTAAGAACGACGGGCTGCGTTTCATACGCTATACATACAACTGCGGCACCGACCTGCAACATTTGAAAGTCGTGGGTGGCACCCATAACTGGTATGATGTAAACCACAATGATATCGGATACAAAGAGGTTATTTACGAATTTTTCACTGGACACAGTCTCCCGTCAAGCGTTCCAGACCGTAAGACAGGCTATCTGCAGGTCTGGCCTAACCCCACAAACGGCATCCTCAACATCCAGAATGCGGATCCCGATGCTTCGGGAATCCAGGTGTTCGACATGAATGGTAATATGGTGGATGTTATTGTAGGGGTGAATAATGATTCGCCCCTACAGACCGTACAAATCAACCTCTCCCGCTACCCTGACGGCGTCTATTTCGTGCAGACAGGGGACGGAACGGTGGCAAAGGTGGTGGTGAAACGGTAAATGTTTTTCTTGTCCGATTCTCGTCACACCCTCGCCACACTCCCCCTCTTCTCTCGTTTTTGTTTCGCTCGTTCTTCGCCCGCGAGCGACAGAAGAGCGACAGAAGAGCGACAGAAGAGCGACAGAAGAGCGACGCAATAGCGTGTCAGATACGGTTAACAGCCGACGGTCAACAGCCGTTGGATTTCTTCCTGCAGTTTTTCTGACACGGGCACGAGCGGCAACCGCAACACGTTGTCTGTCAGCCCTTGTGCGGACATGATGGCTTTCACGCCGGCGGGACTGCCTTCCTTGAAGCAATCGACGGTGAGCGGGACGAGCTGCTGGTGGATGGTACGCGCTTCGTCGAGGCGGTTCGCCAGGATGTGATGCACCATGTCGGCCACTTTCTTCGGGAAGGCGTTGGCCATCACGGAGATGAGTCCGTCAGCACCGGCGGCCATGAGCGGCAGCGTGAGAAGGTCGTCGCCGGAAATCACTATGAAGCCCTCGGGCCGTTTGGCAAGCAATTGCAGGATCTGCTTCATCATGCCGGATGCCTCCTTGATGCCGACCACGTTGGGACACTCCTCCGCGATGCGCAGCGTGGTGGCCGCCTCCAGGTTGCAGGAGGTGCGGCTGGGCACGTTGTAGAGGAACACCGGCATGTCGGTGGCGGCGGCAAAGGTCTTATAGTGAGCGATTAAGCCCGCCTGCGACGGTTTGTTGTAGTAGGGGGTCACCGTGAGGATGGCATCCACGTCGAAGGCGGCGAGATGTTCCAATTTGCGGATCATGAACTGCGTGTTGGGACCGCCCAGACCGACCATCACTGGCAGACGTTTGGCGTTGGTTTCCAAGATACAGCGCAAGATGTCGTCCTTCTCCGGCGGGGCGAGGGTGGGGTATTCGCTGGTGGTACCCAAGGCAAGCAGGTAATCCACCCCGTTGTCAATCACGCGGTTAACCAGCTCCGATAGACGGTTGAAATCGATTTTGCCGTCTTCGCTGAAAGGGGTGATCAGGGCCACGCCTAATCCTTTGAAAGCTTTTTGCATGTCTGTTCTCATTTTCCGGAGAGTTTTTGGGTGTAGTTGAATGTGGAGGCAAGGAACTGGCTGTAGTTGCCGCTTTCGGTCTGGATGAAGAGGTCGTAAAGCTGCTGGTAATCGGTGCAGCTTCCGATGATGAATTTCGAGTGCGCGGTGGCGAGGATGGCTTCCACGGGCGCGTGATAGCGGTAGTTGAAGTCTAACAGAATGTCAAAATCACGCTGTATGAAGTCGCTGACTTGCACGACGTTGGGTTCGCCGCACCAAGTGAGCTGCTTTTGGCAGAAGTAGTCGGCGGAGAGTTGTTGCAGGCAGTAGAAGGGCACGTACTTCTCGTCGATGTAGCCGATGAGGTGCACCACCTTTCCCGAGTTCTGCAACTGCGTGAAAATCCGGAAGATGGCCTTGTAGGAATCCTCGTCGGTGATTTCGCACAGCATCCCGACGGTGGCCGCGCGTTCCAAGGCGCAGACCTCCCGCATCTTGTCTGGTTTCTTGTCCAGAATGTGCTTGCGAAGGAAGTGTTTTTTGATCCGGTCAAACATAGGAAAACGTCTTTTCAAAAGAATTGGCAAAAATACAAAAAAATAGTATATTTGCGCGGTTTTTTTATTATGGCAAAGAAGACTTGTAACATCTTGATAGTTATAATGTTGGCCTTTGCAGTGGATGTTTATGCGACGGACTTTCGCTGCATGGGTGACACTGTTGTCCCGAAAACGGAGGTCAGCGGCGACACCATACAGCCTGCCAATGGCAAAGCGGCGAAAGGCAAGAAGGCGAAGGCAAACAAGGGCGGCAACAAGCGGGTCACGTTCGAAACGTTCGACCAGAACTATGCCCGTGCCATGAAATACTACAACAACCGCCAGTGGCTCTCCGCTGCCGGTCTCTTCCAGGAACTCTATCCCCTCTCGTTGGGTACCCCCCGCGCCGACACGATTCTCTATCTCTTTGCCGACTCCTACTATCAGAACGGCGACTACAACATGGCTGCCCTCCACTTCCGCGACTACGTGCGCCGCTACCCCAATTCCGACCGCACCGAGGATGCCTTCTTCCGCTGCATCCAGGCTGTCTATAAGACCAGTCCCGATTACGATCTCGACCAATCCAATACCGAGTACGCCATCGAGCAGATCAAGGCGTTCGTGCAGGCCTATCCCGACAACAAGCACGTGGAGGAATGCAACCTCATGCTCGACGATCTGCGTCTCAAGCTGGCCCGAAAGGACTTGGAAATCATGAAACTCTATTACAATACCGACCACTACGAGGCGTGCCAAATCGCGGCGAAGAACTTCTTCAACGACTACTCCTACTCCCCGCTGATGCCCGAGGCGGTCTATTATCTGGTGCTCAACAATTACGAGTATGCCCGTCGCAGCACCGAGCGCAAGAAACCCGAACGCCTCAAAGCCACCCTCGACGCCTGCCAGAAGATGAGCCTCAACTACCCCGACAGCAAATATGTCAAGGAAACCGACAAAATCGCGCTGGATGTGGTCAAACAATTGGAAAAATACAAGAACAAATCAAATAAATCTTCATAATGAAAGCGTTAGAATACAAAAAATTGAAAATCGACCTGTTCGCCAAGACGAAAGACATTCGCAAGTACGACAAGGACACGGGTAACTTCTACAAGAGCATCGTCATCATGTCGAAGCGCGCCGACCAGATTGCCGCCGAGCTGAAGCAGGAGTTCCAGGAGAATTCCCATCTGCAGGCTCCGCAGGACCGTTCCGGCGAGGAAGTTTACGAGAACCGCGAGCAGATTGAGCTCTCCAAGCTTTACGAACAGCTCCCCAAGCCCACCCAGTTGGCGCTTCACGAGTTTGAGAACGGACAGATATACTTCAACGACGTAACGGATAAATAATCAGTCGATTATGGGTAAACATGTGGTCATCGGCATCTCGGGCGGCATCGCGGCCTACAAGACGATGCACCTTATCCGGCTGTTCAAGAAGAACGGCTGGGAGGTGCGTGTGACCGCCACCCGAAACGCCCTTGAGTTTGTGACCCCGCTGACCATCGAGACGCTGTCGCAGAGCAAGTTATACACCGACATGTTCGATGTGAACCGCGCTATGGAGGTGGAGCACATCGCGTTGGCGGAATGGGCCGACGCCCTCGTGGTGGCACCGGCCACGGCCAACATCATCGGAAAGTTCGCGCACGGCATTGCCGACGACGCGCTTTCGACCCTCTTCTTGGCTGTGAAGAAGCCCGTGTTCATCGCGCCCGCCATGAATAGCAACATGTTCGAAAACACTGTGGTTCAGCAGAATATCGGATTGCTACGCGAACGCGGTTGTCACATCCTCCTGCCGAACGAAGGTTTCCTGGCCTGCGGTACCACCGGAAGTGGCCGTATGCAGGAACCCGAGGAGATTTTCGAGCAGGTGGACGAAAAGCTTGCCAACGATCACTCCTTGGAGGGAAAGCACGTGCTGATTACCGCCGGTCCGACCTACGAACCCATTGATCCCGTGCGTTTTATCGGTAATCACTCCTCTGGCTTGATGGGCTTCTGTCTGGCTGAGGCCGCTGCCCGTAAAGGCGCGTCCGTCACGCTGGTGACCGGTCCGTCAAGTTGTACCGCCCGTCATCCGAACATCCGTCGTGTGGATGTGAAAACGGCGGAGGAAATGTACCAGCAATGTATGCAATACGTTGACGAGCAGGATATTATCATAATGTCTGCAGCCGTAGCCGACTATACACCCGCGCACGTTGCCCCTGAGAAAATCAAGAAGGACTTCGCGCAGTTGTCGGTCGAGTTGGTCAAGACCAAAGACATTTTGGCCTCCGTCGGGAAAATCAAGCGCGCGGGGCAGCTGCTCATCGGTTTCGCGTTGGAGACCGAGAACGAAGTGGAGAACGCCAAGAAGAAGCTGCACAATAAAAACGCAGACCTCATCGTTCTCAACTCCCTGCGCACGGAGGGCGCCGGTTTCCGTACCGCCACCAATCAGGTGACCATTTTCGCCCGCGACGGTCACGAGTTCGCCAGCGAGCTGAAAAGCAAGCAGGAAATCGCCGAAGAGATCCTCCAAACCGCCCAGATTTATATCCAAAAATAAAAACCATAACTATGAAACGTATTATCGGAATGCTCATCGTCCTGTTGATGACCCTCACCACCCTGAACGCTCAGGATTTCCAGTGTTCGGTGTCCATCAACTCCACGCAGGTCTCCAGCTCGGGTAACCAACAGCGTTACAATGAGTTGAGACAGAAACTATACACGTTTGTGCACGACCGCAAATGGTGTCAGTACAACCTGAAACAGAACGAACGCATTGAGTGTTCCATCACCATCAACCTGACCAAGGAGTCGGGCGACGAGTACGAAGGAACGGCTACGTTGGTATTGCAACGTCCTGTCTATAAGGCCAGTTACAAGACCACGCTGATGAGTTTCCAAGACAAGAAAGTGAAGTTCCGTTATTCGGATGGCGATCCGTTGGAATACGACGAGAACTCCACCCTGTCGGACCTCACCTCCCTCATCGCCTACTATCTGAACCTGTTCATCGCCGTGGAGCTGGATTCCTTCTCCCAGAACGGCGGCTCGGCTTACTTCTCCAAATGCCAGAACACCGTCAACCTGAACATGAAGGAGGTGGGCTGGAGCGTGGCGGAAAGCGGACAGAACAACCGCTACTGGATCACCGAGAACTTCACCAACAGCACCTACAGCAAAATCCACGACTTCTACTACCAGTACCACCGTCTCGGTTTGGACGTGATGTACGAGACCCCCGATGCGGGCCGTGCCGTCATCCTCGAAAGCCTCAAGCTGTTGCAGCAGGTCAACGCGCAGAAGTCCAACCTGGCGGTCGTCCGCATCATCCTGAACACCAAGAAAGACGAAATCATCAACATTTTCAAGGAAGGGATGCCGTCGGAGAAGACCCAGGTCATCAACATCATGAAGCAGATTGACCCGACCAACTCTTCGGCGTACGATGCCATTAACAGCGGATCCAAATAATCGCGATGTTAACCTCTTTGCAGATAGAGAATTATGCGATTATCCGGTCTTTGGAAATCCCGTTTCGGAAAGGTTTGACGGCGATTACCGGTGAGACCGGCGCGGGTAAGTCCATCCTGATGGGCGCCCTGTCGCTGATTCTCGGCAACCGTGCCGACACGGATGTGCTGTTCGACAAGACGCGCAAGTGCATTGTGGAGGCCGCATTCGATGTGCGGGACCTCGGTCTGCAACCCCTATTTCAGCAATATGATCTTGATTATCAGGAGGATACTATCATCCGGCGCGAAATCAACGAGCACGGGAAGTCCCGGGCGTTCATCAACGACACGCCGGTGAACCTGAATACGCTCAAAGCTGTCGCTTCCCTGTTGGTGGACATCCATTCGCAACACCAGACCTTGATGCTCCAGAATGCCGGTTTTCGGTTGCGGCTGATTGACCAATTCGCGCAGAATCAGGAACTTGTGTCGCAGTACCAGCGGGCTCTTCACGAATGGCAGACGCAGAAATCTGCGTTGGAGGAGTTGCGGCAGCGTTGTGCGGAGGCGGCCATGCGTTACGACTATAATCTCTACACCATCGAAGAGTTGGAAAAAGCCGCGCTGCAGCCGGACGAGCAAGCCGATATTGAGCAGAAAATCAAGGAGTTGTCGCACGCTGAGACCATCAAATCGCACCTCTATAACGCCACCCGCATCCTGTCGGAACAGGAGGGTGACAACATATTGTCCCTGTTGAAGTCGCTTCAGCAGGAGTGCCGTGCGTTGGAGAGTATGGGAACGGAGTATGCCGCTTTCAACCAGCGCATTGACGACCTGACCGTGGAGGCGCAGGATTTGTCCTACGAGATGGCGCGGAAGAATGATGCCGTGGAGGTGAATCCCGCCCTGACCGAACAGCTGAACGAGCGTCTGGACCTGATCTTCTCGCTGCAGAACAAGTATCACGCGGAGAACAACGAGGCTTTGCTTTCGCTTATGGAAAAGCTCCAGCAAGAGGTGGCTTCCTATACCGATGACAAAGAGCAATTGGCTGATAATGAGAAGAAAGTGAAGGAGTTGGAAACGGAGGCGCAGCGTCTGGCAGACTTGCTGTCGGCTTCCCGAAGAGAGGCGTTGCCTGCTTTGGTGAGTTCCATGGAGGAGCGCCTGCGGCAGTTGGGAATGTCGGAAAGCCGCTTCGCCGTGAATATCGAGTCGGGTGAAGAACTTCGGGAAAATGGTCGGGATACGGCCACGTTCCTCTTCAGCGCGAACCCCGGCGTCGAACCGGCTGATATTTCCCGTATCGCATCAGGCGGCGAGATGTCGCGTATCATGCTCTGTCTCAAGTCGATCATTACCGATTCCATGTACCTGCCTACCATCATTTTCGATGAGATTGACACGGGGATTTCCGGCGAGACCGCCTCGAAAGTCGGGCAGGTGATGCGTCAGCTGGCGGGCAAGCATCAGGTGATCGCCATCACGCACCTGCCGCAGATTGCCGCTTGCGGTGACCAGCACTATCTGGTGTACAAGCAGTCCGACGACAACCGTACTTACACGAATATCAAGCCGTTGGATAAGGAAGAACGGGAGCAGATGATTGCCACGATGATGAGCGGCGAGAGCCGTACAGAATCGGCCATTGCCGCTGCCCGCGAAATGTTAAAATCAATACAAGTGAATTAAAATCAACAAGATACATTATGAAAAGAATACTCATCCTCCTTATAGCCGCGCTATTCTGCGTCAGCAGTTATGCGCAACGCCGTGAGAGTCCCGACGCCAAGTTCATCTATATGACTTCCGTGGGGTACGCTACCGGTTTGGGACAGATTGAGCTGGAAACCAAGACCGTGCAGAACCGGAATTTTGACATCTCACTGGATCAACAGCTTGGTTATCAGTTTAATCCCTATTTCCAGATGAGTCTCGGCGCGGGTTTCGACTTTTGGCGTCACACGGCGTTCATCCCGATCTACCTGAACCTCACCGTCAATTTCACCGACACCAAAATCGAGCCGTTGTTCTACCTGAATGCGGGTTACGCCTTCAAGTGGTATGTCTCGTCGGTGCCGGAAAAGCTGGACCGAGTGGTGCACGGTACGAGAATGGGACCGATGGGGGAGACGGGCATCGGCATGCGCATCAATCTCACCGACAAACTGTCGCTCGTGCTGGCCGCCTGCTACAAAGTCCAATACACCGACATCCGCTACACTGTCCTGCAGCCTGGCGAACAGGACTTCTCGGCTTACTCCACCAACGCCCGGAAAGATGTGCTGTACCATTACGCGGGGGTTCGGCTGGGATTGCAGTATTAATTAGTAATGAGTAATGAGTAATGAGCAGTTTGTCGTTATAGATTATGGAAAAAGAACTGACATATACCGCCGCTTTTGAGGAGCTGAAAGAAATCGTGGATCAGCTGGAGAACGACAGCATCAGCGTGGATGAGCTGACCGAGAAGATGAAACGTGCGACCGTGCTGATGAAAATCTGTCGCGACAAGCTGACGAAAACCGAAGAGGAGGTCAACAAAACCATCGAAGAGCTGTCGTAAATGTCCACGTTTGACCTCATAGAACCCGAAATCGAGGCTTATTGCGAGGCGCACACGACCGAAGAGTCCGATCTGCTTCGCCGGCTTTATCGTGAGACGCATCTGCAGACCATCAACCCGCGCATGGCGTCGGGACAGCTGCAAGGACAGTTTTTGTTGCTGGTTTCCAAGATGATACGTCCGCGACGCATTCTGGAAATCGGCACGTTTACGGGTTATTCTGCCATCTGTCTGGCTGAGGGGCTTACCGACGACGGCATTCTGCACACGGTTGAGGTGAATGAGGAGTACGAGGAGCGCATCCGGCGGTATTTTTCGGAGAGTGCTGATGGTGGGAAGATGATGTTGCACATTGGCGATGCGAAGGAGATTGTGCCGACGCTCAGCGAGGAGTGGGATTTGGTGTTCATCGATGCGGAGAAGACCGACTATCAAGACTATTACGAAATGGTTTTCCCGCAGGTACGGAAGAATGGTTTTATACTGATTGACAATACGTTATGGAATAGCAAGGTGGTACATGAGGTGCGGCACAACGACCATGACACGCAGGCGGTGATGGCGTTCAACGACAGAGTGCAACGCGACCCGCGGGTACGCAACCTGCTGCTGCCTTTCCGTGACGGTTTGATGATGATCGAGAAATTATGATGAGAATAGACATACTGACCCTTTTCCCCGAGATGTTTCCGGGCGTGTTCGGCAGTTCCATCCTGAAACGCGCCGTCGAGAAGCAGTACTTGGAGTTGCACGTGCATGACATCCGCGACTACACCTACGACAAGCACCACCGCGCCGACGACTACCCGTTCGGGGGCGGTGCGGGCATGGTGATGATGGTGGAGCCTATAGCCCGCTGCATCGAGCAGCTGCAGAGCGAGCGCGACTATGACGGCATCTTCCTGATGGCTCCCGACGGGGTGACCTTCAACCAGCAGAAAGCCAATGAGTTGTCGATGCTGCACAACATCATCCTGCTCTGCGGTCACTACAAGGGCGTTGACGAGCGCGTGCGGGAACTGTATGTCACGGGGGACCTCAGTATCGGTGATTACGTGTTGTCGGGTGGCGAATTGGCGGCGATGGTCATCACCGACGCCATCGCGCGGGTGATTCCCGGCGTGATCAGCGACGGGGCTTCCGCTCTTTCCGACTCCTTCCAGGATAACCTCCTTTCCGCTCCCGTCTATACCCGTCCGGCGGATTTCCGGGGCCACCGTGTGCCCGATGTGTTGCTCTCCGGCAATCCGAAACTGATTGACGAGTGGCGTATGAACCAGCAACTTACACGAACCCAAGAACGTCGTCCCGACCTGTTGAGCCATGAATAGTCTCCGCACATACGTCCAATCCCTCCGCACCCCGGACCGGCTTTTCAACGCCAGCTTCCTGCTGCTGATGCTGGCGGTGGCGTTGCTGCCGTTCACCGTCTATTGGATGTGGCCCATCGGCATTCTGCTGGTCATTTTGTGGGCGGCGCAGGGCGATTGGCGCGGGAAATGGGAGAACTTCAAGGCCAACGACGGAATTCCCTACGGGCTGTTCCTGTTCGCCGTGTGCCTTATTCCGCTGACTGGTCTGATCAATTCAGAACACCAGAACTACGCCTGGCGGACGGTGGAGTGTTATCTATGGTTCTTCATCGCGCCGCTTATTCTGCTGACGAATTCTCGTAAATTACTGACGAAGAATCATATACGACTGCTTCTTGCCGTTTTCTGCGCCAGCGTGTTCGTGAACATTGTGGTGCTGGATGTACACGGCATTTACAAAACCCTCACGACCGGGGACAACACCTACCTCTACTATTCGACCTTCTCGTATCTGCGGCACCCTACTTACGTCTCGTTGTACACCACGTTCGCCTATCTGGTGATTTTGGTTTACCTTATTGATAACCATGATGTTATAAAGCTTCCAAGAAAGATTCTCCTTTACCTCGTCGAGGCCATCATGCTCATCGGGGTCTTCTGTCTGTACTCGCGTGCCGGCATCATCACGTTGGTGGCTGTCCATCTGCCGATTGCCGTTTACGCGGTGCGTAAGCGCAAGACCGAATGGAAGTGGATGTTGCTGGTTTTCATCGCGATAGCCGTGTTATTCACGTTGCTGATGACCACGGATTTCATGCCGATCAACCGTTTCACGGAGCCGAAATACACCTTGGAAGAGGGAACCGAGCCTACCAAGACCAGCGATGTGCGGCTCATCCTCTGGCAGGCGGGTTGGGAGGCGGCGGTCGAGAACCTGCCCTTCGGGACGGGCACCGGAGACTGTTTCGACGCGATGCGTGAGAAGTACCACAGTCACGGCTACTGGATCGATTTCGACCACAACTACAATGCCCACAATCAGTATCTGCAGGCGTTGCTCACGAACGGCATTCCCGGCATCATCCTCTTGCTGCTCTATTTCTTCGCCCCGCTTGGGGAATCGATCCGTTATCGGGACATCCTGCTCTTGTCCCTCTTCATCCTGCTGGCGTTGAACAGCTGCTTCGAGTGCCTGTTCGACCGCCGCTTCGGGGTGGACTTCTTCGCCATCATGGTGCCGCTGCTGATGCTGCGAGCGCAAAGGATGTGCGCTAACGAGAACGAGATTCCGTCACCTTCTGACTTCGGTGACGGAATGGTGTGACATTAATAGATCATTATGAAAAGGATAACCGTACTACTTTTGATCGTAAGCCTCTTCGCAAGTCTGTTTGCGCAGGAGAAAGAAACCTACCTTTATGCGGTGAAGGATACCAGCAAGCTATACTTGGACGTGTATGTGCCGACGGTGCAGAACGAGCGGCAGGCGTGTCTGTTTTTCGTTTTCGGCGGCGGGTTTATCGGCGGGAAGCGCGACGACAAACAGGTGCAGAAGCTCAAAACCTACTACACCGACAAGGGGTACGTGGTCATCGCGATCGATTACCGGTTGGGGATGCGCGGGCAGAAGAACTTCTCGGCGCTGGCTTCGGTCAAGCAGTTCGACTGGGCCATCCAGATGGCTTCCGAGGATCTGATTTCCGCTCTCGACTACACGCTGAAAAACCTCTTGGAGACGAAAAAGTACAAGATCAACCCGAAAAATATCATTTTGATGGGCAGCAGTGCCGGGGCGATCACGGTGCTGCAGACCGATTACGCGCTTTGCAACGGCTATTTCAACAGCGGCATTCTGCCCGCCGACTTCCGTCCCGCCGGGGTCATCTCCTACGCGGGGGCCATCTTCTCCCATCACGGCCGGCCCAAATACCGGAACCATGCGCCCGCGCCGACCCTTTTCTGTCACGGCACGGACGACAAGCTGGTGATTTACAAGCAGACCAACATCGCCAATCTCGGGCTTTTCGGCACGAACTCCATCGTGAAAGAGTTCAAGAAGAAGGGATACGGGCACCATGTCCGTCGTTATCCCAACCTCGGGCATCAGGTAGCCATTTTCTACAACGATGAGTTCCCCGTCATCGACAAATTCTTGGAGGAGATTGTCTTCGCCAACCCGAAAATCCAAATCGACGAGACCTATTACAACCCCGACACCAAGCCGATGTGGAACAACTTCCGCGTGCGGGATTTGAAGAGAGTGGAGCAGTAACCAAAAAGGAATGCTGTTCGACTGCGTTCGCATCCTCTTCGGCTCGCCAAGGGAGGTCGTTTTCTTATATGCACTACGGCCAATATGTCAAAGAACGTCTGAAATCGGCACATAGTCCGACTTCCGTTTTGGAGTGCGGCAGATCTGTCGGATTTCAGGGGCAGACATACCGTGCACGCCAAAAACTTTGCAAATATACAAAAAAAAAGAGGCTTTGTCAAGGGGTAAATGCATTTTTAAGCATTTTTAACGGTGCACACGTCATTCCGCCGACATCAGGATGCGGAAGCCCCTCCCCGCAAGGGCACGGGGAATCCGAAATGCGCTTTGCAGACGAAAGTTGCCGATTTGCTGCGGAGAGTTGCCAAATCCTCCGAAAACCTCACTGCAAAATTTAACAATTCAATTTTTGAATTGTTAAATTTTCATGCATCTCGTTGACTGTCAATACCGAAAAAAAATTCACAAAACCCTTGACAAACGCCTTTCAGTGTTGTATATTTGCCATGTTAATCAATACAGAACAGTTATGAATTTTGAATCACTCGTAGGACGCATCAACCTCATCCAAGATGCACTTCAGGCACAAGCCGCTCACGCGGTCAATCTCTCGCTGACAGCCCGCAACTGGCTGGTGGGTTATTATATCGTGGAGTATGAGCAACACGGTGAAGATCGCGCCAAATACGGCGAAAAACTCATCAACAAGTTGTCTCAACGGATCAGCCGAAAAGGCTTTGAACCACGACGTCTGCGCGAATACAGACAATTATATATTGTGTATCCAATTTTGGGTGTTGAGATTGAAAAATACATCAAAGTTAACCAGCCTTTGCTGCTTAAATTGGAACCATCAATTTGGCGGTCGCTGCCCGCCGAATTACAATTGTTTGATAATCAAGAAAATGCAATTTGGCGGTCGCTGCCCGCCAAATCTGAAGAATGGGCCACTCCGGCTGATAGACTTTTCTACCGAATAAACTACACCTGTTTATCATATTTGACTAGCATAGATGATCCTTTGAAACGGGCCTTCTATGAGCAAGAAACCATTCGTGGATGTTGGACTAGCAGAGAACTCGACCGCCCAGTGTCCTCTTTATACTACGAACGGTTGGGACTGTCCAAAAACAAGAAAGCACTTCAACGCTATATTGCCCAAAACGTTCAACAGCTGACCCCTCAAGACATTCTTCACGACCCCGTCACGCTTGAGTTCCTTGATATGGAATCTCAAGATATTTACAAAGAAACCAAATTAGAGGCAGCTATCCTGAACAACCTTCAGAGATTTCTTTTAGAGATGGGCCACGGATTCTGTTTTGAACACCGGCAGAAACGCATTCTCGTCGATCAGGACTACCACAAGGCCGACCTGATTTTCTACCACCGTATCTTGAAATGTCACGTCATCATAGACCTGAAGATTGATCGTTTCCGACACGAGTACGCCTCTCAGCTCAATTTCTATATGAATTATTACAAGCACGAGGTAATGCAGGAGAATGATAACCCGCCCATCGGACTGCTGCTTTGCACCGACTATAGTGAGACTACCGTCCAATATGCTATCGAAGGGCTTTCACAGAATTTGTTTGTCAGCAAGTACGGAATGCAACTGCCTTCCGAAGATGACCTCCGCAAAAACATGTTGAAGGGCATCACGGAAGAGGATTTCGAAAGAATGAAAGAAACACAACCCAACTCACAACAACCGTAACGCAATCCTCGCACACCGCCCGCAGACATCCTTTCAAACTGTTGCTTGTCACATCAGTACCACGCACGCGATCTGCCATCGCGACGGGGTGAAGTCGAAATGATAGACGGCGGCGCCCCATCGGTCTTTGATGCGGAGGGTGTTCCCGTCAAGGTAGTAAAGCGCTGCGCCCCAACGGTCTTTCTGGCGGACGGTGTTGCCGTCGAAGTAGAGCAAGACATCCCCCCAGCGGTCCCGCATCCTTACTGTGTTCCCATCGAAATAATAGAGCTTCTCGCCCCAGCGGTCTTTCTGGCGGACGGTGCTGCAGGCGGTGTCATACCAGAGGATCTGTTCGCCCCAACGGTCATGTATGCGCACCGCATTTTCTTGAAAATAAAGAAGTTTGGCTCCCCACTTGTCTTTCTGATAGACAGTCTGGGAGATACCCGCGGCGGAGAAGGCGAGAAAGAACAAGGCGGCAATGAGGACTTTACGCATAAGGCAAATCGTTTGGGTGGCAAAGATAGTAAATAATTCTGACTACACACCCATATCGTACCCATAGGTTTCCCATAGTGTACCCATACTGATGCCATACTCTTGCCATACTCTTAAGTATGGCTACACTATGGCTACAGTATGGCAACAGTATGGCATCTCCTTGCGAAGGGTATGGCAAAGACGATGGAACATCGACACAAGATATTTTTTAACCGTCAGCTGAAAAAGGCGTGTTCCGACAAAAAATGTATATTTGCCGTTTGGGATGTTGTCCCGAACTGTTTTTTAATTGTCTATAAGTCAAATAATTAAATATCAAAAAGATGAAGAAAAATTCTATTCTTTGCAGCGTCATCACAATGTGCATGATGCTGTTCGCTTTTGTCGGATTCGCCCAGATCAACACCAATGGGGGATTCGAAAGCTGGACCGGCACATCCCCTGACGGATGGTATGGCAGCAAAAGTAACATTGGGACTGCCAATGTGGTGAAAGTGGATTCCGGTGCGCATTCGGGTAATAATGCCTGTATGCTTGTCAACACAGAAAGCGGTCACAAGCGTTTCACCACCCAGGCGGTGCATGTGGACAACGGCACTCAGTACGTGATTTCTTTCTGGGTGAAGGGCACAGGTGACATCCGAGTCGCTATGTACGATGGACGTGCGACAGGCTCCGGCTATTCGTCTTACAGTGCTTGGAGTTCCATCGACGGCAGCACATATCAGCAGTTTATTGATACTTTGGAGGCTGCTAATACCACGAATGCCGCTGAGTTCATTCTCTCTGTCCGCAACACGGACGATGACGATGACAATCTGATTGTAGATGATGTGGTCATTACGGCTGTCTCCAACCCCAATTTCGTGGCGGAACCCACTGTGACCCTGAGCGGTAACATGCATTCGGCGAACACCTACTTCTCCTCCGCCACGGTCACGATGTCCGCCGACAATGGCGCGTCGGTCTATTACACCCTGGACGGTACGGATCCGACGACCGCCTCCACGCTTTACACCGCGCCGTTCACATTGACGCAGACCACCACGTTGAAGGCCATTGCCGAGCTGAACGGCAACAGCAGCTCCGTGGTGACCCGCAACATCACGATTCTCGACCTCAATCCGCTCTTCTTCGAGAACTTCGAGACGAGCGGCCTCAATCAGATGACGGTTGCGAATGTTTCAGGCACATACGCTTGGGTGACAGCCTCTTACGGCGGAAACACCTACGCTTACGCCAACGCCTACAACCAAGGCGCCACCGAGACTTGGCTCACCACGCCCGCCATCACGCCGTTGAATGCGGGTGGGGTGGTGCTGACCTTCTCTTCCGCCAAGAACTATACGGGTCCCGGCATCCAGGTCAAATATTCCACCGATTACACTGGAACGGGTTCTCCGGCAGCTGCCACCTGGACGGACATTACCTCGGAATGTGACTTGAGTACTGGCTCATGGAATTGGACCGAATCCGGCGATGTGGAAGTCGCCGGTGTCGCTCCGATCTATTTCGCGTGGGTTTATACCAGCGAGGCTTCTGCTGCCGCTGGATGGGAAATTGACAATATCATGGTGTTGCCGGGCGATGCTCCGGTACTTACCCCAGCGCTCACCATCACTGCGCCGGCTAACGGCAGCCAGTTCAGCAGTTTGGACACGCTGCCCGTCGGCATTGAGATTCAGAACTTCACCCTCGGCACGGACGGTTACCTCAAGGTTGAGTCGCCGCTGCTGACCGCCATCGGGCTTACCAACCCCGCATATTTGGATCAGATGGGTCTGGCCCTTTTGCAGCAGGCTGTGATTACGCCGCTGCCGGCCGGTACGCACACGGTTACCTGCTCGTTGGTGGATATGAACCAGGCTCCGCTCACCCCCGCCGTCTCTGCGACCACCACCTTCACCGTCACCATGCCGGTGCTTGATGCTCCCGTGATCACTGCCGCGGGCGACGAGGCTACGGGTGACAATACCTTCTACTTCAACGCCACCGTCACCATGGCGGCCGGCAACGATGCCGCCATTTACTACACCACCGACGGTACTGTTCCTACGGATGCCTCCACGCTCTACACCGCCCCCTTCCAGGTGACCGCGACTTCCACCGTCAAGGCCATCGCCGTGAAAGCCAACTGGCAGACGAGCGATGTGGCTACTTTGGACGTGACCATCACCGCCCCGACGGTTGTCACGCCCGTGTTCACGCCGGGTACGGGTACTTACGCCGACAGCGTGACTTTCACGATCGCCACCACGACGGAGGGCGCTGCTATCCGCTACACTACTGACGGTAGCGAACCGACGGCCACTTCTACTCTCTACAGCGCACCCATCACGCTGACTACCACGACCACCGTCAAGGCCAAGGCGTTCAAGGACACTTGGTTGGATAGCGAAACCGCCACGGCGGTCTATACCGTGGTGTATGACCCTGTCCTGTCAGTGGATGTCACGGCTCTGAATTTCACCAGCACGCAGTTGTCTCAGACGTTCACCGTCAGCGGTGCTCACCTGACCGATCCTATCACGCTGACCTGCAACAACACGCACTTCACCGTCAGCCCTGCTACCATTTCCAACCCGAACAGCAACACTGTGGTGACCGTCACTTTCGACGGCACTGAGCCGGCTACGGGCACGATTACGGTCGTTTCTGACACGATGAGCGAGACCATCGCCCTGACCGCCACCGCGCAGCTGCCTGCCGTTGTGCTTGATCCCGCCACGGAGACCAGCGACAGCCTCATTACGGTGACGATGAGCTGCACTGTGACCGATGCCGCTATCCATTACACGACCGACGGTAGCGAGCCCACTGCCGCTTCTGACGTTTACAGCACGCCTGTCGTGTTCAGCACGCCGGGCACCTATACCGTGAAAGCCGTCGCGGTGAAGACCGGTTGGGAGAGCAGCGTTGTGACCACGGGTACCTACACCATCAATGAGCCCCCGGCACCCGACACGGTCCTTGTGCCGGTGATCACCCCCTCCACCGACCTCTATTACGAGCCGCAGACGGTGACCATCATCTGCGCCACGCCGGATGCGGTGATTCGTTATACCACCGACGGTACTGTGCCGACGGAAAGCTCCACGCTCTATAGCGCTCCGTTCACGGTGAGTGCCACCACGACCATTACCGCCAAGGCTTGGAAAGTCAACATGATTCCGAGTGAGGCCGCTTCCGTCACCATCAGCTTCCCCGAGCAGGTGGCCAACATTGCCGCCTTCAAGGCTGCCGCCGCCACCAACCAGGAACGCCAGATCATGAGCGATGTGACGTTTGTGTTCCGCAGCGGTCGTTTCATTTTCGTGGAGGACAACACCGCCGCCATGTTGGTTTACGACTACAACACGCCGGTGATCACCACCCAATACAACGAGGGTGATGTGATTTCGGGCGGCGTTTTCGGCAAATACACGCTTTATCAAGGTATGGTGGAGATGCTGCCGACACATAATTCCGCCGCCGCCACGAGCACGGTCACGGTGACACCCGCTACCACCACCATCACCGATATCAAGAACCAGTACACCAATGTTTACGAATCCAAGTTGGTTCAATTGAACGATGTGGAATTCATCAACGCCACCACGTTTGTGCAGAACGGCGATACGATGGCCATCTTCAACCGCTTCAACACTGTCACCACGGATATCGCTGCTGGTGATGTGGCCGATGTGACCGGTTTTGTGAGCTATTCCACCAACTTCGGTTACCAGATTTATCCGCGCGGCAACAACGACATCAACATCCACCCGGTGGTGGTGATGGATACGGTGGCCACGCCCGTCTTCGATGTTTATCGTTCCGGCGAGTTCTATTTCATGAATCTCACTTGTGCCACCGACGGCGCGAGCATCTACTACACGTACGACGGCGCTGATCCCGACGAGAATGCCACCAGCTTCCAGTCCGATGTCCCGTTCCCGCTCAACGTCCATTACACCCTGAAGGCCATCGCCATGAAAGAGGGTATGGTCAACAGCGAGATTGCGGTTTATGATTACGATCCCTCCGGCATTCTGGACTACTCCTTGCGTGACAACCTCACGGTGTGGCCGAATCCTGCCACCGACCGCGTCTTCATCGGAGTGGAGAATGAGAACACGACCATCGAGAAAGTGGAACTCTACAACATCTACGGTCAGTTGCTGAACGTCGTGGAGGTGAACAATACCGTTGCGGAGATTTCCGTCGGCACGTTCGCCACGGGCACCTATTACGCTAAAGTCTTCACGGACAAGGGCGTGACCTCAATGCCTGTCATCCGGAAATAGTCTCGGATAAAGATAACGTATTGTAGAGACGGTGCATGCACCGTCTCTACAACCGTTTTTTGTGTACATTTGCCAAAAATTGAAATATGAACAACTTTTCCGACTTATCGTCCCGATTGTCGCCAAAGATGAAAATGGCCGACGCCATCAACCAGTATCACAGCCTCCTGACCGTGCTGCCGCGGCTCGGCATCCCCCTCGGTTTCGGCGAGAAGAGTGTCGAGCAGCTGTGCGAGGAACACCGTGTCTCGCTGCCGCTGTTCACCCTGATCGCCCGGGTGTATTGTCTGGAGGATTACTTCCCGACGGCCAACGAGCTGCAGCAGTGCCGGATGTCGGATATTTTGCAGTATTTGGTTCATTCGCACAAGGACTATTTGGAGAATAAGTTGCCCCATATCGAGCACCATCTCAACACGTTGCTGGAGCCGATGGACCGGAAGTACAGCACGCTGATTACCAACTTCTACGCCGAGTTCCGGAAGGAGGTGGAGAAGCATTTCCGTTATGAGGAGGAGGTGATTTTCCCGTATCTGCGGCAGTTCATTTCCGAAGAGGAGGCAACGGAATCGGCAAGCTACCAGAAGAGCACCTTCCACCAGCAGCACGACGACATTGAGGATACCCTCAACGACCTTATCAATTTGCTGCTCAAATACATACCCGCTGAAATCTCCCCCGCGGAGCGTGTCGATATGTTGTTGGACATGTACGCCTTTTCCAACGACATCGCCAAGCACTCCATGATGGAGGACCGCATTTTGGTGCCTTATATCCAACTTTTAGAATCGAAGCGCCATGACTAAGATTGCCATTGCCGAACCCTCGTCCATGTTGCGCATCGGGTTGGAACAGATGCTGCGGGAATTGCCGGAAGCGGAGATCATCTTCTCCACCGACAATCTCAATTCGTTGTATTCGAGAATCAACGCCATCCGTCCTGATGTGCTGATTGTCAATCCGTTGCTGTTCGATTATGCCAAACGCGCCACGCTTCGTGCCGAGTTCGAACAGCTGTCAAACTTGCGTCTTGTCGGGCTCGTTTCCTCCTATCTCGAATCGCAGCATCAGCGGCAGTTTGCCGGCATTATCGAGCTTAACGACGACTTCCAGCGTATCAAATCCACCATCCACCAGGTCGTGAACACCATCCATGCCGATGACGAAGAGGCAGATACCGCCCCGCTTTCAGACCGAGAGAAGGATGTCCTCGTCTGCCTTTCCAAAGGACTGAAAAACAACGAGATCGCCGACCAGCTCAACATCTCCGTCCACACCGTCATCACCCACCGGAAGAACATCGTCCGCAAAACGGGAATCAAGTCCGTCGCGGCATTGACGGTGTACGCGATACTGAACAATTTGATTGAAGAAAAAGACATTATATAGTTAGTAGTTAGCAGTTACGAGCAACCCCAATTCCCCTCCTTTGGAGGGGTGCCCGAAGGGCGGGGCAGTAATATAAAACTACTTCCTTAAGCAGTCCCGGAGGGTAGAGCTCAATAACCCCACATAAGCGACGTAGGAGCGTAATGTGGGGGTGGGAGTGCCCCCGGAGGGACAAGTGCTCGAAGTAGAGACGCAATATTTTGCGTTTCTACTAACCCCACACAAGCGATGAAGGAGCGCAGTGTGGGGCAGACAAGAACAAGTGACCAATTATGAACATAAGAACCCTACTAATCATCCCGCTGCTGTGCCTCTGCATGGCAGCTTACGCGCAGGAACCCGACCCCTACGCCGGCTATGACCGTGTGACCCTCTATGACAGCATGACCGTGCGCATGGAGGAGAACGGCCTCAGCCATTATCTTAACCATCAGCGATACAGAGTGTTGAGCGATGCGGGCTGCCGCGACAACAACACCGTCATCGTCGATTACGACCCGCTGTCGGCCTATTGCGAAATTCGCGACGTGGTCATCTACCGTCACGACGGCACGGAGGTGCATCCCGACTTCATGGTGTGCGATTATCCCGCGCCGGCCCACATGATTTACTGGGGTGCGCGGCAGAAAATGGCCGCCCTCGGTCGTCTCGAGCCCGGCGATGAGGTGGAATTCCTCACCTACAAGAAAGGTTTCAGCTACGCGCTGCTGGAAGGCGAGGATCCCGATGCGAAGTACATCCCGCCCATGCGCGGTCACTTTTACGACATCGTGCCTTTCTGGAACAGTCAGCCCGTGAAAGAGAAGGTGTATCAGGTCAGTGTGCTGACGAGCAAGAACTTGCAGTACAAGATCTACAACGGCAATCTTACGGTTACCACGCAAAAGGACGGTGACCGGACCGTTTTCACCTTCTCGAATCAGGATTACTTCCCGCTGAAGACCCCGCGTAACACCGTGGCGAGCAACGACATCGAGCCGAAACTCATCGTCACCACCGCGCAGAATTGGGAGTCCAAGTCGATGTGGTTCTACGGCGTGAACGAGGATTTCGGCAGTTTCGAGGCCACGCCGGAAATTCAGGCCAAGGTCAACGAGCTGCTGAAACCGGCCAAGACCGAGAACGACAGTTTGGACATCCTCACGCACTGGGTGGCCGACAATGTGCGTTATTCGGGCATCTCGATGGGCGAGGGCGAAGGGTTTACCCTCCACAAGTGCGAGATGACCTTCCGCGACCGCTGCGGCGTCTGCAAAGACAAGGCCGGGATGCTCATCGGCATGTTGCGGGCGGCAGGGTTCAAAGCCTACGCCGCGATGACGATGGCGGGGGAACGCATCGAAGACATCCCTGCCGACCAGTTCAACCACTGCATCACGGTGGTGCAGCGACGCAACGGGAACTACCAACTGCTTGATCCTACGTGGGTTCCGGGAGTGCGCGGCGAGCTTTGGTCCAGCGCGGAACAGCAGCAGAACTATCTCATGGGATTGCCCAATGGCGCGAAGTTGGGACTCACACCCGTCTCTGACCCGAAAAACCACTACCTGAAGATGACCGCGCAGACGCAGGTCACGAAAAACGGCACGCTGAAGGGCACCGTCACCATCACCGCCGACCGTCAGTCCGACAGGATGGTGCGTTATGTCTTCGACGGTTTCCGCACGCAGTGGCAGCGGAATGTGGAGAACATGCTCTATTGGGAGTACCCCAACGCGAAAATCAAATCGGTGAAATACACCAGCGAGGACGACTACCTCAAGCAGCCTGTCCGTATTACGTACAAGTTCGAGATCCCTGATTACGCGGTGGTTACGGACAAGGAGGTGATTGCCACGCCGTTCCTCGCCAACGGATTCTTCACCTTCACCATGCGACATCTCTCCTATAACACGAGTCTCGAAAAGCGCGACTACCCCTTCACCGACCGTTGCTCGCGCTATGTCGTCATCAGTGAAACGATGAAGGTGCCCTCGGGCTACACGCGGGTGAGCACGCCCGAATCGCGTCAGTTCGTTACCCCAAGCATCTCGTTCAAAGGCGGTTACACCGTTGGCTACGGCATGGTGACGTTTACGGAGATGATCTCCCTCGGCAAGCGCGTCTATGAGGCTGATGAATGGCCTGCCTTCCGTAACGCTGTCATCAACCAGAAGGCGTATATGGGTAATCCGGTGGTGTTCGTGAAGTAGTTAGCAGTTAGCAGTTAGTAGTTAGCAGTTAGCAGTTTATGACGAAAAGCCCCCATATTTTGAAACTCCTTCCTTAAGCAGTCCCGAAGGGACAAGACGCGCGAAGCGCTAATAACCCCACATAAGCGACGAAGGAGCGCAGTGTGGGGTCAGAGGGAACCCGATAAAAAAGATAAAACAGAAGAATATGAAAAGATACATACTCGTAATCATGGCAATATGCGCCATAACAACCATTTTCGCCAAAGCACCCGAAAAGGACGCCGTATATAAGCTCCTCTCCAAGAGCTACACATTGAACACCGACGGTTCCACGGAATTTCGCAAGCGCGTGGAATTGCAGATTTTCACCCGGATGACCTTCGACCAGTTCGGGGAGACGTTCATCACGTACAACCCTGATTTCCAGGAGTTAATCATTAATGAGGCATACACCATCCGCAAGGACGGCAGCAAGGTGGAGACGCCCGCCAACGCCTTCAACCCGATGCTGCCGGAGAGTTGCACGAAATGCGAGCGACTCAACGGCATTCGCACGATGGTGGTGACGCACACGGCGTTGGAGTACGATGCCGTCATCGTCCTTGACTACACCATCCGGTCCAAAAATTTCTTTTTCCAGGAACTGATGGAAAAGGTGGATTTATCCTATGCTATGCCCATCGAGAAGTATGTGGTCAGCGTCACCACGCCGGATTACAAGCCCGCGAAGTTCCAGCTCAACGGCGAGAATCTTTCCTATACGAAAACGGAGAGCAAGGACAAGGATCGCGTTACCATGGTCTATACCTTCACCAACCTGCCGGAAGCGCCCTATAGCGGTTGGGTGGTCCCGTCGGCATGGGCTTCCATTACGTTCTACACGTTGGATAATCCCGAGGCCATTATCGGTCGGATTGCCAATCAGAACTCCATGCAGAAGTTTGATAACCAGAAGATTACGGAGTTCTTTCGCAATCGTTTCACGGAGGAGATGACAGACATGGACAAGGTGCTGTTGGTTCGGGATTACATCCACCATTATATCCGCACGAACGATGTGGATGCCAAGGTGTTGAACTACATGTTCGCCTCGCCGCAGCAGGTGTGGGAATCCAATTGCGCCACCCCGATAGAGAAAAATATCCTTTTGGCTGGTGTGCTGAAAAGTTTAGGCTATGATGCGGAAGTCGCATTCAAAAACAATTCGTTAGCTTCTGATTTAGAGACGGTTGTGCGTATCTTGCTCAAAGGCGGGAATGTCTATTACATATCTGCAACTGAATCAGAGGATTTGAGTTTGGACGCTTCCTTTGCGCCCGCCACGCTCATCTTACAAAACGGCTCGATAGAAAAAGTGGAAGCGCAACCCACATCCGTGGAAGTGGATGCCTATATCTATGTTGAAAAGGATAATCTGGACAATCCGCGAGTGGAAGTGACGCGCAAGGATGTTCGCTCCCCGAAGACAAAAACGCTGCAGCCACAGGAAATCAATGTCGCAAAAGTGACGGTCTCCCAACTTAGCGGTAAATACTATGAGATGACCATCGATGACGGCGGCTACGGCAAGCATTTCTATCCTGTGGACATCCCCTCGGACCTGCAGTACGATTTCAACAGCCAGCAGACGGACGAATCCTACGTTTACACCATCAAGTTGCCCGCCAACACCCGCTGCCTCACGAAACCGGTGCACAAAGAAATCACCGTCGAGAACGCCAAGATGCTGATGGATGTTCAGGTTGACGGTCAGACGGTGACGATAAAGCGGCAGTTAAGTCTGCCTCAGGAAGGCATTTCCGCCAAGAACGTGAAGAAGTTCAAGGCGATGATGGGAGAGTGGGAAGTGCCGGTGAAATTAGTAATTAGTAATTTGTAATTATTCGGCGGTTGGGGTGTTCTCTTCCATCGGTTCGTATTCACCTTCCCCTTCAAATTCCGTGCGGAGCTGTTCGTAGAATTTGACCGTGGTCATCTGCATGTAAGGTTCCAACCAAAGGTAACCGATGAAGAGGGTGAGGACACAAAGGAGGGCCCAGCCGATGAAGCTGAGGTAGAGCAAGAACAGTTCCCATTTGTGGCCCGTCATCATCACGCGGCTCATCTGCAGGGTGTCCGTGACGGAGAGTTCCGGGTGGTCGTGCAGAATGAAGGGAACCATCGCGTAGGCGAAGGCCAGGATGATGCCCGGGACGAGGAACAGGCAGCAACCGGCTATGACGATGAGCGTCCCAAGTAACATGGTCCCTAAGACATGCCAAAAGTTCTGGTAACCGCAGAAAAGGTCGCCTATGTCAGCCGGCAAATCCTGCCGTGAGGAGTTCAAAAAAGCAATGTAGTAACCGACTTGCAAAGGAATGGCCAATACCGTCAACAGGAATCCGGATCCCGTCATGATGATGGCCAGCGTGCGGAACGAGCTGCCCGTGAAAATTTCGCCGAACTGGGTGGCACCGGTGGCGATGCCCATCAGCAGCATGAAGATGAACGTCAGTCCCACGAAGGAGCCCCATTTGCCTTTCAGCGTGGCTAAAGCCTGTTCTTTCAAATCGTTAATGTATCCCATAATGTTTTGATTTTATTGGTGAATGAATGATTTTACGCGGCGCAAAAATACAAAAATAATGTATCTTTGCAGCCTCAAAACCAAAACGATATGTATAGTGCGAAATCCGGCCCGTCGCAGGGCGGTGCGAAAAATAAAACTTCCAAGATTATCCTCCCGAAATGGGCGAGGGTTTTCTGGAAGGTCTATTTCATTCTGTTCGGTCTGGTCTGTCTGATGTTCCTGCTCATCTCCTTGGGCTGGATGGGTTACATGCCCTCGTTCGCGGAGCTGGAAAACCCCGACTCGAACCTGGCTACGGAGGTTATCTCTTCCGACGGTGTGCTGTTGGGCACTTATTACCGCGAGAACCGCTCCAACTGCAAGTACGCCGATCTTTCCGACGAGCTCAAGGATGCGCTTATCGCCACGGAGGACTCCCGCTTCTACAACCACTCCGGCGTCGATGTTAAGGCGCTGTTCCGTGTGGCGGTGGGCGTGGCGACCTTTCATCGCAAGGGCGGCGGCAGTACCATCACGCAGCAGTTAGCCAAGAACCTCTTCCCCCGCGACCCCAACGCCGGCAAGATCAAGATTGTCTTTACCAAGTTCAAGGAGTGGGTGGTCGCCGCCAAGCTGGAACGCGCCTACTCGAAGGACGAGATTCTCGCCATGTACTTCAATACCGTTGATTTCGGAAACAACGCGGTGGGTATTAAATCCGCTGCCCGCACCTATTTCGATAAGGATCCCGCCGACATCAACACCGAGGAGGCGGCCCTGCTCGTGGGTATGCTGAAGGCTCCCTCCAAATACAGTCCGCGCCGCCATCCGCAGGCTTCCCTCGACCGCCGAAATACCGTGCTGGGACAGATGAAGAAGTACGGCTACCTCACCCAAGAGCAGTTCGATTCCATCAAGCAGATTCCGATTGACATGAGCCGCTTCAAATCGCAGGCGCACACTGCCGGCATCGCCACCTATTTCCGCGAGTACCTGCGCTTGGTGCTCAAGGATTGGTGCGACAAGAACCCCAAGCCCGACGGCTCCCGCTACGATCTCTACTGTGATGGCCTCAAGATCTACACCACCATCGACTCCCGGATGCAGCAGCATGCCGAAGCCGCTGTGAAAGAGCACGTTTGCGATTATCTGCAGCCGCTGTTCTTCAACCACATCAAGGGGGCGAAGAATGCGCCGTTTGTCAATATTAGCGAGGAACAGACCCATAATATTCTCTGGCGCGCCGTGAAGCAAAGCGACCGTTATGCCCAGATGAAGGATGCCGGCAAGTCGGATGCGGAGATTGAGAAAGCCTTCAACCAGAAGGTGAAGATGACCGTTTACAACTACAAGGGTATGGTGGACACGGTGATGACCCCGATGGACTCCATCCGCTACTACAAGTCGTTCCTGCAGTGCGGTTTGATGTGCGTGGAGGCCGCCACCGGTCACGTGAAGGCCTACGTGGGCGGCACCAATTACGAGTATTTCCAGTTCGACCACGTGAAGCTCTCGCGCCGGCAGGTCGGTTCGACGTTCAAACCCTACGTCTATACCGTGGCCATGCAGAGCGGCGACTTCGATCCGTGTACCATGGTGCCGAATGTGCCCGTGACCATCGAAACCCCGGGCGGTCCGTGGACTCCCCACAACTCTGGCGGTTACAAAGAAGGACAGATGTTGCCGTTGCGCGAGGCGTTGGCATACTCCCTCAACCAAGTTTCCGCTTACCTGATGAAACGCTACGGTCCCAACGCCGTCATCGATTTGGTGCGCAATATGGGCATGACCTCCGATATTCCTGCTGTTCCCTCTATCTGTTTGGGTGCGTGCGAGTTGACGCTTTACGAGCAGGTGGGTGCCATCAACTGTTTCCCGAACCAGGGTGTCTATGTGGAGCCCATCTTCATCACGCACATCTGCGACAAGGAGGGCAACGTCATCTACACGAAAGTGCCGAAAACCAACGAAGCTATGGACCAAATCACCGCGTTCAAGACCGTGCGGTTGATGCAGGGTGTGGTGGATTTCGGTACCGGCGGCCGTCTGCGCAGCCAGTACGGCATCAGCTTCCCCTGCGCGGGCAAGACGGGTACTACCGACAACCAATCTGACGGTTGGTTTGTGGGCTACACCCCGTTGCTGACCTGCGGCGTATGGGTGGGTTGTGAGGACCGTGCCGCGCATTTCCGCAGTACCGCTCTTGGACAGGGTGCGAGAACTGCCATGCCTGTGTTCGGCCTCTTTATGAGCAAGGTCTATGCAGATCCGAAATTACCTTACCTGCAGGTTGTTACCGGTGCTGATAAGAGCGCGAAGTCGGGATACAGCTTTACTATCCCGAGTGCCTACATTGGGGATCCGTCGGGCTGCAACGAGACCAAACGGGATTCCATTATGCATTTGGATTTCGATTAGAAAGGACACCGTAGAGACGCAAAATTTTGCGTCTCTACAACGTGTTACGAACGCCATTTATACATCACCACGGCAGCGGCAATTCCGGCGTTGAGGGATTCTGCCGTCTCTCGTCCTTGTGCGGCGGTGGGAATCGTGATGCGGTGCGTGACCACTTGCGCCACCTCGGCGGAGATGCCGTTCGATTCGTTGCCGATCACGACAATGTCATTGTTTTGGAATGCAAATTCGTTGAGGTTCGAACCGTTGAGGAACGTGCCGAGAATATGGCGGTTGCCCGCTTTCTGCAGGAAGGGCACGAGTTCGCGTTTGTGTACCTGCACGTGCGCGAAGGAGCCCATTGTGGCTTGGATGACTTTCGGGTTGTAAAACTCCACGCAGTCGGGCGAACAAACAATGTGCCGGATGTCGAACCAGTCGGCAGTGCGGACAATGGTGCCGAGGTTGCCGGGGTCGGAAATGTGGTCGAGGACGAGCAGCGGTTCGTTATCGGGAATGTTTTGTGTGTCAGTGCGTTGCTTCGCGATGGCGAGCAGTTCCGGCGGGGTCTGCATCGTGCTGATGCGCGACATCTCGTCGGCGGTGATAAGGGTGGGGGAGAGCGGTGCCAACCACGTGGCGTTGTCCGTCATGGCGTTTTCGGTCGCGAAGATTTCCTCCACCACGAAATCGGAAGAACAGAGCATTTCCACACTTTTATAGCCTTCCACCGGAAACAGCCCGCTCTCGTCGCGGAACTTCCTGGCGTGCAGCTTGCGGATTTGGGATATGCGGTTCTTGCTGAGCATCTTGGTTCAAAGTTCAAGGTTCAAAGTTCAAAGGCAGTTTCGTTGTTTAACAGCCAATAGCCAAATAGCCAACAGCTAATAGCTAACAGCCAATACCTTCGAATTCGCGGATCAGTCGTTTGTATTTCTCTTGGATGGGGATGGACTGATGGGTTTGGCGGTCGAAGCCGGAGAGGACGCTCCGGCAGACGGTTTTCACGGTGTTGGTTTTCGTGTCGCGCAGTTGTTGGACCATTTTGAGGCTCTTGTTGCCGATTTCCACGATTTTGGTTTCGCAGACGATTTGGTCGTGGAATTCCACGGGGGCGGCGAAATCGAGCTCTATATGTGCCAAAACCAGGTCGATGGTTTTCCAATCAACCTGGTTTTGCAGCACTTTTTCCAAATAAAAACTCCGTCCGAGGTCAAAGTAATGGCATTGGTTGCCGTTGTTGACGTGGACGAAGGGGTCTAAATCGCTCATCCGCACCTGGACGGGCACGGAGACACGGAAGTCCGTATCGGTCAGAAGCGGTTTAGAGGGCATTGATCTTCTTCATCAAACCTGATTTCAGGTTGGCGGCTTTGTTCTTGTGGATCATGCCTCTTTTGGCGAGCTTGTCGATCATAGCGGTCATGTTGGACAGCTTTGCGGAAGCCTCGCTCTTGTCGCTGATAGCGCGGATGTCTCTCAACGCGTTACGCATCGTCTTGGAGTAGTAACGGTTGGCTAATCTTTTTCTCTCGTTTGCTCTAATTCTCTTTAAAGATGACTTGTGGTTTGCCATTATTTTCTAACTATTTTTAATATTTTACGTCCTAAATTTTTGGGCTGCAAAAATAGACTTTTTTTGCATATAATCAACCCTTTGCGAAAAATATTTTTCAACAGGCAAACACGGGGTTGTTGACAGTGAAGAAATCTTCCATTCCTGCTTGTAAGGCACGCCGATGGCGTTGAATCCGCTGGCGCGCAGCAGATGTTTGGGGGCGTCTTCGAGCCAGACCACGCGCACGCCGCCGTCGGAGGTGCTCAGGATGATGCCGCCCTCCGCCTGCCAGCTCAACTGTGTATATCCTTCTTCCTCAAGACAATAGAGTTGCGGGTCGTGGTCGTCGTGTTTCAGTTGGCACTTCGACTTCAGCTCGGGGTAGAAAAATTCCTGCATCTTCCCTTGAATGAACTGGTAGTGCTCGTTCAGCCGCCCGTCCTTCTCCTGATGCGGGGCGTGGCCGCAGCCTTCCAGCGGGTAAAGCTTGTTGCGCACGTGCAGCGAGTCGAGGTAATCGTGGATCGCCTTGGAACCGTACATCTCGTCGAACAGCTTCTCCCCGATTTTGCTCTTGATCTCCGAAAACGGGATTCCGTGGTCGTAAGGGACGATATGGTCCTCGGTGCCGTGGAAGGAGACCATCGGGACGGGGTGTCCGTCCAGTTCGTGCAGGTCGTAAACGGCACCCCACATGTTGGCTACGGCTCTGATTTTCACGTTGTCGCGGTATTCGTTGCCGGAAGTGTGCAGCGTGCCGCATTTTTTCCGGAGCTTGTTCTTAATCACAAACTGCGGGCAGTTCTTGTCGTTCATGAACGCGGTGGCCAGGGCGGTGATGGAACCCGCGCTGGTTCCTGCCACGAAGACAAAGTCGGGGTCGATGTGGTACTCTTCCGCGTGCGCCACCAGATAGCGGAGCGCGGCGTGCGCATCCTGGATGGCTTGGTAGCCGCACTGCTGGATGGAGCTCTTGGAGATGGCAAATCCCATCCGGTAGTTGACCGATGCCACCACGTAGCCGCTTTGCGCGAAATGTTCGCACCAGCCCCGCATGTTTTTGGTGCCCTTGTCGCCCACGAAATAGGCGCCGCCATGGAGCAGCACAAACAGCGGGTGCTTTGTGACGCTGTCGTTTTCAGGGATATATAAGTCCAAGGTCAAATTCTGCGGTTTCGAAGCCACCGTTTTGGGGAGCAGCTTGAGGAAGACCTTGGTGAAGTTGATGTCGTTCTCCATGGGGTAGCTGGTCCAGAACCCTTTGGCCTTCCCGTACTGGACATCCGAGACCATCGAGTAAGAGAACTGCGGTTTTTGGTAGCGGGTGGACTTGGTCTCGCGGAAGGCGGGGGCTTTGTAGTGTTTGAAGTTGAGCCGATGCGTCTCCCCCTGTTCGCCAAGGGTGGTGATGGTGCCGAGAATGGCGGTTGAATCGGCGGAGATGGAGAAGGTTGCCATCTCGTTGATGCTTCCGGCGATGAATCGGTAGCCGTCGCTCTCCTTCAGGAGCTTGAACGGAACGGGGACCGCGCTGTTGCTCAGAGAGTCGATGAGGTAATACTTCCCGGTCACCTTGGTCTTGCCGGCGCTCTCGATGCTCAGGACGCACGATTTCCCGTCAACGGTGCCCAGAAAGTGCCCTTTGACCCGGAAAAAGGAAAAGTCGGCGTACTCCAAATCCCCCACATATCCGGAATCCGAAGGGCTCACCATCTCTTGTTGCGCACCTCCCTTGTCTTTTGACTTGTTTTTGCAGGAATTGGCGACAAAGAGCAGGCACCCCGTCAAGGCGACCATGTACAGGACCGACAGCAATCTTTCCCGGAAGGGCGATATGTTTGGACGTTTTTCCATATTTGCAAATGATGCCGCAAAAATAGAATTTTTTGGGAATGGTGAATAGAGACGTGTGATTTGTAACCATACGTCGTGTAACCCATAGTGAATTGTGAATTCTGAATTCTGAATGGAAAAGTGGTCCCACAAGGGCTCGAACCTTGGACCCGCTGATTATGAGTCAGCTGCTCTAACCAACTGAGCTATGGGACCCGACAGCAGAGATGTGTCATAACGCGTCTCTACGCCTCTGAATTTGAGGCGGCAAAAATACATTTTTTTTCGATACAGACTGCTATATTTTCCGGCCCGCCTTCTTGAGCAATCGCTTCACCTTGCGGTGCCGCTTGACCAACCAGTTCTCCACCATCTGTTCCTCTGTCTCGGGAACATCCGCGGCCTCCTTCTTGCGCCTTCTCGCGTTGGAAAAGCGAATGTATGCCCCTATGTGACGGCTCTTCTTGTCGTGGTAGATGGTGTCGAACGGGATCAGCACACAGGTGTCCTCGATGTTGTGCATCAAACGGTTCACCGCCGTGCCGAACATGAGCATCTCGGAGGTGATGGATAAATACGCCGTCACGTTCGGCGGGATGTTCACGCCCCTCATTCGGGCTGCCGATCGGAGCAACTTGTAATCCTCTATCACTTCTTCCTTGTTGATGACCAGATTCATCAATTCGGGATCGGAATCGGGCATGACGGCCAGATCGTCCCACGGGCGGACCAGCTCTTCCGCATCTCCAAAATGCTTCCAGAAGAAATGGTAGATCAAATTCCTGATGAGATGGTCGTATGAGGGATAGACGGTTATCTTGCCGAAGAAATAGAGCAGTTTCGGATTCTTCATGATGATGGCCACCAAACCATCCCACAGGTTGTCCATGACGTATATGGACTTTGAACCGTTCCTGGAACTCTGGTAGTCCGGAGCCACAAAGTTGCGCCCGAGTTCCAGCACGTGCGGCAGGTACTCGTCGATGAACTTCTGGGAAAATCGGAACTGATGGGAACTTGCCATGACCGGCTGCCCTTTCTCGTCGAACACCGCGTCCGAGCCATAGAAGAAACGGTAGCCCCCGACAATCGCCTCGTTGTCGGGATCCCAGACAATCAGCTGCTTGTAGGGCTTGTCCATTTTGTCGTATTCATCGAGATCCACGGGATTGCCTGTGGACCCCCCGGCCTCGCGGAATGTCAGCTCACGCAGTCGCCCTATCTCTTTAACAACATTGGGGGAATCCTGCCAAGTCACGATGTAGAGCTCGTTGTGCCCTCTGTTCGTGTCTTCCAGTTTCTTGGATTTGGTCAGTTCTGCTTTGAGCAGTTCAACGGGTACGGGGTCGATGATGGAATTCATAATGCGATAGTTTCAAGTTCAAGGTTCAAAGTTCAAGGTTCAAAGTTCAAAGTTTCAAATTTTACGTCTTACGTGATAAAGATGGTCAATCGATATGGGATGGCCAGGGGTTCGAAACAATCCCTGCCAAGTCGAGCATGGACTGGTGGGCGAGATCGCGCATCCGCGCCGCCTCTTCCTTTCGGGGCGCGTCAAGGTCGGGCACGATCGGATCCCCCACGCGAATGGTGATCAGAGGGGCGCCCTTGCCAAAGCATTTGCGCCATCCGGTGCGGGGTCTGAACGAAATCATCAAGGGAAGTACAGGAAGAGCGTATTTGTAGGCCATATTGAAGGCCCCTGTTTTGAAAGGCCTGAGCGGTGCATAGTGATACCAACTGCAGCTCTCCGGGAAGATGTGCAGCCATTGCTTTTTGGCGTGCAGTTCGTCCAGCGCCTGGTCGAACTTCTTGAGTCCACCCAAGTTATCAGGAATGGCAATGCCCCCTATGGATTTCATCAGGAACCCGTCCTTGCCGTTGAAAGCCTGGGCGTACATGGGAATCCAGGCCTTCCGGTAGCGCATCGCCTGCAACACGCAAATCATGTCCCATCGGTGGACGTGGTTGCAGACGGTCATCACCCCGTTGGCGAAAAGTTCGCGGTTTTGACGGATTTTCTCACGGCCTTCAATCCTCAGACCAAACCGGATGCGGTTCAGCGGGAAAGCAAGATACCAAAGAACACGATATATGAGAAAATGACATACTTTGAATTTCAGTGACTTGTCAAGGTAGGGATATGATGCGTCAAACTTGATGTCTTTGTACTTTCCACGGATAGGGGTCATTCTCGTGAACGGGTTGTCGCCGGGAAAATCCGCTTCAGGTTCGGGGACATACACTCCCTCCCTGACCTTGAAGTTGCGGTACGCGGGGCCGAATGATGAATAGTCGTTTAACATAATGGGTCTCTCAAAGCGAAAAAGGTCGTGCAAAAGTACAAAAAAACTGTTTATATATAAAAAACAAGGTCAAAGAAATCTTTTTCTCACCTAACCCCTAACCCTATAACCATGTAACCATGTAACCGTGTAACCCAATAAAATCGTATCTTTGCCGTCCGAAATCAAGGACAATGGCCAGTGCCGTACATTTTCTGCCGATCACCAAGAAGGAACTCGACTATTTGGGTTGGGACTACGTGGACGTCATCATCGTGAACGGGGACGCCTACGTGGATCATCCCTCGTTCGGGGCGGCGGTCATCGGGCGCGTGCTCGAACGGGAAGGCCTGCGCGTAGCCATCCTGCCGCAACCCAACTGGCAGGACGACCTCCGGGATTTCAAGAAACTCGGCACCCCGCGCCTCTTCTTCGGGGTCACCTCCGGCAATATGGACTCGATGGTGAACCACTACACGGCCAACAAACGGCTGCGCAGCGACGATGCCTACACCGCCGGCGGACATGCGGGGTTCCGTCCCGATTACGCCGCCACGGTCTATTCCCGCATCCTCCGGCAGCTCTTCCCCGACACGCCCATCGTGCTCGGCGGGGTGGAGGCCTCCATGCGGCGGCTCTCCCATTACGACTACTGGAGCGACACCCTCAAGCCGTCGATACTCCTTGATAGTCAGGCCGATGTACTCGTTTATGGCATGGGAGAACGACCGATCGTGCAGTTGGCGCGGCTGATGCAACGTCCCGACTGGCGCGAACATCTGGCCGAATGTTCGCAGATTGCTTATATAGAAAATAGTATCGACCGCTACAAACCCGAAAATCCGATTCTGCTGCACGACTATGCGGAGGAACTGAAGGACAAACGCCAATACGGCGAGAATTTCGTGGCAATGGAGAAGGAATCGAACAAGCGTTTGCAACGCACGCTGATTCAGCCTTATACGGACAAGTTTGTGGTGGTACGTCCGCCGTTCCCCGTGGCCACAACGGAGGAAATGGACAGTTTCGCCCTGTTCGACCGGATGAAGAACGCTCCGCACCCCAAATACCTGAAACGCGGCGACATACCCGCCTTCGAAATGATCAAGAACTCGATTACCATCCATCGTGGCTGCTTTGGCGGGTGCAGCTTCTGCGCCATCGCCGCGCATCAGGGCAAGGCCATCGCCTCACGTTCGGAGGAATCCGTTATGCGGGAGGTGGAGGATTTGGTGCAACGGCCTTATTTCAAGGGACATATCAGCGATCTGGGCGGTCCTTCGGCCAATATGTACAAGATGCACGGCACGGATCTTTCGCTTTGCGAGAAATGCGCCCGCCCGTCGTGCCTCGTGCCGAAAAAGTGTCCGAATTTGGTGGCTGACCACCATGCCGTCACCGCCCTCTACCAGAAGGTGATGAATACCAAAGGGGTGAAACATATCACCATCGGGAGCGGTATCCGTTACGATATGTTGCTGACGGACAACGAGAAAGAACGCGCTTTGCTCGGTCTGGGCGACTACTTGCGGCAGGTGGTGCGCCATCACGTCTCCGGACGGCTGAAGGTGGCCCCGGAACATACGGACGCGGAGGTGCTCGCCCTCATGCGGAAGCCTTCGTTCGACCATTTCCTCGACTTCCTGAAAGATTTCAACGCCGAGAACCGCAAATGCGGCAAGAACCAGCAGCTGATTCCCTATTTCATCGCTTCGCATCCCGGCTGCACCGTCGAAAAGATGAGCAAGCTGTGCGACCTCACGCACAAATTCCACCTCATGACCGATCAGGTGCAGGATTTCACGCCCACGCCCATGACATACGCCACGGCGATGTATTACCTGGGTTATGACCCCTATACGGGCAAGAAGGTGCACGTGGCCAAGAGCAAGCAGGAACGGCAGGACCAGCATCTCTTCTTCTTCGCGGACAAGCCGGAGAACCGGAAGAGAATCAGACAGTTGCGTAACCGAAAACCATAGCCCGCTGTTGCAACCCGGTTGCAAAGAGTCTCATACAGTTGCTTTTGCAACTTGGTTGCACGAAGAAATTCCCACTTTTGCCCCGTGTTTCAGGACGTGAGACCATTTGTTCCGACCGAGGCAGGTTAATCTCCCCCCCCCCCCTTTTAGGGGGGATGCCCGTAGGGCAGGGGGGTAGGGTTCTCGCAAGTGCGAGAGGAATCGGGGCGATAGGGTCAACCCTGAAACTAAAAGGGAAAAGTATCATTATGGAAAAACATCATCAAGACAACAGACAAGAGGCAAGAGGCAATAGGCAACAGGACCAAGGACATGGTCACTGTCACGGCCATTGTCATGAGCACCATCATGAGCATGAACATCATCACGAGCTGAAAGAGCAGTTGGTGAAGATTATCATTACCGTCGTCTTGCTGATTGCGGCGGTGCTGATAGAGAAACATACCGCCCTGACTACATGGCAGTTGCTGTTAGTGTATCTCGTGCCGTACCTGCTGATTGGTTTCGACACGCTGAAGGAGGCGGCCGAGGGATTGGCGCACGGCGAGGCGTTCAACGAGCATTTCCTGATGTCGGTGGCCACCATCGGCGCCCTCTGCATCGGGTTTCTGCCCGGTGCGGAGACGCAGTTCCCGGAGGCCGTCTTCGTGATGCTCTTCTTCCAGATCGGCGAACTTTTCGAGGGTTACGCCGAAGGCAAGAGCCGCGACAGCATCGCCCATCTGATGGATATCCGTCCTGACACGGCCAACGTGGAACGGGATGGTAACCTCCTGACGGTCAACCCCGATGAGGTTGAGGTAGGGGAGACCATCGTGATTCGTCCGGGTGAGAAGGTGCCGTTGGACGGGGTTATCACGGAAGGCGCTACCGCGCTGAACACGGTCGCGCTTACGGGCGAGAGCGTGCCCCGCGAGGCGGGCTTGGGCGATGAGGTGATTTCCGGCTGCGTCAACATCAGCGGGGTGGTCAAAGTGCGCACTACCAAGAGTTTCGGGGAGAGCACGGTGTCGAAAATCATCCATTTGGTGGAGGATGCCGGCGAGCACAAGTCGAAAAGCGAGACTTTCATCAGCCGGTTTGCGCGGGTCTATACGCCCGTGGTGGTCTTCGCGGCCATCGCGCTGGCGTTGCTGCCGCCGCTCTTCTCCGGCCATTTCGCCACCGCCTTCCCGGTGTGGCTCTACCGCGCCCTGCTCTTCCTGGTGGTCTCCTGCCCCTGCGCCTTGGTCATCAGCGTGCCGCTCACCTTTTTCGGCGGCATCGGCGGGGCCTCGCGCAACGGCATCCTCGTGAAAGGGGCCAATTTCATGGACATCTTGGCCAAGGTCGATACGGTGGTTTTCGACAAAACCGGCACCCTCACGCACGGGCAGTTCGCGGTGGAGGCGGTGCATCCCGAAACCCTCGACGAGCGGCAGCTGCTGCATCTCGCCGCCCATGTGGAGCATTTTTCCACCCATCCCGTGGGTGCGGCCCTGCGCGATGCCTTTCCGGATGAGGCTACGGACGGATGCCAAGTGTCTGATGTAGAAGAAATTGCCGGCCATGGCGTGAAGGCCAAGGTGGGCGATAAGATTGTCTGCGTCGGCAATGCCAAGATGATGGAGGCCGTCGGGGCGCAATGGCACGACTGTCACCTCACGGGCACGATCATCCACGTGGCGGTCGATGGCGCATACGCCGGCCACATCGTCATCAACGACAAAGTGAAGGAGGACAGTGCGGAGGCCATTTCGCAGCTGAAAGCACTCGGTGTGCGTCGTACCGTGATGCTCACCGGCGACCGTCAAGAAGTGGCCGCCGAGGTGACCCGGAAGTTAGGCATCGACGAATTTCACGCAGAGTTGCTTCCCGCCGACAAAGTAGCCTACCTTGACGAACTATTGAACGCTAAACCCTCAACCCTCAACGCTCAACTGGCCTTTGTGGGCGACGGTATCAATGATGCGCCGGTGCTGGCTCGTGCTGACGTAGGCATCGCCATGGGAGGTCTGGGCAGTGACGCCGCCATTGAGGCCGCCGACGTGGTGCTGATGGATGACAAGCCGACCAAAATCGCCTCCGCCATCGGGATTGCCCGCCGCACGCTGCGCATTGCCCGCCAGAATGTGGCGTTCGCCATCGGCGTGAAAGTCCTGGTGCTGCTCCTCGCCGCCGTCGGCCTCGCCACGATGTGGATGGCGGTCTTCGCCGATGTGGGCGTCACCGTCCTGGCGGTATTGAATGCGATGCGTGCGATGAAGGGTAGGGAATGAGGTGATGTGGGAGATTCCGCTCGCTCACTGCATGCTCTGGATAGGAGGAGGTTCCGCCAGCTCCTGTCGTCGCTGGCGGAATGACGCGCACATCGTGTGAGTCAAAAGGGGAAAACAGATGGGCGGCGGTGAAAAAGTGCCGTAGCCGGATTCAGTGACTGCCGCCCATCTGTTTTCCCCCTTTTCTCCCGTGTGCGACACGTCATTCCGCGAGACGCGCAGCGTTGAGCGGAACCTCCAACGAAGTGGCACCATTTTCTTTAGATATGCTAAACTTGAATGAATTGATATATGAATAATCTGACCGAAGAACAAACACTCCGAAATGCTGGCATCCGCGTGACCGCGGTGCGGCTGCTGATATGGCGGACCATGCACAAGCAGTTCGCCGGCATTTTCAACTTGGCGGACCTGGGGGAGGCCTTGCCCACCGTCGATAAATCGACCCTTTTCCGCACGCTCACCCTCTTCAGCGACAGCCATCTGATCGACGCCATCGACGACGGTTCCGGCTCGCAGAAGTACTGTCTGCGAAGCGCCGATGACCCTCTTAGCGGCGTTCGGCACGTCCATTTCAGCTGCCGCGTCTGTCACCGCACGGTCTGCCTCACCGATGTCACCCTGCCGGAAGTCACCCTCCCGGAGGGCTATACCGCCGAGGATACCGAGTACGTGGTGAAGGGCGTCTGCCCAAAATGTAGGGGATAGAGTGAGACGTGAGACGTGAGACTTGTGATTTGGAACCTGGAACCTGGAACTTGAAACCTGGAACTTGGAACCTGGAACCTGGAACCTGGAACTTGGAACCTGGAACCTGGAACCTGGAACCTCTCGGTATTCATAATTTATATATCTTTGCCGTTTCAAATTTTTGACGATGAATACGACAAGACAACAGAAAATCTCGGCGATGCTGCAGCGCGAACTCGCGAACATTTTCCTCGCTGACAGCCGCAACGTATATAAGTGCATGATCACCGTGACGAAGGTGACGGTCACCTCCGACCTCTCCATCGCCCGCGTCTATCTCAGTATCTACAATACGGCAGACAAAGAGTTGATTATCAGCTTGATAAAGGAGAACACGAAGGATATCCGCTACCGCCTCGGACAGCAGGTGCGCAACCAACTGCGTGTGGTGCCGGCCCTTGAATTCTTCTTGGATGACACGCTCGACTACCTGGAGCGCATTGATGAACTTCTTAAAAAATAGTGGCCAAAACAGCGAATAAGACGGCGTTTTTCGTTGCATGGCGTTATCTTTTCTCCAAAAAGGAGCATAATATCATCAACGTCATCTCCGGAATCTCCATGATCGGCATCATGGTGAGCACCGCCGCGCTTGTGGTTGTGCTGTCCGTCTTCAACGGCATGTCCGACATCATCGGCGGATGGTTCAACGCCCTCCACGCCGATTACGAGGTGACGTTGCGGGAGGGGAAGTCGTTCGCGGTAGATAGTTTTCCTTTTCAAGACCTTCGTCAACTTCCTGACGTGAAAGCGGTTAACGAGATCGTCTGCGACCTCTCGTTGGCCAACTACGACGACCGTCAGGAGTTGCTCTACGTGAAGGGGGTGCCCGACAACTATTTCCAGACCAACGGCTTCGACGGCATGTTGATTGACGGCGACACGGCCCTCTACAAGCTGCGGCAGCCCTGTGCGATTATGGGTTCCGGTGCGGCGGGCAAGCTGGAGGTCAACCTGTTGAGTTACAAGCTGATGAAGATGTACTACCCCAAGCGGACGAAGAAGAATTTCGCCAACCCGACGGATGCCTTCAATACCCAGTATGTGATGCCCAACGGCGTGCTTAGTACCAATACCAATTATGACGAAAATTACATCTTCTGCCCGATTTCCTTCGTGCGGGAGCTGATGAGTTACGACGGCGAGGTCACCTCGGTGGAAATCCAGCTCAAAGAGGGGACGAACAGTGCCAAAATCCGTAAGCAAATCACGGATATTGTGGGCGATAAGTATGTGGTGAAAGACCAGCGGGAGCAGGAGGATTCGCTCTACAAAACCATGAAGTCGGAAAAACTCATGATTTACCTGATTCTCGCCTTCATCCTGATTCTCGCGGCCTTCAACATCATCGGGGCGCTGGGTATGCTGATTCTGGAGAAGAAGACGGACACCGCGGTCCTGTTCAGTATGGGTGCCTCCAAATCGCTGATACAGAAAGTGTTCATTTGGGAAGGAATCATGGTTTCCGCGTTGGGTGGACTGGCCGGCACGTTGCTCGGCGCGTTTGTCTGTTTCCTGCAGCAGACCTTCCATATTGTGAAATTAGGCGGTGGCGGCGCCCACTACATCATCCCCTACTATCCTGTTCAGATTCGTTTCTCCGACATCCTGGTAGTACTTCTCACTATACTAATAATCAGCTTATTGACATCCCTGATTCCCGCCTACAACCTCAAGAAATCCGACATTTACCGAAATACAGCCTTATGAAGAAATGTATTGTGTTGATTATTATGCAGTTGCTCGCAGTGGCGGGCTTTGCACAATCGGCCGTCGGGAGTTTCCAGGCGCATACGGCCATGCACAAGTTCGTCTCAGTAGCGGCCGATGCCACCACGATTTATGCGGCTTCCACCAACGGGCTGATGCTCTTGGAGAAAAGTACCATCTATGACGAGCAGCCCGAGACTTCCTCTTGGACGAAAGTGGATGGTCTTTCGGATATCAATATCGTCCGGATTTTTCACGACGATGTTTATAACATATTGGTTGTCAGTTATAACAATGGGAATCTTGACCTGATTCAGGATGACCGGATTGTGAATATCCGCGACGTGAAGGACAAGTCGCTGACCGGTTCCAAACGGCTGCAGGTCTGCCGGGAAATGGACGGGGAGTTGTATCTCGTCTATCCTTTCGGCATTGTGATTCTGGATTTGGCCGACAAGGTGATTACGGACACGTGGTTCACCAAACGGGAGGGCCGGCAGTTCACGCCCACGGACATTGCGCTTTCGGACCAGCGTTATTACATCTCGACTACCGAAGGGGTGTATAGCATCGCGAAAAACTCGCCGCTGATCAACGATTTCTCGCAATGGGATCAGGAGAACGGGATGAATGTGTCGTATCTGGCCGCCGCTGCCGACCGTGTCTTCGCCGTCAAGGTTGCCGATGAGAACGTGACGGGCAGTCTGGACACGTTGTTCGTAGAAGCCGGAAACGGTTGGGAACCGACGGTAAAGTCTTATCTGAAAGTGAATTATATGGCTTCGCAGCACGACACACTGTTGGTTTGCAATTGGGACGGGGTGGAACTGTTGAACCCGGATGCGGATCGTTACTTTTATGCTTCCTGGTATGAGTCGCCGAACTATCCAAGTCCCCGGGAGGCTGTGTTGGATAGGGACAATATCTGGATCGCGGATCATACGTATGGTTTGGTGAACTGCAATATGACCTATTTTTCGTACAGATTTTACGGGATTTCCGGGCCCTATTTGGACTATGTGGAGCGGGTTGTTTCGAGCAACGGAGTTGTGGCGGCGGTGCATGGTACGCGCAAGGCCTCCACGGCGTATGCTCCCGGCTACCGTTTCCCCGCGCTCAGTTGGTATCAGAACCAGGAATGGCAGTACAATAGTACGGACTTTATACATTACGACCCCGATCATGCCACCTACGATTTGACGAATGTGGCCATCAACCCGAAAAACGAAACGGAATGGGCGGTTGCGTCATGGGGCAACGGTGTTTTCAAGTGCAAAGACCATCAGGTGGTGGAACATTATAACGCTGCCAATTCATTGTTGGATTCCATTTCGTTGGGTTCGACCTATGTGTCGGGAGTGCAATACGACAAGAAGGGAAATCTTTGGATGACAAACAGTTATTGCGTCACGATGTTGAAGATGATGGAACCTGACGGCACGTGGCATGGTTACAATATCGCCTCAGCCATAGGGACTTCCGCGGTGGGGGAGGTGGTGGCTGAGAATCTGCTGGTGGATTCCCGCGGTTACAAATGGGTAAACTTCCCGCGTGCAGGGGTGAAATACCCTCTGATAGCCTTCACGGAGAATGGCACCTACGACAACACGGGTGACGACCGGATTGCCCGTATCGACATGAACGCTGCCGCCGAGGTGACCTCCTCCACGGTCTATTGCATGGCCGAGGACCATGACGGGGAGATTTGGATCGGCACCGACAAAGGCGTGAAGGTGATTTACTATCCGAGCAAGGTTTTCGACGGCGGTGTCTATCCCCGCAACATTCTGTTGGAACAAGACGGTTATGTCTCGGTTTTGCTTGAATATGAAGAGGTTACCGCTATTGCCGTGGACGGGGCCAATCGGAAATGGATCGGCACCAACAAGGCCGGGGTGTTCTTGATGAGCGCGAACGGTCAGGAGCAGCTCCTGCACTTTACGGCGGAAGACAACCCGCTGTTTTCCAACCAGATAGTGGATATCAACGTCAACGATTTCACCGGCGAGGTCTTCTTCGCCACCTCCGACGGCTTGGTCAGTTACAAAGGCACGGCCACCGGCGGTTTCGAGACCTACGAGGACCTGCCCGTCTATCCGAATCCGGTGCCCCACGGCTATACGGGTGCGGTTGCGGTCAATGGGTTGAAAACCAACTCTTTGTGCAAGATAACAGACAGTTCCGGAAAGCTCGTCTGGCAAGGCTACAGCGACGGCGGTCAGTTGGTGTGGTACGGCAAGGACTTCCACGGCAACCGCCCCGCCACCGGCGTTTACTACGTGATGGTCTCCGATGAAGACGGCAAAGAGAAGATTGTCACGAAATTCGTGTTTATCAATTAGCAGTTAGCAGTTAGTAGTTAGTAGTTGGCGGTGAATAGTGAGCAGTGAACAGTGAATAGTAACGAACAACCCCAATATATTAAACATAATTCCTTAAGCAGTCCCGAAGGGACAAGACGCACGAAGTGCTAATAACCCCACACAAGGCGAAGCCGCAGTGTGGGGCGAAGCAAAACCTAAAGAAATGATCATATCCACTCCCGGCATAGTGATGCACGCCACGAAGTACGGCGACACCTCGCTGATCGTGAAGATCTTCACGCAACAGCAAGGCAACCAGTCGTTTATCGTGAAGAACGCCTTCCGGAAGAACAACCGTTTCGCGGCCTCCTATTTCACGCCGTTGGCCATGATGGACATCTCCTACGACGACCACAGCAAGAGTTCGCTGAAGTATCTGAAGGATATCACCCCCCGCCGTGCCACCACCCCGATGTATTATGATCCTGCCAAAAGTTCCATTTTGCTGTTTTACAACGAAATACTGTATAAACTGCTGATGGATTCGGGGCAGGACGAGGTGCTCTTCGACTTCTTGCAGGAGGAGATTGCGAAGGTGCATAACGCCCGGGAGAACATGGCCGAACTGCCGTTGCGGTTCCTGTTGCGCCTCAGCCGGGTGATGGGTTATGAGCCGGAGGACAACATCTCGCCGAATAATCCCTATTTTTCGTTGCAGGAGTGCCGTTTCCAACCTTTTTTCATCGAAAATGCCGGTATTCTGACGCAGCAGCAGAGCCAGTATCTGCACCTGCTGCTGAATCAGGAAGAACCGGTGCCGGTCACCCGCGACCTGCGCACCGCCCTGCTGAAGGGACTTGTCGCCTATTTCCAGACCCATAACGAGCAAATCCGGAAGATCGACTCGCTCGAGATCCTTTCTGCGGTGCTGCATTAGGATGGGTTACAGGGTTACAGGGTTACATGGTTAGAGGGTTACACGGTTACAGGGTTACATGGTTACATGGTTACAGGGTTACATGGTTAGGGGGTGTGGAGACGTGCTGTGGCGTGTGGGGGTATTGTAGGGCTGTCGCATTGCGGCAGCCCTACACAGGCAAGGGTTAGGCAAGGGGTTCGCAAGGGGTTCGCAAGGGGTTGGCAAGTCATTTGGCTTGCCATATACTTGCCTACCCCTTGCCAAGTAGGGTGCAAGTACGATGCAAAGGTATGTCGGGGGAGCGTTTCGGGAAGGCGGATGCGGAATCGGTGTTGCGGTTTCGGTGGAGTTTCCGCACACGTATTTCCCCGAACCCCGTAGGGGTTCCCTACAAGATCAATAGTCGGTACTGCGTCGCCCTTCCCTCGTCCACAGTCGAATGAGCAGCTTGGCTACAGCGTGAAGGTAGCGGTGAAAGGACGGCTGTAAGCTGTAAGCCCTTTCCAATCATCGCCTTGGAGAGGCGTCACGCACGCAGTGCAATTAACACCACAAAAGCGGAGCGCAGTGTGGTGACTGCCGGACGCGGGTAGTCCAGCATATCGGAGATATGAGACATCTGTCAATGAAATAGCAGATGTCGCAGAAAAGTCGTAGAAGAACTCGTTGAAAAACAGAGAATTATATATAACATCACCAGCCGGAATGTCGTAGAAGAGGTCGTCGTAACCGCGTCTCCGAAATGGGAGGCTTTGGCGCCTCCACTTTTGCTTTACAGCATAGCCGCCACTTTTTTAATCCTTTTCAAAATATCCATCATTGACGAATCATCACGGGCAGTTTGCATGTTGTATTTCGTTTGAAGATACATCAACGAATCGGCGGGCACATCCAATGCCGCTTCAAACATCAGGGCTGTTTTCGCGGTCAGTGGACGGCGTGCGTTTAATATTTCGTTGACCACCGAGTAGGTCAACCCCATGCTCTCCGCCAATTGACGTTGGCTGATGCCGCGTTCTTCAATCTCGTCTTTCAGTACCTCCCCTGGGTGTGTGGGGTAAGCCCCATATCCTAAATTTCCCATATCGCATCTTTGTTTATTTCTTTTTGTAATGTTTCGACAATTCAGTAATGTTGCAAATGGTGATGCCTCCCGCTGCGGTTGTTTTGAATTCAACCCTGTATTGGTCGTTCACTCGCACAGACTCCAGCCCCGCCTTGTCGCCCACCAATTTCTCATAACGGAGGGCTCGATACCTATACAGATCAACAGCTTTGTCCACCGAGTCTAAGATGTTCACCACGCGCACATATTTTTTCACGATGTTCGGTTGGAACGGTGTTGTTTGTCTTTGGCTTCACCGTCGTAGTATAATTCCCGCAGGTAGTCTTGTTCGAAATATATCTCCATTACATCTTTCGTTTCGGGGTGCAAAAATAATATTTTTGTTCAGAAGTTCGCATTTTTTGCGAATTTATGTTAACCTCCTCCTCGCAAGGGCACGTAACTGTGTGTGGGGTTATTGAAATATCGTGCCTCCGGCACGTTAAGCACATACTTCGCTATCGTTAGCATCAATCCCGTGGTTTGCGACGAGCAGAATCGCTTCCGCCGTCACCTCCATTTTGTTGAAAGCGAAGAGCTTTTTGCCCAAATCTTTAACGGAAGCCCCGAGGTGATAAACCGTGTTGTCTATGATGAGGAAGCGGTCATGGAAACGCCCGCTGGTGTTGATATTCACTGGCGGGTACTGCAGGTTGTGGCGTTCGAGGTCCAAGGAAAAGGTTTCCGATATCCTCCGTGTGATGATGGTAGCTCGCACCCCGTCGCCTCGTTTGGTCAGTATTTTCAGCACCGTGTCGTCCACATAGTTGTCGATTAGAACAACCTGCGTCTGCGCCGAACGAACCAAGTCTGCCACAAAAGTGTAGGCGTCGAAAATTTGCCCGTCATAGAAAATGCCCTCGACGGGTGGCAGCGCGGTGCGGACAAAGAAACCGACTCGGGCAGTTGTCGCAAAATTTGCGGCAACTGAACAATCAGAAAGTTCTTCTTGCAAGGCGTTGTTGATATGTTTGCCGATTGTTTTGATATCTCTATCGAAAAGAATCGCCAATTGTGTTCTGTTCAGCCACACTGTTTCTTCTTGGATCCGCACCTCCAGCCGGATGCAGCTGTCAGGTTGGTAGAGGATGATTTCGCCGTTGTTCTGATTCATGATTTTTCGTTTTTAAGGTTCTTGAGATTCATGTTTGCAAATATACAACGTGAAATCCCCTTTGTCAAGTGTTTTGCGAAATTTTTTCGTCTCTGATAATCAGAAGTATATGGAATCCGTTTAACTAATCGAAGTCCAATAGTTAAAATGAAGAGCGGGTTTTCGCAGGAAATGGGGTGAGACTGTCACACGCCGACATGTGCACGGGGGGCACCCAAAAGGTGAAACAGACGTTCTTTGACATATTGTTCAGTAATAACCCTGTAACCCTGTAACCGTGTAACCGTGTAACCATGTAACCCCTCCTAATTCACCGACACGGTGATGGCAGATGATACCGTGACCGTTTTCGAGCTGCCGCCCGTGTACGTCGCTCCCGTGTAGTAATTGTGCCATCCGGTGCCGCCGGAGATGGTGCCGCCGTATTTCAGCGTGTAGGTGCCTTGGACGAACTCGGGGCTGCTGAAGGTCATGATGGCCGAGGAGGAACCGCCTCCGCCGGGCCATCCGCCGCCACCGGAAATCGTGGGCACGTGGAAAGTGAGGATGACCTCGTTGTCGCTGTTGCGGATAAGCTGGACGGCGTTGTTCGAGGCATGGGTATATTTCAGGAGATGTTGGGTGCAGGCACTGGCCGTGGGATTGGAGTACATGCCGCTGGGCGCCGTGCCGATAATGGTGCCGCCGATGATGCCGAATGTGATGTTCAGACAGCCGTCGGTGGTGGTGCCGGAGACATGGTAGGTGATGTCGCTGATGCCGGCGGTGGCGACCACGTTCACGTGGGCCATGCTGTCGGTGATGGTCACGCCCGTGCTCGCGAGCGGATTGGTGACGGTCACGGAGTTACCGTTATAGACAATGTAGATGTCGTAGGTCGGCACGGTGCTGTATGCGCTGAACGTCACGCTGTCGATGTTGACGAACTGAATCGTCTGGAGGCCGCTGTTATGGGTGAAAACCGCGCTGTTGTTCAAGAACCAGATGCTGTCGATTTCGCTGATTTTCTTCTCGAACGTGATGTTGCCGTTGCGGTGCGTGTGCAGGTAATACTCTTGGGCGTTCAACATCCAGACACTCAAGACCATACATAAAATGAAAAGGATGCTCTTTTTCATAATTTGCTGACTTTGAATGAGGAATTGTTGACTTTCAGGATGTACAAGCCGGTCGGCAGATTGCTGACGTTGACGGGACTTCCTTCCTGACTTTCGCCTTGCAGCAGCAGACGTCCGTCCGCTGAGTAGAGCTGGTAAGAATGCGGCTGGAAGTCGTTGCTGCTGATATACAGCTCGTTATGCACAGGGTTGGGATAGACCTTGAAGGTTTCGGTCACGATATCCTGGACACCCACCCCTTCGGCGAACTGCATTTTGCGGATGTCGCTCACGGCGAAAGAGTAGGGGAGAGAAGCTCCGTCGTCGATGTACATGTAATCGTCTGCGAAATAGATTTTTCCCGCCGCGCTGACTTCGATCTCCTGCGTGGAGGCGTTCTAGAACGTCAGGGTGACTTTGGTCTGTGCCATCCCGCCGTAAACCCAGAGGAGTGCTGTGAGACACAGTGCCCATTTCGGTGTGGCTTTTTTCGTATTCTGCATATTGTTATTTGGAGTTACAAATGGATAATCTTTCCACTCGCTCATAATCAGTCCTTTTTCATCATTTGGTTATACAACATCATTCCTTTGGCAGTGAGCAGATACTTTTGCCGCGGGTGGCGGGGCTTGTCGGGATAGAGCATTCGGATGAAACCTTCGGCAATGGCGGGGTTAAGGTGATACTCCAAAAAATTAGGTCTATGTTTTAGCTTCATCATTTGCATCATCTCTGACACAGCGTATTCATGCAGGCCAATCACCTTCACTAATTCACTGATAATAGGATTTTTCGGCTGCAACAACCCGGTAACTTGTTCGGTAACTTGTTCGGGTACTTGTTCGGGTAACTGTTGGGTAATGAGATTCGGCTGCACCCGCCATTCTTCCGAAGAATGTATATGCAAATACCGATTCCGCAAATCCCATTGTTCGCCCAAAAGCAAGTTGCGGAAGAACCGCTCAAGAAAGACAGGCGTGTACTCTATGCCTTTCACCACATTCTTATAGTTTGCTCTGACAAGGGCATTTCGGAAATACCACGAATGCTTGGCAAACAAATCATTATTCACATTAAAGCCCAATGAACGCAAATACTGGATGGTAAACACCGCTGTTGTTCGGGTATTGCCTTCCGGAAAAGGATGAATTTGCCAAAGTCCTGAAACAAAGCTTGAAATTTGTGCAATCATTTCATCTGCCGACTTATCCGAATAACTCCTATTCCGTTCCTTCTCTATATCATAGTCAAGTGCCCGATGTAAGTCTTCCCAGTTCAGATAACGAACCGTGTCGCCTTCCAGCACCCTTTCCTTTTTGGTGATGTCATATTTCCGCAATTCGCCCGCGTGTTTCAGGACTCCTTCAAACACCCTGCGGTGAACAGATATAAAACCATTCGCGTTAAAAGCAAAAGTAGGTTGCGAGAGTACTTTTACTATGTTCGCTGAAACCCGGTCAGCCTCTTCAACGTCGGTATCTCCCTCATTATGAGCTGTTTTCGTGATATAGTATTGGTTGACAAGTGCCTTGGCTTCGTCAATGGTAATGTCTCCCTCAATGTTCCGGCGTGCAGTCTCATGAAGGTACGCTGATGTCTTTAGACCATCCACGGCCTGCAAGCCGATGGCCACGCGCCAGGCATCAGCCCGCTCCCTCTTTTCCGGCTCTCCCTGACGGATATATTCGTCAAAGTTAATATAGTATGATTTCTCTTCCATTGGGATGAAAAATTTGGCAAAGATAATGAAATTTTAAATTCGGATGAAGGCTCCATGGCTTCAGCACCAACGTCATTTTTTTGTATCTTTGCGCATTCATTTCGAATGCAATAAATAAAGAGACAAGAATATGAAAAGAGCGATTATCAGTGTGAGCAACAAGGAAGGCGTAGTGCCTTTCGCTCAGGAACTTACCAAATTGGGTTTTGAGATTATCTCCACCGGCGGCACCCGCAAGGCATTAGAGGCTGCGGGCGTGAAAACCATCGGTATCAGCGATGTGACGGGCTTTCCCGAAATCATGGACGGCCGCGTGAAAACCCTGCACCCGAAAGTGCACGGCGGTCTGCTTTCCGTGCGTACCAACCCCGAGCACGTCAAGGAGATGGAAACCAACGGCATCGCCCCCATCGACATGGTGGTGGTGAACCTCTATCCGTTCAAGCAAACCATTGAGAAAGAGGGAACTACATTTGAAGATGCCATTGAGAATATCGACATCGGCGGACCTTCGATGCTGCGCAGCGCGGCCAAGAACCATGCGTTCGTGACCGTGGTGGTCGATAACGCCGATTATGCTACGGTGCTTGAAGAGCTCAAGGCGAATGGCGACACCACTTTGGAAACCCGCCGTCGTTTGGCCGCCAAGGTTTTCCGCCACACTGCCGCCTACGACACCTACATTTCCACTTACCTGACCGAGAAAGTGGGTGAGAAAGAACCTGAGAATCTGACGCTTACGTTTACCAAGAAGCAGTCGTTGCGCTACGGCGAGAACCCGCATCAGGAGGCGGCCTTCTATGCAGGAAAGAAACAGGGCTATTCGGTGGCCTGGGCGGAACAACTGCACGGTAAAGAGTTGTCTTACAACAATATACAAGACGCCAACGCTGCTCTTCACATTGTCAGAGAGTTCAAGGACGAGCCCTTCGCCGTGGGTCTGAAGCACATGAACCCTTGCGGTGCCGGTGTCGGAGAGACCGTCGCTGAGGCTTGGACTAAGGCTTATGAAGGTGACAAGAC
>JAGCVQ010000029.1 GCA_017962275.1 Bacteroidales bacterium
GTGAACCTCTATCCGTTCAAGCAAACCATTGAGAAAGAGGGAACTACGTTCGAGGATGCCATCGAGAACATCGACATCGGCGGCCCTTCGATGCTGCGCAGCGCGGCCAAGAACCATGCTTTCGTGACCGTGGTGGTCGATAACGCCGACTACGCCACGGTACTGGAAGAGCTCAAGACGCATGGCGACACCACGTTGGAGACCCGCCGCCGTCTGGCCGCCAAGGTCTTCCGCCACACCGCCGCCTACGACACCTATATTTCCACCTACCTCACCGAGAAAGTGGGCGAGACAGAACCTGAGAATCTGACGCTTACGTTCACTAAGAAGCAGTCGCTGCGCTACGGCGAGAACCCCCATCAGGAGGCTGCCTTCTATGCTGGCAAGAAGCAAGGCTATTCGATGGCATGGGCCGAGCAACTGCATGGCAAAGAACTGTCTTACAACAATATACAGGATGCGGATGCCGCCCTGCAGATTTTGCGCGAGTTCGACCGCCCGACGATGGTGGCCGTGAAACACAAAAATCCCTGCGGCGTGGGTATCGGCGAGAGTGCGTTGGAAGCTTGGACCCGCGCATACGAGGCCGACAGCGTCTCCATTTTCGGCGGCATCGTGGCATCGAACCGTGAAATTGACCTGCCGACTGCCGAGGCGATGAAGCCGGTCTTCCTCGAAATCATCCTCGCGCCCTCGTTCACGCAGGAGGCTTTCGACCACCTCTCCACCAAGAAGAACATCCGGCTGATGACTTTCAGTACCGACAAGGCCAACGCCGACGAGAAGATGTTCGTGAGCGTGGCCGGCGGTCTGCTTTGTCAGTCCCTCGACCGCAAGCGCTTTGAGGATTATGAGATCAACGTGGTGACCGAAAAAGCCCCGACGGCTGAGGAGATGGAGAACCTGAAACTCGCGATGACGATTTGCAAGCACGTTCGTTCCAATGCCATCACGGTGGCCTGCGACGGTCGCATTGCCGGCATCGGTGCGGGACAGATGAACCGCGTGGGTGCCGCCCATATCGCCATGGAAGAGGCTAAGGCAAAGGGAATTACCGCCAATCTGTGTCTCGCCAGCGATGCCTTCTTCCCCTTCGATGATGTGGTGAAGATGGCGCACGAATACGGTGTCACCGCCATTATTCAACCCGGCGGCAGCGTCCGCGACGAGGATTCGATCAAAGCCTGCAACGAGCTCGGGATTGCGATGGTGTTTACGGGAGTACGGCACTTCAAACATTAAGTTTCAAAAATAATCCTTGAACAGCCCCGTTTGGGGCAAGAGCTAACAAGTTCAAAGTTCAAGGTTCAAAGTTCAAAGTTCAAGGTTTATGGCCGTTAATCCGAATATAGAGGAATCATGGAAACGCGTCCTTTGGGACCAGTTCCAGGCGCCGTATTTCGCGGAGTTGAAGGCGTTTTTGGTGGAGGAGAAGAAGCACTATCAGGTGTTTCCTCCCGGGCCGAAGATTTTCAACGCGTTCAATTCCACGCCGTTCGACAAGGTGAAGGTCGTGATTATCGGGCAGGATCCGTATCACGGCGAGGGGCAGGCGCACGGTTTGTGCTTCTCGGTGCAGGACGGCGTGCCGATTCCCAAGTCGCTGCAGAACATCTTCCGGGAGCTGAGTACGGACGTGGGTTTCGTGCCTCCGAGAAGCGGCAATTTGCAGTCGTGGGCCAACCAGGGGGTGCTGCTGCTCAACGCGACGCTTACCGTGCGGGCGCATCAGGCTGGCTCGCACCAGCGTCACGGCTGGGAAACCTTCACCGATTGTGCTATCCAGCGCCTGTCGGAACAACGTGAGGGTCTCGTCTTCCTGCTTTGGGGCAACTATGCCATTGAGAAGCAGCATCTTATTGATACGAGTAAACATTACGTGCTCACCGCCCCGCACCCGTCACCGCTTTCCGCCTCCCGAGGCTTCTTCGGCTGCCGGCATTTTTCGAAGGCGAACGAGATTCTGATGTCGATGGGGAAGAGCCCGATAAACTGGCAGTTGTGATGGGGCATAGTTTGTGGATAGAAGTTGTAATGATTCCCAGCGATAAAAAGTGAATCGCAGTCGTGTTGTCAAATCTCAATGACTCTTCCAGGAATGAAGCCATTTGAGAGATGTTCGTTATGGGCAATGTAACCTAACTGGTTAGAAAGGATTCGAGTTTTGCCAATTTGTGCGTCTATGTTGCGGTGGGAATGACCGTAGATCCAATAGTCAATGTCAGAATCCGCAATATAATTCCCCAACTCCACCGAAAATGCTCCGTTGATATTGCTGCCACTAAACTCAGGTGCTGTGCAAAGTCCTGTCGGGACATGGTGCGTGAGGACGATTTTAGTTTTAGCTGTGCTATTTCCAACGGCCTGTTTCACAAAATGCAAGCACCTTTCATGCTCACGATTGAAGTCTGCCGATGTCAGGAGATTGTCGCCACACATGATGCGGCGAAAGTCGGACACATACCGTTCCGTGTTGTATGCATTTTTGATATCGATATGCGCCCAAAGCGTAGATGCGATAATCTCTGCATTGCCGATTCGTTCTACCGTGTTTGAGCATATTCTGACATTAGGGAATAATTCCCAGCAGTAAGAATCTGGCAGCGATGCAAGGTCATAGAAGGCATAAAACTCATGATTGCCCGGAGTGGCAATCACTTGCTCGAAATGGTCAGCCGCCCACTGCCAAAATGGATGCTTCATCAAATGCGTCTGCTCCAAATAGATAGTATCTCCAGCCAACAATAGAACATCGCCCACTACAGGTAGCGGATGCTCTTTCAAATAGCGGCTGTTGTCCGACAGCTCCAAATGTAAATCCGATGCAAACTGAATTATCATATCTTACGCTTGTTCAAAAATCTCATTACGCAAAACACCAAGATAGGTATTTACATCACTTCGCGGATCGTGATCGTCCTGCAGAGACAAGACAAGCGAAAGCTTATCAACGTATTCTTCATCGGTAGGGATCGGAGGATACTGCCATACTTCCACGCAAAAGTCCCCCTCAATGGGGTTCACATTCACAAAATCACTCACATCGCGGTTCCGCCATTGTTCCGCTGTCAATGCGAAGGTCGTTGTCTCATCGGGGTTGAGTGCCGAATAGTGCGACAAAGCAGAGATGCCGGCCCGTTTGTACTGTTGGGGCTGTCCTACCTTGTCACAATAGAGACGTTGCTTCACGGGGGAGATGAAGTATTGCCTTGCCAGTTCATATAGTGTACGTTTGTCGCTATTGAAAACAACGTGTTTGAACCTTGCCTCATCCATCTCTATGCTGCACAGTTTCAGCCCTTCCAGCAATCGGAAAGCCCGGGTGAGAGTGACATATTGATATGGCGAAACTTGTTCTACTTCCTTGACTGTCTTGTGGTTCATGTCCACTCCCTGAAGGTAGGCCAGCAACAGCCATTGTGCCACGGCGGTGAGTCTTTCTCCTCTCACGGGTTCCGCTTCGCGAGCCGCTATCAGCAGATTGGGCAGGAAAGCGTATTTGCCAGACACAACGAAAAACACATCCTGTTCGATGAGGCGGTTGCGTTCGAAGTATGGAAGGCTCTCAAACGAGAACACAATGGGTTTGCCCAGAATGCTGTTCAATCGTTCAGCCGTCAGTTTCAACTTTCGAGGCGTGAACCTTTGCTTTGATTTCTGCTCAAGCAAGATGAAATCCAAATCTTTGAAGGATCCTGAATAGAACAGGAAAGCCGTCCTCACCTCCACCCAAACCTGACGGAGGACGCTGTTATCCAAGCTTTCCAAAGGATAATCTTTGCCTGCGATGACGATTGTTTTATTCATTTTTGCACTATTTTCACATACACTGAAAACGATGCAAAAATACATAAAATATTTTGAATGACAATATGTTTAATAAATTTTTTTTGACAATGCACGAATAGTGCAACAGTCATCGTTATATCTGTTGTACTGATAAAACGGAAGCAACCTGATAACATTTCGGGATGCAGTGTGCCGTAAAAGATATTTTGGAAATGCTGTATAGGAAGAAGAGTGGTGTATTGAAAAAAAGCATATTTTTGCCACCACAGTGTAGAGTGAAAAATAGATAGTCAGCCAAATATGCCGTTTCTGAATCAGATAATAGAGAGAATCGTGGATGACAAGAGCGTTCCGTTGCACGAGGTGGCGGTGGTTTTGCCGAACCGGCGTGCGCGGAGGCTGTTGCTGCAGGGACTTTCGGATGCCAACGGGCGCAAGCCGATGTTCGCGCCGCAGATTTTCCCCATGGAGGAGTTCGTGTCCTGGCTCTCCCCCCTCAGCGTGGTGGATGCCGTCACGCAGCACCTGCGCCTGCACGAGCTCACACGGCATTTCCCCGGCAGCCGCTTCGAAACGCACCAGCTGCTCTCGTGGGGCACCGCCTTCCTGAAGGATATCAGCGACATGGACATGCAGCTGCAGGATGTGCCCGCCTGCCTGCGGGAGTTTGCCGAGGCTGCCCGGTTCGAAATCCCGTTCGGGAAAGAGGATATGTCCGAAACGGACCGCGAGCGGATGCAGTTCAACGAACTGTTAGCGGATATTTACGTGAAATACAAAGCGTTACTGGAGAGTCGGAAGGAGGCTTACGAGGGGATGCTTTACCGCGACTGCGCCGAGCATGTTTCGGAGTACGCCCGCAACTTGCCCTTCAAGCGGCTGATTTTCGCCGGATTCTATGCGTTGTCGCCGTCCGAATTGGAGATTATCCGCTATCTGAAAGAACATTTTCACACTGAGATATACTTTGATATCGACCCGTTCTACTGCCATATCGCGGAGGAGGCGCATCTTCCCCACAGGGAGCGGGAAACCTCGTTTTTCATCAGCCGGAATTGCGAGAAGTTGGACTTGGATCCGAAGAAGCTGCTCTTCAACGAGGCGAATTTCGCCACCGTGCCTAAAAAGGTGTCCATTGTGGCCACGTCCAAGAATATGCGCCAGATTTACGGGGCAATCCAGGAGGTGGAACGCATCAAGGCGGGAAAACCGCTCGGGAACGATGGTCTGGTGGATATGTCGGACACGGCAGTGGTGCTCGCGGACGAGAACCTCCTGCTTCCTTTCCTGCTTTCCTATCAGCCTGAAAACGTTAAGATTAACGCCACGATGGGATTTCCTTTCGAGGCGACACCGGTGAGCAATATCCTGCAGCAGGTGATGGCGATTTATGAGTCGGCGTTTGCGCTGACCCCTAACGACGCTGCCGAGCTGATGTTCAGCGGCGAGGAGGTGGAGCGGCTTTGGGACCATGAGCTGCTGCGGGCAGAAAAACCGTCGCCGTCCTATTTCCCGACGGTGATGCATTATTCGCAACTGCCTCATAAAGAAGTTTTTGCGAATCTTCCGAAAACAGATATTGGTCGGCGGTTGCCCTCCGAGCTCCAGCGTTTCTGTGAATATGCCGAGACGGTGACCACGGAACGACTCTACCAACAACTTTGGCATGAGGTGAATCTCAAATTGGCGGATTTGCAGACCTCTTTCGATCAACATTTTGCCGAAGACGAGGGGGTGGACTATGCGTTTGCCAAGTTTTCGGTGACGAAGGCAGTGCATGACGTCTCCATCACGATTCAGGGTGACCCCGACAAGGGACTTCAGGTGATGGGCCTTCTGGAGACGCGTATGCTGGATTTCAAGAACGTGATCATGCTTTCGGTCAACGAGGGGGTGCTGCCGAAGGGAATCTCCTACAATTCGCTGCTGCCGTTCGATTTCAAATACAAGTTCGACGGGCAGGAGGCCTTGCCGAACTATCTTTACCAGGATCAGGTGTATGCCTACCACTTCTTTAGGCTGTTGCAACGCGCCGAAAATGTGACGCTTATTTACAACAGTGCCTCCGATGTCAATTTGGCGGAGAAGAGCCGGCTCATCTCGCAGTTGGAGTACGAGGTGGTGTCGCAGCAACTCGAAAAGGTGGTGGAGATTCACTCCCAGAATCTTGATTTCGCCCTCGATTTGCCGGAAAAGTTGCCGATTTCGATTCCCAAGACCGATGAGGTGATGGCGATGCTGCACCGGTTCAAGTTTTCGGCCTCCTCGCTGCAAGCGTTCATCGCCTGTCCGCTGAAGTTCTACTTCCAGTACCTGATGCGGATTCGGGAAACGCCGTTGCTCTCCGACCATCTGGAGGCTTACGAGTTGGGCACCGTCATCCACGCCCTCTATAAGCGAGCTTTCGATGAAATCAGGGAGGAATCGAACATGGAGCGATGTATCGGTGTTCTTCAGCATCACATTGACACCTCGGATGTTGACATCTGCGACGAAATTCGCAAGTTGCCCGGGCGCGAAACCCTGTCCGACAGGGATTTGGAGCAGGGATACTGGCTCATTAACCGACGCATCATCGGGGAGACCGTGAACAAGTACCTGGAGGTGGCGAAACGGGAGCTGACCACGGATTCGTGGAAAATCATGGCTAATGAGATGGAAGTCGATATTCGTGATTATCCGATTGTTCCGATTGACGGGAGCGAACATTTCCGTGTCCGGTTGACGGGCAGTCTGGACCGCGTGCAGCATATCGGCCGCGACGTGATGATTGTGGACTACAAGACGGGGAAGGTGGAGGAACCGCATCTGCGGGTCGGCGGGAACAAGTCCTCCGTTGACGATGCCGCGGCGGTATCGGCTGCCATGGAGCTGATTTTCACGGATAAAAAGTATGACAAACTGTTCCAACTGGCACTCTATACTCTTATGTACGAGCATGTTGCCAAAGAAAAGCCCTCTTCGGTGCAAGTGGGTATTATCAGTACCCGGGCCGTCAATCGGAACCATCCCGATTATCTGCTTCCGGGTCTTATCTTGAAAGAAAATGACATCCTGCAATTCCGCAAAGAACTGTCAGACAGACTGAATCTGCTCTTTTGCGAGATCTTCGACCAGAAGGCGCCGTTCACGCAGACGGACAATCCCGAAACCTGCAAATACTGTGATTTCCTGCATCTTTGCGGCCGTCAAACCACCACAGAGAGCCGACTATAAAAAAGTGAGACGTTGAATGAATCCATCCAACGTCTCACATCTTAACATCTCTCTAACGTCTAACGTCCCACGTCTAACGTCTCACGTCTCACATCTTCTTCATTCGTGCTGTCAGCGTATTCTGAAGCAGGCAGGCGGTGGTCATCGCGCCGGTGCCGCCCGGGGTGGGGGTGATGGCACCGCAAATCTGGGAGACCTCGTCGAATTTCACGTCGCCGCAGAGGCGGTAGCCTTTGGGTTGGTCGGGCGCGTCAAGGCGGTGGATGCCCACGTCGATGACGGTGGCGCCTTCCTTGACATATTCGGCGGTGATCATCTCCGGTTGTCCGATGGCCACGATGAGGATGTCAGCGCGGCGGCACACCTGCGGCAGGTTCTCCGTGCGGCTGTGGCAAACGGTCACGGTGGCGTTGATACTCTTCTGTAACATCAACATTGACAGCGGTTTGCCGACGATGTTGCTACGTCCCACAATCACGCAGTTTTTGCCGCTCGTTTCGATGCCGCTCCGTTGAATCAGCTCGATGACCCCGTGCGGGGTGGCCGGCAGGTAGCATTCTTTGCCGAGCAGCAGGTTGCCCATGTTCTCGGGGTGGAAGCAGTCCATGTCTTTGGCGGGGCTCACGTGGGCGGTCACTTTGTCGATGGAGATCTGCTTCGGCAGCGGCATCTGGATGATGTAGCCGTCGATTTCGTCGTCGTTGTTGAGGAAATCGATGGTGGCGAGGAACTCCTCCTCCGTGATGTTGGGCGAGAGGTGATAGACCGACGACATGAAGCCGACGCCCTTGCACTGTTTTTCGATGCTGCTGACGTAGCTGAGGGCGGCACCGTCGTCACCGGCGATGACGGCGGCGAGGTGCGGTGCACGCAACCCCTTGTCTAATAATCCTTTGACCGAAGTCGCGATTTCCGTCTTGATGGTGTCGGAAATCAGTTTTCCGTCGATGATGTGTGCCATAAATCGCTTGTATACTGTGATTTATTGTTGAAGCTGTTTCAGTTCGGTCTCTCTGACCTGTGTATCTCTGGCGTTGTTTTCCAGCTTTTGGTTCAGCTTCACGATATCGTTGTTGAGGTTGACCAGGTTCTTCTGGATGTTGCTCTGGGTTTTCTGCAGGGTCTGTTTGTCTTTGACGGCTTTGGCAATCTTCTCTTGCAGTATGGGGTCTTGTGTTTTGTTGAACTCATCTTGCATTCTTTCGATGTCGGCGGTGAGTTTCTGGAGCTGGTCGGTCGTCATTTTGGCTTCCTCGTTGGCCTTGGCGATCTTGTCGTTGGTTTTCACGCGGTCTTTCTCAAGGGTTTCGCGTTCTTTTTTGAGTTTGGTCAGTTCGCCCTTGAGCTGTTCGATGCGGAGTTTGATTTTGTATGCCTCCACGTCGTTGGGCAGGTTTTCGAGGAACATGACAATGTTGCGAGAAGTGCGGGGATCGTTGGCGAAGGTGATGCAGTTCATGTTGCCGTTGGATACCACGAGGGTCACTTGTGTGTATTGGTTCTTTTTCTTGCCGATGGTCTCGGTGGTGAAATAGATGTCGTAGCGGGCGTCGCCGAATGCGCTGCAGGCCTGGCCTTCATAGACGTGGAAACCTTTCTTGTTGGAGCCTTTCAACGAATACTGGGACTCGAACTTGTTGGCTAAGGCGTCGGACACGATGTTGGTGGGGGCGTTGTTCACGTTGATGGTGAAGCCCTTGAGCTGATCCTTGCCGAACAGGACGACGGTTTCGTTGACTTTCTGCGCTGACACAGAGCAGAATAAACTTGCTAAAGCAAACAAAATGAAAAACTTCTTCATATTTTTTTGATTTTAAGATGAGACGTATTTGTTCGAATATTTTGGGCGGCAAAGATAAAAAATTTATTTTTGCCGCCCAAATAAAGATGACGATAAAAGCACTTTTGCAACAGTTCGATTTTCCGGTCTATCTGGCTCCGATGGAGGGCGTGACGGACCGGGGGTTCCGGCGTATCTGCAAGGAATACGGCGCGGATGTGCTGATTTCGGAGTTCATCTCCTCGGACGCGCTCTCGCGGGAAGTGGCGAAGAGTTTCCTGAAGATGGCCTTCGCGGAAGACGAGAGGCCCTTCGGGGTGCAGATTTTCGGCAGCACGGAAGAGGCCCTGACGGTGGCGGCCCGGCTTGCGGCCGAGCAGCAACCCGATTTCATCGATATCAACTGGGGTTGCCCGGTGAAGAAGATCGTGAGCAAGGGTGCGGGATCGGCTATCCTGCAGGACATCCCCAAGATGGTGCGGCTCACCTCGGCGGTGGTCAAGGCGGTGAATCTGCCCGTGACGGTCAAGACCCGTTTGGGGTGGGACAGCTCCGACAAGCCCATCGTGGAAGTTGCCGAAAGGTTGCAAGATGTTGGTATCCAGGCTATCACGATTCACGGGCGCACGCGCGCGCAGCAGTACGGGGGCGAGGCCGATTGGTCGCTTATCGGCGAGGTGAAAAACAACCCCCGGATGACCATCCCGGTGATCGGCAACGGCGACATCGACAGCGCGGAGAAGGCTGTCGCGTACAAAGAACGCTACGGCGTGGATGCGGTGATGGTGGGTCGAGCCGCCATCGGAAACCCATGGATATTCCGGCAAATCAAGGCGTTGCGAAACGGAGAATCGTGTCCTGAACCTACTTACGAGGAGCGGGTGGACTTGGTGATGCGTCATCTGCGCGAGAACGAGCGTACCAAAGGCGAACGCAGTGCCGTCCTGGAGATGCGCACCCAGTATTCCGGTTACTTCCGGGGCGTTTTCAATTTCAAGCCCCGCAAAATCCGCTTGATGTCAGCCCTTTCCATCGCGGAATGCGAGGAAATTTTAAGAGGCTGAAAAAGTCATTTTTTTTCGCCGCCCATTCGATTTTTTTTATATCTTTGCCCCCTTATTTGTATATTTGTGCGAATTAGGTTAGGATGACCTTTGATGCGCATTATCCAAATGGAGGAAATGACCAAGACCGGCAAGGAAATGGTCGATGTAATTGTTTGATAGTTAATATTATAGAATAAGATAAAAGTATAGATATGAAAAAGTTAGTATCCCTTTTGATGGTTGTTATGGTTCCCATCCTGCTGTTGGCTCAGCCGATGGACACGGTGACCATTTATTCCGAAAATTTCGACGGTGCAACCCCGACGTTCACCACTTCCCACAGTAGCTCATTGGGTGGAACCCCGGGTGACTGGCGTGTGGCCGGTGTTGGAATCTCGTACACGGACTGGGCAACGAACTATGAGTTGTACAAGTCGTCGCCCAAGTGTTTCCGCTCCCCGGTCTATCCCACCAGCGGTCCGAGTAACGGCATTTCGGGAGCTATTCCGTTGACAACGACCGACATTGATGTCAACTACATCTATCTCGACTTTGACCATATATGCAAGGTGCATGTGTTGGACAATACGGCCATCAGTTACCAGCTGGCCAACGGGGTGGATCAGGATGGTCAGTACAACTGGGGACAGTGGAAGCAGCTGAGCTTCACCGCTAACAGCCCGTTTTATTACGGTGATGCCGCCGGTACAGGTACAACCACCATTTCGGCTGGTAAATTCTCCCATAACGCCTATCCCAACTGGAATTCCAACAACATGGCGGCTGTGCCGAACAACACATGGTGGCACCACGAGATGTTCGACCTGTCGCAGTTTATTCTGCAGGATGCTGACATCCCCAACCCGACACACGTCCGTTTCCAGTTCCGTGTGAACAAGACCTCCACCGGATCTTCCGGTACCCAGGCTTGCGCCGGTTGGTTCGTGGATAACGTCGCCGTGCGTCTCTCCAACTGTGAGCTCATCGATCCTCGCATCGTGATGCAGTCCCCGTTCTTCTACAACACCAACAGCTCTTTCACGAACGATGTGGGTCCCTATCTCATCAAGGCCAAACTGACCGATAACGACACGGTCGCCCTGAATACCGTGGTGTTCAGCTATGAGATCAACAGCGGTCCCACAGTCATCGTGCCCAATACCTCCGCGTTCTCCAACAACACGTTCAACGCCAACGGCAACTCCGTGGATGCCCAGTGGACGCTGCCCGCCATCTGTTATGCCGACACCATCTACTACCACATCTACATGGAGGACACCCACGGCAGCAAGACCCGTTTCGACACATTCCTGGTGGCTCACCACAACTATACCAACATCCATTACAACGACGTGCGGCTCGACAGTTTGAACACCATGCCGCACTGTCTGATCACCGGCGTGCCGCAGGATGTGAGCGTCTTCTTCACGAACCGAAGCGACGCGAGCCAGTCGCCTCTGACCAACGAGATGACTACCGGTACGTTCCGGATTATGGTGCATAGCGAGTCCGGCGCCCTCACCCACGACGCCACCTACAACTGGACCGGCGACATCTGTTTCGACATCCCGTCGTCACTTCCCCTTGGCACGTTCACGCCCACGCACGGCTACAACTACGTGACCGTTTGCGTCTCCACCCGTAACGGCCAGACTGACGGTTTCCATTCCAACGATACGATTAAGATCGCCCCCTACGCTTGTGACAGCCTGTTGCAAGGCCATTACACCGTGGGCGGCGCCAATCCGGACTTCCCGAACATGACCGCCGTCAAGGAGGCCCTGAATTTCTGCGGTCTCGGTGGCCCCGCTGTTTTCCATTTGCGTCCCGGAACCTACTCGGGTTTCGATTTCAAGGAGAACTACATCGGGCAATCGGCTACCAATACCATCACCTTCCAGGGTGACGACGTGAACAGCGTCATCATCGTGAACGACAGCATCGACGCGGGTGCCAACATTTACGGTGCGGTGACCTTGGTGAACGTCAACAATTTCTTCTTCAAGAATTTGACGCTCCAGGCCAACGATACGACCGTGTCGAGAGGTGTGGTGGTGCGTGGTAACGGCAGCCGCAACATCCTCTTCGAGGGCTGTCGCATCATCGCCTGCAACGTGAACACCACGGATGCCAACAGCAGCGCGGTTTGCCGTACGACAGCCGTGTCCCAGCTCCCCGGTGACTCCATCACGTTCCGCAAGTGTGAGATCACCAGCGGTAATTTCGGCATCAAATACGTGGGTGCCAACAACAAACGCAACTATCTGGTTGTTGACAGCTGTGACATCACTTCGTGCTACAGGGCGATTCAGGTCGATTACACCAACGGTGTGATTTCGCACAACCACATCAAACAGTTCTCCTCCTCCAACCCGCAGAATTTCAGTGCCATTTACGCCAGCTATCCGACCGGCATCGATATCAACGGCAACACGATTGATTCTGTGACCAAGCTGGAGTATGCCATCTATCTGACTAACGCCACGATACAGGATTACTTCATCCGCAACAACCGCGTCCATGCAGGCAACGGTACTGCCGGCATCTATGTCACCAACAGCGCTTCTACCCATACGGGCGGCAACAATCCGGTGAACATGGACGGTTACATCTCCAACAACGAGGTGATTTTCTACCCTGTGACCGCTGACAACAGCTATGGTATCCAGATCAACAGTAGTGTGGGCCTCTATCTGGTCAACAACAGTGTGTTGGTGAAATCGGATGCGCCCTATAGCAACACGGCTGCCATGTATATTTCCAACACGGCCAACAACAACAATATTAATATATACAATAACATATTGTTGAACAAGACGGTTACCAACGACAACTCCGACTATCCGTTGTATTTGAATGGTGCCACCACAGCTACAGGTGGTTTCAACGACTTCTATTCCGGCTCCGGCGTGGTTGCTTTCAAGACGGTGGCTCGTAACACGATTGCGGAGTTGCAGGCAGCCATCACCACGCTGACCGACAATATCTCGGTCATGCCGCCCATCGCCAATGAGAACACGAACCTGCTTCCCGACCCCATGTCCGGTTTGGAATGCTGGCGTCAGACCTCTGTTTTGGAAGATATTCGCGGCATCAACCGTTCTGAGCTCACCTACATGGGTGCTTACGCCGATGTCATCCCCAATTACGATTTGGAGCTGACCTCCCTCGTGAGTCCCGCCTTGGGTGAGTGCCCCCAGAGTTCCTACGAAATCACCGTGAAAATCACCAACAAGGGTGGTTACACGATCAACTTCGCTTCCACTCCCGCCACCATCCTGCTGCAATCCACTTCCCTGAACCTCAACCAGACGGTGAACGTCAATACCGGTTCCCTGTCCCCGTTGAGCTCCATGGACAAGGTGCTCACTTCGGGTGTGGTGATTCCGAGCAACCAGCCGGTTGACTTTACGATCATCATCAATTATCCGAACGACAGCCAGCATTCCAACGATACATTGAGTCAGAATTTCACGTTGGAATATATCATCCCTGACTTTGTGGAGGATTTCAACAATGGTCCGTCCATGACTTGGACGATTGAGCAGGTGGGTACTACCGGTGCCGGTAACTGGTCGTTCCAGAACGGCGAGGGTGTGAACCCGACCATCATGCCTCTGTATGGCACCGGCCGTATGTTCTTCAATTCCAAGAACTTCGTGGCCAACACGGTTTCCCGTGCCGTGCTGCCTGTGACCGTGCTCGAAGGCTCTCACAACCCCATCCTCGAAATCTGGTTCGCGCAAGACAACGCTGTTTCCAACAAGAAGGATGAGATGACGGTGAAGATTTCCACCGACAACGGTCTTACCTACACGAACCTGATTCCGCAGGGTCAGACCACCGCTCCCCTGCAGCGTTATCTGGCCACGGCCACCACACCGCAGTGGACACGCTTCGTCTATGACCTCTCCAACTATGTCAACAACAGCTGTGTTTATATCGCTTTCGACGCCACTTCCAAGGCCGGTAACAACATCAATATCGACCGTGTCCGCGTGAGAAGCCTCTATCCGAACGACATTTCCGTGACCAAGATTTACGGTGCCGGCGAGACTCCGACGAGCTACCAGATGCGCGATGTGGTGAGTGCCTTGGTGCGCAACGAGGGTTCGCAAGCCCAGTCCAACATCCAGGTCTATCTCAACGTGACCGGTGCCGCCGAGCAATGGCAGGACACGATCACGATTCCGTCGCTGGCTGCCAACGCCGAGGTTGTCGTCACGTTCCCTGACCATCAGTACAACGTGGCTGAGGTCAAGGATGTGGAGGTGCGTTGCGCCGATGACCAGCACAATATCAACAATACCCAGCATTGGCGTATGGTGACCAACGGAACGGTTGCCAATATCGCTGACACCACGACCAGCATTCTGCTTCTCGGTGACTATAGCAACATTATCCGTCCTTGCGTGCGCTACAAGACCAATGAGGAACTGGCTGTGCGTGCGGTGAAATACTACTATGACCAAACCTATATCGCGGATCCCGATAACGGCTTCAAGGCTTTCGTGGCCGATGCCAACGGCAATATCTTGGCCACTTCCCAAGTGGTGAATTTCAGCACGCTGCAACAGGGTGCCTGGAACGAGATTCCGATTTACAACTTCGCTTTGACCAACACCACGGGCGAGTTCTATGTGGGCTTGGAGATGCTCTCCCACGGTAACTACCTGTGCGCCCAGGTCGAGACCCCGCTTCGTGACTCCACCTTCTTCTATCTGAGCAATGGAACATACGTGCCGCAGCTCACCGGCCGTTTCATGATCGGTGCCGTGGTGGATACCCCGTTCGTGAACGATCTCGCTATCCTGGAGCTGGTGAACCCGGTCTCCGATTGTGACCTCGGTCATGAGCACCTGACCCTCAAGATCACCAACAACGGTACCACCGACATTGTGCCGCCCGTCCAGCTGCACTATACGGTGAATAACGGTGCCACCGTGACGGAGAATTTCACCGACACGCTGCATAGCCACGAAACCACCCTGTTCGCGTTCAACAGCATCTACGATTTCACCAACAACCAGCTCTATCAGGACGACAACTACACCATCAAGGTGTGGGCGACGAAGCTCCCGCAAGACCGTCTGACCTACAACGACACCCTCAACCAGGTGGTGGTTTCCAAGGGTAAGGCGGTGATGCCGATTGCCCAGGATACGGTTATTGTGAACTACCATACACCCACGACCCTTACGGCTCAGCTGCCTGCCGCCATCACCGAAGGCGTGATTGGATGGCATACGAGCACCGGCTACGAGTCATGGCATCTGCTTGGTTATGGTGACAGCTATAACACCCCGTTGATTTACTTCGACACCACTTATTATGTGACCGCCAACCCCGGCACGGTCGAAGAGGCCATCGTGGGCACGGGTACCGGCAACGGTACTGACCCGTTCACTTTCAGCAACGGTTACTCCCGCGGCCGCATCCTCTACCTCGAACAGGAAGTGGGACACGGCACCATCAGCTCTTTCGCGCTGAGTGTGAAGACCCCGTCTTCTGCCGCTGCCAGCGAGGGCATCCCGATGAAGATCTATATGAAGTGTACTGACGAGAACGTCTTTACCAACACCAACGTGAACTGGGAAGATGAGATTCTCGGTGCCACGCTCGTCCTCGACGATCGCGTTTTCTTCAACCACGCGGGCTGGTTCGATTTCGACCTGCTCACCCCGTTCGAGTTCAACAGCGGCAACTTGGAGATTTTCGTGGAGACCAACTGCGCCGACTACTGTACAGGTACGGGCAGCCAGTGTAACAACTGCGGACAGTACGTTTCCGGTGCGAACAGCTTCCCGCAATTCTATATGACGAACACCACCGCCACCTTGTGCCAGAAGAAAGCCAACAACAGCATGGCGCAGATGACCGGTGCATGGACCAACGTGGCGAAACGTCTGAACGCCCGCTTCACGGTGGTCAACTTGGACTGCGGTAGCCAGAAGGTGCCCATCCACATCCATGTGCCCGACATTCCGGACTACGATGTGGAAACCCAGGAGTTGCTCTATCCCGTGACGAATTGCGCAATTTACAGCGAGCACATTCAGGTCCAGCTCAAGAATATGTTGAACACCTCGATCCCGGCCAACAAGGTGGTTGTACACGCCATCTTCAACGGTTCGGAAGTCACCCATACCGTGGATGAGCCGTTTGCTCCCGAGGAAGTCAAGGTGGTGGAATTCACTACGCCTTTCGATTTCAGCGCCCCGACGAGCACGATCACGTTCAACTACACCATCTATACGACGTTGAACAACGAAACGGTGGTCTATGGTGGTAATGACACCATTACCGGACAGTTCCAGTCCACCCGCACGGCTTATCTGCCTGACAGCATTGTCTATACCGGCAGTTACACGCAGCCCTACGTGATTCTGCAACAGGCTGACAGACCGTCCGATATCACGCAATACTACTTCTATGCCAACCCCGACGATGCCACTCCGGTGCATACGACCACCACGTCGGCTCAGTATATGACCACGGCTCCGTTGTATGACACGGTGGTCTTCTGGGTGTCGGGCAAGACGCAGCAGAGCAACTGTGTTACAAAGCGCATTCCTGTGATTATCAATGTGTTCCGTCCGCAATACGATTTGAGCACGGAGGAGTTGCTCTATCCGGTTTCTTATCAGTGCGCCAACTCACTGAACCCGCTGTTGCAGGTGTCGGTGATGAATCAGGATACGACCTCCAACACGGCGATTCCGGCCGGCACGTTCAATCTGAACGCCAACTTCACCGGTTCGGCCACCGTGAACGGGGTGAACCTCATCAACGAGCCGATTTCCTCGCTGCAGACGGACACCATCACGTACGACAACGGTTTGAACCTCGGTTCCGCCACGCAGAACAGAGTTTACCAATATCTGATTTACACCACGCCCGTTAATTCGGCGATGCCGGTCTATACGGCCAACGACACCATTTCGGGTTCGATGTACTTCCCGGCACTGCCCGCCGCCCCGCAGGCTCTCTCCTTCACGGTGCCTTACGGCGGCACGCAGACGGTGACCCCGAGCACATCCACGCTCAACCACTTCTATTTCTATCAGAATTCCACCGACGACCAAGCGTTGGCGGAAGGCAGCAGCTACACCACCGACCCGATTTACGCTCCGACCACGTACTACTACAGCGGTCGTATTGAGTCTAACGGTTTCAACGCTGACGTGATTGCCGGTACGGGCAACAATACCAGCCAATCGAGCGCGGCTCCGTTCACCTTCACCAACGGACACTCATACGCCAAGATTCTCTACAACAAGGAGGATATGGGCGGTCCGGAAGGACGTATCGACAGTATCTACTTCCACGTCTGCACGGCAGAAGCCAACGGCGTTGCCATCCCGATGAAGTTCTGGCTCAAGGATACCACCAATGTGCTGGCTATCGGTACGGGTAACAAGAACATCAACTGGCCGTCGGAGACCTCCAATGCCAGACTGGTGTTTGACGGCGAGCTCGCTCTCGACGAGGTTGGTTGGGTCGGATTCGCCATCGAGGGCGGTTACGACTTCAACGGCGAAGGTTTGCTGCTCTATGCCGAGCACGACTGCGGTGACGCCAGCTGTGTGACGAACCTCGGTATCAACCCCGCGCCGAAGTTCACCAACACGCCGATCAGCAGCAACAAGAAAGTCTATACCAAGGCGCAGAATACCGCGCTGACCGCAGGAAGCAGCTTCACGCTTTCCGGTTATCGTGTCAACACGAAGTTCAAGATGAACTATACCTGTGAGTCCCCGAAGGCCACCATCACCATCAACACCACGGTGCCGCAGCACGATGTGGGTGTGACGGCGATTACCGCCCCGGTGCCGCAGAACAATGCTTTCACCGCGACCGAGAATGTGACGGTCACCATCCGTAACTTCGGTTCCGCCGCGGCTTCCAACTTCCCGGTCTCCTACCAGCTGGGCAACAACACGCCGGTCACGGAGAACTATTCCGGTTCCTTGGCTTCCGGTGCTACCGCCACGATGACCTTCAGCACGGCTTGTGACCTTACCGGTGTCTATTACAGCACCCCGTTCAAGGCGTTCACCGGTCTCACTTCCGATACGTACCACGGCAACGACACCACGACCATCTTTGTGAGCAAGGAAGATCCGTGCGAGTCACGTCCGTTGGCACTGAACACCGGTGCCCACATCACGAATGTGACCTTCGCTGCCCTGAACAACGGCACGGCGGCACCCTTCACCGATCATCCGGCTGCCCCGGGCAACGGCATGTACACGGACTACACCTCCACGGTCGCCCCGGTGGAACTCATCTTGGGTCAAGAGTACACGCTTTCTGTCGCCCATGCCTTCACCGGCACGGCGACGAAGACTGTCTATAAGCGCGCCTATATCGACTACAACCGTAACGGTCAATTTGAGGCGAACGAGGCCATTATGGCTACTGCTGCCATCCCCGCCGACGCTGCCAACGCCGCCACTGTGCAGGTGGTGAACGTTCCCGTGATTGGCAATGCGGAAATTGGTCTTACCCGTATGCGCGTGATTTGCGCATCGGTCAATGTGACGGATCCTTGTTCTTACTACAACAACTCTGCCACGGCTGAGGGCGAGACGGAGGATTACGCCGTCCTTCTGAGCGCCCCGATGCAGATCGACCTCGGTATTCCGTCCATCCTGCACCCGGTGAATGACGTTTGTGCCGATGCTCATGCCAGAATGCGCGTGAATGTCCGTAACTACGGTACGGAGACCCAGACCTTGAGCATGGCCAATCCGATGACCATTACCGCCACCATTACCGGTGCGGTGCCGGGCGTCTATACCAAGACGGTGGAAAGCGGCACGTTGACGCCGAATTCGGAAATGACGGTGATTATCCCGGATATCGACCTGAGTGCGCTGGGAGACTACCATGTCAGCACCCAACTCACCTACGAGAGCGACCAGTATCTGACGAACAACACGAGAGGTAGCGAGGCAGTGGTTTCCGACCTGACTGTCGAACAGCTTCCGTTTGTGGAGGCCTTCGTCCCGGTGGGCATTGAAGATATCCAGCTGCCTTCTGACTGGTTGGCGACCTCTTCCAACCCGAACTACATCTGGTCGGAGCGTGCCGGTGCTTCTCAGAACAACGGTGCCAACCCGAGCGGCGGTCCTGCCCATGACCATACCTCCGCTGGTACCAGCTTGGAGCAATATGGCGGTTATGCCACGGTTGATGGCGTGAACAGCACGACCAACCAGAACAAGTGGACCTCCCTGACCAGTGGTTGTATCAATATGCACTATCACGATATCTATCCGGCCGAGCTGAACTTCTACAAGTACTTCACGGGTCCGGCCAACTCCAACTTCCTGATGCGTGTGGAGACGGGTTCTGGTGAATACTATCAGACCGTTGACGAACTGACCAAGGCCGATGGTGCTGCCCAGTGGCTCAACCATCTCACGGTGCTTCATCCGGTGGACGAGGTGGCTCGTCTGCGCTTCACGGTGACGCAACAGGTTTACCGCATCGACCCGAGCATTGACGACATCAATTTGGTGACCGGTCTGCCGGATATGGCCGTCAACAGAATTGTGTATCCTGAGGATAAGAGCTCCGCTACGGGGTGTCTCGATGTGAACAGCCTTGTGGTGCCGATTATTGAGCTCGAAAACACGGGCAATTCCGCCGTGGAGGAGTTCGATGTTGTCTTCAATGTGGGTACCGGTAGCGACATCGTGACCGAGACCGAGCACATCGTGCAACATCTCGAACCCGGTGACACGCTGATCTACACCAGCACGCACGAGTTTGAGGTGACGAACCTTACCCAGAACTGGGAGGTGAAGGCTACAGTCGTGATTCCCGAAGACAAGCGTCACAACAATGACACCAAGCGTACGCTTTCCTGCACCGACGTGGGCATTGACGACTACGAGAACGAGGATGGTATTTACCTCGGACAGAATGAGCCTAACCCGTCTATCACGACCACCCGCATCCCGTACTCTGTGAAGGAGCCGGGCAAGGTGACAATGGATCTCACCAACGCGGCTGGTCAGGTGATCTACACCACTACGCAGGAGGCGGAAGCGGGTACCAACTACATTGAGTTGAATACCGCCAAGCTCGCTGCCGGTGTCTATTACTACACCTTGCATTATAAGAATGTTGTTTTAACCAAGAAGATGGTTGTCGAAAAATAACCGCTTCTTAACAGAAGAAGCTACCTCTCGGGGTAGCTTTCTTTTTCGATGACTTTGACTGTTGACTTTGACTTTGACTATGATGAATCGAATTTTGGTGACGGCCTTTTGCCTGATGGTGTTGACGGCTGCTTGTGCGCAAAACAAGCCGTCGGAGCGACCTGTGGCCGCTGCTTCTGAGACGGTGTTGCGTACCGGTGCCGAGTGCATGGAACGCTACCTGCCGCTTTTGGAAGGCAAGCGCGTGGCCGTTTGCGGCAACCAGACCTCCGTGGTCGGGAAGGCCCATCTGGTCGATACGCTGCTGTCGCGCAAAGTCAACATCGTGAAGCTCTTCTGCCCGGAACACGGTTTCCGCGGACAGGCGGAGGCGGGTGCGACCATCGCTTCCGGCAAGGACCCGCTCACGGGTCTGCCCGTGGTCTCCCTTTACGGCAAGAACAAAAAACCGACTGCCGAGCAGTTGCAGGACATTGACATTCTGCTCTTTGACTTACAAGATGTGGGCTGCCGTTTCTACACCTACATCTCCACGTTGCACTATGTGATGGAGGCCGCCGCCGAGAACGGGATTCCGGTCGTTGTGCTTGACCGTCCCAACCCGAACGGCTTCTATGTCGATGGACCTGTGTTGGATCCCGCTTTCAAGTCGTTTGTGGGAATGCATCCGGTGCCGGTGGTTTATGGCATGACGATAGGGGAGTATGCCCGGATGATCAACGGCGAGAAGTGGCTGGCGAACGGAATCCAGTGCAACCTGACGGTGGTCCCGTTGGAGGGTTATACGCACGCGACCCGTTATGAGCTGCCTGTCGCGCCGTCCCCGAATCTGCAGACCCCCGAGGCCATCTACCTCTATCCGTCGCTCTGCTTCTTTGAGGGGACGAACGTGAGCGTGGGTCGCGGCACCGAACATCCGTTTGAGATGTACGGCGCGCCCGGAATGCTGAGCGGCGACTATCGGTTCACCCCGAAAGCCATCCCCGGCGTGTCGGAAAACCCGCCGTTCAAGGGTCAGGAGTGCCGAGGCAAACTGCTCGTCATGGGTAGGAGGTGGCGTACTGCTCCCGGCGGTCTCCAACTATCCTTCCTGCTGGACGCTTACCGCGACTACCCCGACAAGGCGACGTTCTTCCTGAAAAACAACTTCTTCGACAAACTCGCCGGCACGGACCAATTGCGCAAGCAGATTGTCGCGGGCGCTTTCGAGGAGGAAATCCGCGCTTCGTGGGAGGAGGGACTGACGGCGTTTAAAGAGGTGAGGGGGAAGTACTTGTTGTACGAGGAGGAGTGAGGTTCAAGGTTCAAGGTTCAAAGTTCAAGGTTCAAAACAAAAGTCATAGGTCACAAATCGCTGAGTGACAATAGGATATAGAAAAAATAAAAAAAATCGCATTTTTGTTGTAACGAAATGGAAGGTTCGTGCGACTAAGTGGATATGAAGGGGGAAAAGAGACGTGAAAGAGTAAGTGAAAAATTATAACGATATGAAAAGAACAGTATTGACAATGATGATGATGGGCGTGATGCTCATCGGATTTGCGCAAAATCAACGCCCTGTGAGTGAGTATTATGTGACTCCTCAGTTGGCGGAGGAGATAACGGCTGCCAAGGTCGAGGATTTGCGTGCGAATAACCCCGAGGAACTGCTCAGAGTGAACTACACGATGTTCAACTATGCGTTGGTCACGAGCAAGCTTTGGGACGGCAACTTCCAGCAAATGGGTATGTTGGAAAAGTATCTGCCGGAGGGTATGACCTATCTGGAGGAAGATATTATCCAAAAGGGCTACGTGAACCCCTACAAATGGAATCTGCCCCAGGATACCTACCGCTATAACTTGTTCAAACTGCGCCACGAAGGCTACTATGTGATCGTGATGCCCAAGGTGACTTGGGAGGAGCGGCTGAATGCGCATTTACATCAATATGGTTTTTAAGAAAATTCGGAAAGATGAAAAAGATATTCGTTTTATTCGCTTTATTGTGTGGAGTGCTTGCCATGAATGCCCAGGTAATCAACTTGGGTGCGAGCACGCAGACCACTGTGAGCGGCTGCTCCGTATCCGTTTATGACAACGGCGGTCTGAATGGGGATTACGGTCCCAACGTGGACAGTTACGTTACCATTTCTTCCAACGACCCGAACAACCACTCGGTGCGAGTGAACTTGAACGTGGCATCGTTTGACGTGAAATGTAACGACACGCTCTTCATCTACGACGGCCAGTCCATCAATGATCCGTTGTTGGTCGCCTTGACGAACTGCATTACGGACTCTGTCTCTTCACCGACCCTGTCCTACGCGGCCACCGTGTATAACGCCAGCGGTTGTCTTACCATCCGTTTCAAATCGGATGCACAGGATGAGGGTGCCGGTTTTGCTCTAACCACCGACTGTGTGCGTCCGTGCCAGCGTATCAATGTGGTGTTTGATGACGTCGCCTCCAGTAAAGTCCCGCATTTGGAGGAAGACGGGTATCTCTATCTGGACGTCTGTCCTTACGACACGATTCGTTTGGTGGCCCATGGTGAGTTCCCGGACAATGACTACAGCTATCACCAGGAAGATGCCACCTGTACTTTCCATTGGGATATGAGCTGGGAGTCGTTTGACACCTTGGGTGGTAACGCCATCAATTATAACTTCCCGGAAGGACGCGGTTATGACGTGGCCATCGGCATTTCCGACAGTGCGGGTTGTGAAGCGTATATTCCCTACACTTTCCGTGTGAGGACATCCTCTAACCCCATCCGTGACGTGCTGGACTTCCCGCCCGTCTGTGCCGGTGACGAGGTGCAACTCTCTGTGGGTTACGACTTCCTTTCCGCTTTGCAGGTTGACACCGTGGGCAGCGAGCAGATAACCGCCCTTGCTGTGTGTGACACGGTCTTCTTGCCCGATGGACAGCCCTGTCATGACGGACAGGTTCAATCCGGCCAGCTCCAGTATTGCTCATACGTCTCCCCGGTTACGTTCACCAGCTTCTCTCCTGCAGCCACGATTCAGTCGGCTAACGACATCCTGTTCGTGCGCCTTAAGATTGAGCACTCCTACATCGGTGATATTTGGATTAAGCTGACCTGCCCGAACCAGCAGTATGTCTCCATCATGAAGAAATATAACAGCGGTTCTTCCTCTTGTTCCGGACAGATTCCGGCTTCCGAATGGGGATGGAACGGTTCCGGTTCTTCAAGCGCCCATTTCGGACTTGCTGTGGATGAGGAAGGCTCCAATAAGTGCAACCCCAATGAATATGGCAACCGTATGGGAATTCCTTGGAACTACTGCTGGTCCAACGCTACCAACCAAGGATACCAGTATGCTTCCGGAAACTATGTGTATGCTACATCCTCAGTGCATAACAGTTGTGTGGATTCCACCGATGTGGCCAACATGACCAATGTGTATCACCCTGATGGCTCCTTCGCCAACCTGATTGGTTGCCCGATGAACGGTACTTGGAGCATTGAGGTGTTGGACGGCTTCTCCATCGATAACGGATGGATGACCGAATGGGAAATCGCCCTTGATCCGTCGTTGCTGCCGCAAGACTGGTCTTATCAAGTGCTGGTCGATACCGCTTGGGTGGAAGGTCCCGGAGCAAACGGCCCCACCATTATCCCTGACCAACCCGGCCATATTGATTATGTCATCAAGGTGCAGGACGAACTGGGTTGTATCTATGACACCATCAACCACATGGAGGTGGTGGGTCACCCCGAACCCAATTTGGGTCCGGACTACAAAATCTGCTACGGCGACATCTCCATCTTGGCGGCCAATTATGCTCAGGCAGGTGCTCCGGGGCAAACCACGGAGTACTATTGGAACACCGGTGACAACACCGATGCCATTGAGGTGCTCACCGCCGGACAGTATTACGTGAACATCATCACCACCAGCGATGAGACGGGTCTGGCTTGCGAGGGTTCGGATACCATCAATATCGACATCTTCGAGCGACCTGTCATCAATATAGAAGATCTTGACCTGTCGGGATGTGCCCCGTTGAATCTCCGCATTGAGAACAATTCCACTCCGGAGGGCTCCTCATACGTGTGGTATATTATGGAGTATGACGACTTTGGGAACGCCCGCGTGGCCTTCAGCTCCACTTCCGAAGATCCCGTCTTCCAGATCAACGAACCCGGTACGTACTCTTTGATTATGAAGATGACCACTCCCGACGGTTGTAAGGATTCTATTTCCTTGTATAACTCCATCGTAGTGAATCCGCAGCCTATCGCCGAGTTTGAAGCTGATCCCGCTATCTCCATGCTCAGCGAGAACGGCGGCGTGGTGAACTTCATCAACTATGCCGATCAGGATATGGTGACTGGCGGTAACGGCAGCTTCTATTGGGATTTCGACGACGGCACTATCGATTCCGTGAATTTCGCCGAGCCGCATACGTTCACTTCGTGGGGTGACTACAACGTGACCCTCCACGTGCAGAGCAATTCGGGCTGTAGCAGCGAAATCACCCACACGATTGTCATCGAAAGCGACCTTATCTTCCCGAATGTGATCACGCCCAACGGCGACGGCATCAACGATGTGTGGGCTATCGAGAACCTCAATACCAACATCAACCCCGAGGATCCCGACGGTTATCGCAACAACCGCCTTATGGTTTACGACCGCTGGGGCAAGAAGGTGTATGATGCCAAGAATTACGACACCTACGCCAAGGACGGCACTGTCTATCCGGGCGAGAAGATTTTCGATGGCAACGGCCTCTCCGACGGTGTCTATTACTACTCCTTCCACTACAAAGGAAAGGCGAAGACGATTACGTTCAACGGGTCGATTACGATCGTGCGGTAAAATCTGCGAATGAATAAAAAAAACGGTGCTTCGGCACCGTTTTTTTTATTCATTCGCTATCAAAAAATGCAACCGGTTGAAGACGTTGGCTTCGGAGGTGCCGCCGTCGAAGTCGAGGAAGAGGAGGTTGACGTCGGGGTAGAGCTTCCGCATCTTCTTTTCGATGCCCTTGGAGATAATGTGGTTGGAGATGCAGGCGAACGGCTGCAGGCTGATGATGTTCTTCACGCCGTCTTCCGCCAGCGAGGACATCTCCGCCGGAATCAGCCAGCCTTCGCCGAAGTTGGCCGCCATGTTGATGATGCGTTCCGCCAATTTCGCCTCGTGGAACATGTCCGCGAAGGGTCGGTAGAACGGGAACTCCTGGCAGACCTGGTCGAAGGATTTGGCTTGGCGGAACACGATTTTGTACGCCACGTCCGTGAGCCAAAGCGGCAATTTCACCGGCTTGATGTGGTTCTCCTTGTTGATGTGGAGGTTCACGAAGCTGTTGATGAAGAAGTTATAGATGGATGGCGCCACGACCTCCACACCCTGCTCGGCAAGCCAGTCCAGGACGTTGAGGTGTCCGAAGGAGTTGTACTTAATGTAGATTTCGCCCACCACACCGACTTTCGGGAGTCGTTTTCCCGTGTCGATGTTGGCGGCAAACTCCGTTACGGCCTCTTTCAGCAGCCGCTTCATGCCCCGATAGTCGCGGGCTTCGATGAGCGGCAGACATTGGTCGATGTATTTCTGATGCAGCGTTTTGGCGATGCCCGGCTGCTTCTCACGCGGGCGCGAGGCGTAGTAGATCCGGGACAGGCAGTCGGCATAGAGCAGCGTGTTGATGGCGGGCAAAGCTAACTCCCGGGCGTTGAACGTGAATCCGGGCTGTTCGTTGGCCAAAGTGCTGCCTAATGCGAGCGATAATACCGGCACTTTTTCGTAGCCGGCTGCCACTAACGCTTTCTTGATCAGCATGATGTAGTTGGTGGCTCGGCACTGTCCGCCCGTCTGCGTGATGATGACGGCCGTGTCGTCCAGATTGTAGTCGCCGCTGCGCAGGGCCTTCAGCAGGCTGCCGACCACGATGGTGGCGGGGTAGCAGACCTCGTTGTTGGCGTACTGGAGACCCAATTCCACGCACTCCTTGTCGCCGAGGGGCAAGTTGACCATGTTGTAGCCGGCCATCTTGAATAGGGTGGGCATGAACTCGGAGTAGCCTCCCGCGAAGTAGGGGGCGAGAATTGTTCTACGGCGGTCGGTTTCCAAGAAGGGTGGGGTAGTGACAAACGGCTTGTCCACCTTCTCCTGGCGGCTGAACTTCAGGCTCTCCACCATTGAGCGCACGCGCAGGTGCAGCGACCCGATATTGTTCACGTCATCGACCTTCAGCAGCGTGAAGCTCTTGCCCTTGCGGTCGAGAATGTCGTGGGTCTCGTCGATGATGAACGCATCGGGACCGCAGCCGAAGGAGGTGATCATCATGAAATGCACGTTGTCAGGACTGTTGGCTACATAGTGGGCGGCCTTGAAGACGCGGTTGGGATAAGTCCACTGGGTGACGGCCATCAGCTCGCGATAGACAGCCGTGTCTTCGTCGCCCGCAATGAACTCCGTAACCACGTCGATGCCCATGTCGGCGATGCAGTCGGAAACCTTGTGCTGGATGAGCGGATCCGAGTGATAGGGCCTTCCCGCGAGAACCACCACCATGCGGCCTTCCTTCTTCGCTTTCGCCACAATCTCGGTGGCTTCGGTGTGGAGTTCCTCGATGTATTCCCGTTGGGCCACGATAGCCGCATCCACCGCCTTGTTTGCCACGGACTTGCTGATTCCCAACGTTTTCAGGTATTTGATACATCCCTTGCGCAGGAAACCCTCGTTGTTCATGGAGATGATGGGCTCGTCGGTGGGGATGCCGAAACGCTCCTCCGTATCGATGGCGTTGCGCACCACGTCGGCATATCCGGCCACGACGGGACAGTTGTAGCTGTTGCGGGCTTGGCTGTCGGCGGGCGCCTCCATCACGACGAAGGGGTAGAAGATGCGATCGACTTTCTGCCGTGCCAGGTCGAAGATGTGACCGTGCATCAGCTTGGCGGGGAAGCAGATGTTCTCGGACATCACCGTGTGGATGCCTTTCTCGTACTGCTTCACCGTGGAGGGACCGGAAAGGACCGTGCGGATGCCGCAGGTGCGGAACAGCGCGTGCCAGAAGGGGTAGAGCTCGAACATGCCGAGGGAGCGCGGGATGCCGATGACCGGCTTGCCGCCCGCATCGTTCAGCATCGGGCGCCGGAACAGCATCTTCAGCCGCCGGTGGTGCTGGTTGAAGCCTTTCTTCTGGACTTCTGTGTGGTTGGTGTATATCTTTTCGCAGTTGTTGCCGGAATAGAAGGTCTGCCCGTTTGAGAAATGGTACTCCAACACGGTGCAGTGGTTCGGGCAGCCGGGACAAACCTGCTGCTTGTTCTCGAATTGCTGGATGGAGAGGAGTTCGTCGAGGGTCAGCACCTTGGTGACCTTCTGCTCGCGGGCGAAGAGGGCGCAGCCGTAGGCGCCCATCAGTTCGGGGATGTCGGCAAAGCGGACATCCTTGCCGGTGAGCAGCTCCAGTGCCCGCACCACCGCCAAGTTCTTGAAGGTGCCGCCCTGCACTACGAGGTGGTCGCCGAGCTCCTCGATTTTTCGTAATTTTAACACTTTGAACAGGCAGTTTTTGATGACCGAGTAGGCAAACCCGGCGGAGATGTCTTCCGCGGAGGTGCCTTCGCGCATGGCCTGTTTCACTTTGGAGTTCATGAAGACGGTGCAGCGGGTGCCGAGGTCGTAGGGATGCTTCGCCTCGCACGCGATACGGGCGAAATCGCCTACCGTATAGCCCAGCATCTTGGCGAAGGTCTCAATGAACGAGCCGCAGCCGGAAGAGCAGGCTTCGTTAATCTCAAGTCTTCTAATAGCTTGATTCTCAACAAAGATGGCTTTCATATCCTGACCGCCGATGTCGAGGATGAAGGAGACATCGGGGGAGACTTTCTTCGCCCCCAAGTAGTGGGCCATCGTCTCCACTACGCCGTGGTGCAGCCCGAAGGCCGTTTTTAACAGATTTTCACCGTAGCCGGTGACCGCGCTGTTGAGGATGTTCGGCTCGAAGTCGTGGTCCTTGCACGCCTGCGCGAACCGTTTCAGTGCCCCGTGGAACGCCTCGAAGCTGTTGCCGTTGTTGGAACAGTAGTCGGAGAAGAGGATGCGGCCTTCCGTGTCCAAAACCACGAACTTGGTGGTGGTGGAGCCGGAATCGATGCCGATATAGACCTCGTTGCTCTTCACCTCGTCCCAGCCGACCCGCGACACGAAGAAGTTCTGCTTCTCGGCTTTCCATCGCTCAAAATGCTGGTTGTCGGTGAACAAGGGGTTGAGGCGGTTGGCGAGCAGTCGCGATTCGTCTCCCATGGCCTGGCTTTGGACGGTCTGGAGGAAGTCGGTCAGGGCGATGGGCTCGGGACAGGCGGTGCGGGCCATCAGAGCCGCGCCGTGAGCGGGTACCACGCGGGCATCCGGAACGGCAACGCAATCGTTGTCAGTGAGTTGCAAGTTCTCCAAGAAGACTTTCCGAAGCTTGGGCAGGAAGGCGAAGGGACCGCCGCAGAAGAAGACGGGGGCTTGCACATCGACGCCGCGGGAGAGCGTGCCCAGCACCTGCAGGCACACCGCGTGGAAGACGGAGAGGGCGACATCCGCCTTGCTGACGTTGCGGGCCAGCAGGTTCTGGATGTCGGTTTTGGAGAAGACGCCGCAGCGCGACGCGATGGGATATACGTGTTTGGCCTGTTCGGCCAAGGTGTTCAGTTCGGATGTATCGACATTCAACAGGCTGGCAGTCTGGTCGATAAAGGCTCCGGTGCCGCCCGCGCAGTTGCCGTTCATGCGGATGTCGGGCATCCGGTCCTTGTCAAAGAAAATCATCTTGCTGTCCTCGCCCCCGATGTCAATGAAGGTGCGGGTTTGCGGGAAGGACTCCTTTACTAAGGTGGCGGCGGAGATCACCTCCTGCACGAACGGGAACCCCCAGAGGTCGGCGTAGCCCATGCCCACGCTGCCGGTGACGGCCACGCGGCAGGAACCGGCGCTTTCAGCGTCGAAAAAGGAGCCGGCGCTTTCAGCGTCGGTTTTGCTTGTGACGCTAAAAGCGTCACCTCCTAAGATGGCTTGGACTGTTTCCCGGACGTTCATGTTGTGCCGGCGGTAGTCGGCGTAAACGATTTGGTTGTCAGCATTCAGCACCACCACTTTCACGGTCGTGGAGCCGATGTCTATTCCGATTTTGAGCGTTTTATCCATAAAAAATTTGAGCGCGCGAAAATAAGATTATTTGGGTTAAGGTTTATAGTTTAAGGTTTAGGGTTAGGCGGTGGGTGATGAGGCGGATGTTTTCGGATTTGCGGCGTTCGTAGAAGTGTTCGTCGCATTCGGTTGGGTTCAATAGTTGTACGATGGGACCGGTGGTGAGGATGAGCAGATTCAGGGAGATGATATCCTCTAATAGCAGGCGGGCGTCGATGGGTCGGATTTCGCCTCTCTCGGCTGCCCTGTCGATCTCAACTTGCAGCTTTTCGAGAAGTTGGTTCATCTCCTCGGCCGCTTTTGACCGGATATCAGTGAAAATCTCCGGGTATTGTTCCATTTCCTGGAGTTGGAACCGCAAGTAATCCGCGTTGTCCTTCACAAAATCGAAATGCTTCCCGATGGTCGCGGACAGCTTTTCGGGGAAGCTCTTTTCGGATTCGTCCCAGGACATCAGGACGGATTGGCGCAACAGGTCGATTTTCCGGAGCACTACGAATTTGAAAAGATCCTTTTTCGTTTTGAAGTGATAATGCAGCAGGGGATGTCCCACTCCGGCCCGTTTGGCGATGGCGACGGTTCTCGCCCCCGCGTATCCGTGCAGGATGAACTCCTTTTCTGCCGCATTCAGGATCTCCTCCTTCTTGTTATCACACTGATTATTAGACATTTGGTCTTGATACGAGTATAATTGCTGACAAAATTGTCAGGCGGCAAAAATACATTTTTTTTTATTGCTAAAAATCCCCAAAAATGGGGATGCCACGTTCCACACAAAATTGCACTTTTGCACCGTGGTCTGTAAGGACGCAAAATCTCACGTCTCTACACCTCCAAAATACGGTACGATGAATATTGAGGAACAATCTGGGAATGTGCTGACCCTCGCCGATGTGAAGACCGGCGAGTACTGCGTGATTGTGCGCGTCATGGGGCATGGTGGTTTCCGCCACCGGCTCATGGAGATGGGATTTGTGCGCGGCGAGAAGGTGAAGGTCATCCGCAACGCGCCCCTGCGCGACCCCATCGAATACGAGATTATGAGCGGGCACGTGTCGCTGCGGCGCATCGAGGCCGAGCATGTGGAGGTGGTCTCCGTCACCGAGGAGGTTGCCAACAGCTACAGCTTCCACGGCACCGTCACCGAGGAGACCGAACGCATCCTCGGCAAGGAGGGCAAGCGCATCCACGTCGCCCTCGTGGGCAATCCCAACTGCGGCAAGACCTCCTTCTTCAACCACGCCACCGGCATGCGGGAGAAGGTCGGCAACTACAGCGGTGTCACCGTCGATTCCAAAGTCGGCTATTTCAAGCACAAAGGCTACACCATCGCCCTTGCGGACCTGCCCGGTACCTACTCGCTCACCGAATACACCCCCGAGGAACTCTATGTGCGCCAGTACATTATGGAGCAGCATCCGGACATCGTGCTCAACGTGGCCGATGCCTCCAACCTCGAACGCAACCTCTTCCTCACCACCCAGCTCATTGACATGAACGTGCCCATGGTGATGGCCCTCAACATGTACGACGAGCTCGAGAAGAACGGCGACCAGCTCGACTTGGACACCCTCCAGGAGCTTTTCGGCTTCCCTATCATTCCGACCGTCTCTTCCAAAGGCACCGGAATCCAGGAGGTGATGGCCAACATCGTGAATCTTTACGAGAACCTGGAACAGTACACCAAGCACGTCCACATCAACTACGGCGCGGATTTGGAGAAATCCATCGGCATCATCAAGGAGGGGCTGATGGAGATTCCCGATCTGGCCAGCCACTATTCCATCCGTTACCTTGCCATCGAGCTGCTTGCCGGCGACAAGACCATCGAGAATTTGGTGGGCAAGTACGACAACGACAAGAAGGTCAGTGCGTTGGCGGCAGAGCAGCGGGCGGTTATCGAGAAACGCTACAACGAGGACGCGGCCAGCATTGTGTCCGGCGCGAAGTACGGTTTCGTGCGCGGCGCCCTCCTCGAAACCTATACCCAGGGCAAGGACAAGAGCACACAGCCGGCCTATTCCGCCGACAAGATTCTGACCAACAAATGGTTGGGGTTCCCGATTCTGGTCTTCTTCCTCTGGTTTATGTTCCAGATGACCTTCACGTTAGGGGCGTACCCGCAGGCGTGGCTGGAGAGTTTCTTCGGCTGGTTGGGCGATGTCATCACCCGCGTGCTGCCCGACGGCATCGTCAAGGACCTGCTCGTCGATGGCATCATCGCCGGGGTAGGGGGTGTCTGCTCGTTTCTGCCTAACATCCTGATACTCTTCTTCTTCATCTCCATTTTGGAGGACACCGGCTACATGGCCCGCGCCGCCTTCATCATGGACAAGCTGATGCACCGGATGGGGCTGCACGGCAAGTCGTTCATCCCCTACATCATCGGTTTCGGGTGCAGTGTGCCGGCCATCATGGCCACGCGCACCTTGGAGAACCGCAAAGACCGCATCCTCACCATCATCACCGTGCCGTTCATGTCGTGTTCGGCGCGGCTGCCCGTCTATCTGCTGATTATCTCCGCCTTCTTCACGAAGCATCAGGGGCTGATTCTCACCTCCATCTACCTGCTCGGCATCGTGATGGCCATCGTCACGTCGCTGTTGGTCAAGAAGGCCGCTTTCAAGCAGGAGCGCGACCAGTTCGTGATGGAGCTGCCGCCCTACCGCATCCCGACTTTCCGCAACGCCATGATCCACATGTGGGACAAGAGCGTGCAGTACCTCAAGAAGATGGGCACGGTGATTCTCGTGGCCACGGTCATCATCTGGGCGTTGGAGTATTTCCCGCGTCACGGCAAGGAGGTGGATGCCTACACCGCGCAGATCGAGCGGGTGCAGGCGGATGAGACGTTGAGCGCCGCCGATCGTGACGCGCAGGTCGCTCAGTTGGAGCTCGACCGTTCGGCGTGCCAGATTGAGAACTCCTATATCGGGCGTTTCGGCAGGTTCGTGGCGCCGGTGTTTCGTCCGCTGGGTTTCGACTGGCAGATGGGGGTCTCGCTGATCACGGGTTTCGCCGCCAAGGAGATCGTGGTCTCCTCGATGGGCGTGCTCTACCACAGCGACTTGGAGGCCGACGAGCACTCCTCGGCCTTGCAGAAGAGTTTGCAGACACACACATGGACGTCGGGTCCCGACATCGGGAAGCCGGTGTTCACCCCGTGGGTGGCGTTCGGCTTCATGGTGTTCATTTTGCTTTATTTCCCGTGCGTGGCGGCGTTGTCGGCCATCCGCCGCGAAGCCGGTCGCAAGTGGCTGCTTTTCAACATCTTCTATACCACGGGCGTGGCCTGGCTGGCGGCGTTTGTGGTGAGATTGGTGAGTATGGTGGTATAATTGATAATGGATAATGGATAATGGATAATTATTGGGGTCGCTCGTTGCAGCCTGAAGCTTGACACACCATAACCCATAATCCTTAACCCTTAAACTCCTTGCTGCCCCCTTGCTGACTCCTTTCTGTCTCCTTGCTGGTTTCTTGCTGAAACCTTGCTGAAATCAGCAAGAAACAGCACGTGAAGGCTTGGTAGACAGTACTTTAGGTAAAATCAATCGGGAAACGCTATCCTTAACCTATTGTTATTCAAACAAATGGACAACAGGCGGGACGGTTGGTTCGGGTTTCAGTGAAGGCTTGGCAGACAGTACTTTATAAGAACACCCATGGAAGGGGAGTCCACCGCCTGCAATGTGAGGGGCTGTTAGAGGAAGTCGGAACCACCCATCTCCATTTTGGAGAGGGGCCGGGGGAGAGGTGTCTTTCACACCCGTGTAGGTCTGGGGTAACTCTGGGGTAACCATGGTTGTGTCTGCCCGTCCTCTTCATCCGCAACTCGGGATAGCGGCGGTGCATCTACGACTTAGCATTTTGCGAAGGCCGTTCCGTTTCTGGGGCGGCCTTTATTCAATGCAGAATTAAGAATTAAGAATGAGGCGGCGTTGTAGGGCTGTCGCAGTGCGTGTAGGGCTGTCGCAGTGCGTGTAGGGCTGTCGCATTGCGTGCAGGGCTGTCGCATTGCGTGTAGGGCTGTCGCAGTGCGGCAGCCCTACAGACGGTGCCATTGGCCTGTGTCTTATTGTTGCGCCAACGCCGCAACCTCGTCCTCCGTCAGCCCAGAGATCTCCACCACCAAGGCGGGGGCGAGGCCTTCGGCGAGCATGTTGCGGGCGAGGAGTCGCTTGGTGCTAATTTCACCCTGCTCTATTCCCATCTGGATCCCTATTTGTATCCCCTCCTCTTTCGCCTCCGCGCGCTCGCATTCCACCATCTCATGCACGCTGGGGTAATCCATCAGGCTCTTGACATAATCCTGTTTTTCCATATTCGTGAAATTTGCGATTTGACATTCCTCGTAGAAACGCATCTGCATGGGTGTCAGGGTGTCAACATCCTCCTGCTGCAAGTACACCACGTTGGTGAACATGTAGAGGATCAGGTTGCGCTCGTCACTCATGTCAAGCGTCTCCAATTGCGCGGCAAATTTACTCAATTCAACGAAA